>DASYAD010000463.1:0-41664 GCA_036501515.1 Trebonia sp. | reverse complement strand
CCAGGGCACCCAGCTGACCTCGGCCGGGATGGTGATCGGAACCCCCGGTTACATGTCGCCCGAGCAGGCGGAAGGCCTGGCGTCGGGCCCGCCGAGCGACATCTTCTCGCTCGGCTGCGTGCTCGCCTACGCGACCACAGGGAGCGCCCCGTTCGGCGACGGGACCGCCGCGTCAATCCTTTACCGGGTGGTCAGGACAGAACCTGACCTGAGCGCGGTGCCGCCCGCGCTGCACCAGCTCATCACCGCCTGCCTGAAGAAGAATCCAGCCGAGCGGCCGGACCCGCTCCAGCTGATCGGCATGATCAATGCCCTCGGCCCGGCCACCGCGGCGACGCTCGGCTCATTCTGGCCCGAGTCGGTTGCCCGGGTCATCGCCGCCGAGCAGGCCGCGCAGACGCCGGCCGGGCTGACACCGCCGCCCGCGGTGCCCGCCTCGTTCACCGGCTCGCCCGGCATGACAGGGGCGACGCAGACCACCGGGCCAGGCGGCCTGTCCGGGTCGGGCGGCATGTTCGGTCCTGGCGGGATGGCGGCGGCCTCGCCGGCGCCGGCCGAGCGCACACCAACGGCCCTGGCGACCCCGGGCTCAGGCCCGCTGTCCGGTGCCACCGGGCACGCCCCGATGATCTCCGACGGCTACATGGCAGCCGCGCAGCCGCAGTCGCCTGCTCCCTACGGCGGGCCGTACACCGGGCAGTCGTATGCCGCCCCGCCGGGCCAGGGAACGCCTGCGACCCCGTACCCGCAGTACGGCGGACAGAACGGGCCCCCGACCTGGGCACCACAGCCGGGCGGCGGGCTGCCCTACTCGGCGGGCGGCGGCCCGAGCGGACCCGGCGGCATCGGGGCCGGGGGCATCGGCCCCGGCGGCATCGGCGGCGGGGACGCGCTCGCCCAGTACCGCCTGGGCAGCCGGAACCCCGGCAGCTCGGAGATCCCCGGCGCCGTGCACACTTCGCTGCGGCTGATGTACGCGGGCTTCGTGGCCACCGTCGCCGCGCTCATCACCAGCCTGATGGTCTTCAACCGCTACAGCGCCGCCGCCGACGACGCGCGGCGCCCGGCCGTGCAGAGCGTGGCGAATCAGATGGCGGGGATCGCCGCGATCGCTTTCCTGGCCGACATCCTCGGCCTGGTCTGCTGGATCATCATCGCGGTGTTCTGCCGCCGCGGCCGCGGCTGGACCCGGGTCGCAGGAACGGTGCTCCTCGGCCTGTACACCGTGGTCATGCTGCTAGTCCTGCTGCGCACGCACAACGACCCCGGCGCCCGCTTCACCACCCTCCTCACCTGGGCGCTCGGCGTCGCCGCGGCCATCCCCCTGTGGACCCAGCAGGCCCGCGACTTCTTCGTCACCTGGCGCAAGCACTAACTCCCGCACAGCCCGCCGAACGGACCGTCGGCTCCGTCACCCTGCGTTGCCGTCATGGGGCCCTTCGCCGCCCGCGGCGGGCTCGCCACTTCCTATCACTTAGAACCGCTTTCTCCACTTTCTATCAGTTAGGTAGTCACATACCCGGACAAAAAGGACGGGAAAATGATCCGAAGTGATAGGAAGATGAGTCGGCGGCCCTAACTGATAGGAAGTGGGGGTCAGGAAGCCGCGCCGGCTGAGCCGCCCGCGACCTCGTAGGACCACAGCTCGCTGTGCACGCCGACCGGCTTGGGCGCTTCGCCGCCCTTTCGCTCCGACTCCGACCGGTGCCCGTGCGCGAACGAGGGCGAGGACACCCAGGCGTTGAAGGACTCCTCGTCCTTCCACCGGGTCACCACCAGCCAGGTGGTCCGGTCATCGGTCGGCTTGAGCAGCTCGAAACCCTCGAAGCCCGCCTGCCCGTCGACCGCGCCAGCGCGGGCGGCGAACCGCCGGGCCAGCTCGTCTCCGCTGTCCGCGGAGACCGTGATTGCGTTGATCTTCACAAGACTCATGTCTTCGATCATGCCAGCAGCCGGGAAGCGCTACGTCCCGATCCCCGCCGAGCAGGCCCGGACATCCGCCAGCGAGCCGTCGCAGGAGGCGCCGGCCTACGGGCCCAGACCCTATCCCGGTGCAGTCCGCATGGATATCGTTAGGCTGGCCTTGGTGACCTGCGGGGATGCCGCACTATTAGAAGTATGGCCGGATACAGCGAGGGCCGCACGCCCCGAGGGCAGCTGCGGATATATCTCGGTGCCGCCGCCGGCGTCGGAAAGACGTACGCCATGCTCAACGAGGGGCACCGGCGGGCGGAACGCGGGGCGGACGTGGTGGTCGCGTTCGCCGAGACGCACGGCCGGCCGCAGACGGCCGCTCTCATCGACGGACTCGAGATCGTGCCCCGCAGGAAGCTGGCCTACCGGGGCAGCGAGTGGGAAGAGACGGACCTCGACGCGGTGCTCGCCCGCAAACCGCAGATCGCGCTGGTCGACGAGCTTGCCCACACCAACGTGCCCGGCTCGCGGCACGAGAAGCGCTGGCAGGACGTCGCCGAGCTGCTCGACGCGGGCATCGACGTGATTTCCGCGGTCAACGTCCAGCACCTGGAATCCGTCACCGACGTGGTCGAGCAGATCACCGGCGTGCCGCAGCGCGAGACGCTGCCAGACGCCGTGGTCCGCGCCGCTGACCAGGTAGAGCTGGTCGACATGACGGCCGAGGCGCTGCGCCGCCGGATGGCGCACGGCAACATCTACCCGCCGGAGAAGATCGACGCGGCGCTCACCAACTACTTCCGGGCCGGAAACCTGACCGCGCTGCGCGAGCTTGCGCTGCTCTGGCTGGCCGACAAGGTCGACGAGGGACTGCAGCGTTACCGGGCCGAGCACGACATCACCACCACCTGGGAGGCGCGCGAACGAGTGGTCGTGGCGCTCACCGGCGGCCCCGAAGGCGACACGCTGATCAGGCGGGCGGCCCGGGTCGCGGCCCGGTCGTCGGGCGGCGACCTGCTCGCCGTGCACGTGACCAAGTCCGACGGGCTCACCGGGGCGAACCCGGCCAACCTGGCCAGGCAGCGGCAGCTCGCGGAGTCCCTTGGCGGCACCTACCACCAGGTCGTCGGCGACGAGATCGCCGACGCGCTGCTCACCTTCGCCAAGGCGGAGAACGCCACCCAGCTCGTTCTCGGCGCGAGCCGCCGGTCCTGGCTGCTGGCCCTGCTCACCGGCCCCGGCATCGGAGCGCGCACCATCCGTGGTTCCGGTGCGATCGACGTGCACATCGTCACCCACCCGCACGTGGGCAGCCGGTGGGGGATCCTTCCGAGGTACCGGGGCGGTATCACCAGGCGGCGCCAGCTGGCAGGCTGGATCCTCGCGGCGGTGCTGGCGCCGCTGGTCACCCTCGTGCTGGCAAGCAGCCGGTCCAACATCAACCTGACCAGCGACGTACTCGGCTTCCTTGTCGCGGTCATCGCGGTCGCACTGGTCGGCGGGTTCCTGCCCGCCGTGGCGGTGGCCGTCGCAGGCTCGCTGCTGCTGAACTACTACTTCGTCCAGCCGATTCACCAGTTCACCATCGCGGAGGTGAACAACGCGCTCGCGCTCGGCGTGTTCATCGCCGTCGGGCTCGCCGTGAGCTGGGTAGTCGACATGACGGCGCGGCGGACCAAGCAGGCGGCCCGCGCCAACGCCGAGTCCGAGCTGCTGGTGACCACCGCGGGGTCGATCCTGCGCGGCCAGGGCACCCTCGACGCACTGCTCGAGCGAACCAGGGAAGCGTTCGGCATGCGCTCCGCCAGCCTGCTCGAACGGGCGGATCGGCCAGGCGGCGGCGCGCGCGGCCCAGGCACCGACTGGGGCGTCGTCGCCTGCTCGGGGGATGCCCCGGTGACCAGGCCGGATGACGCGGACGTGGACATCCCCGTCTCCGACTCGCTCACGCTGGCGCTGGCCGGCCGGCCGCTGCCCGCCGGTGACCGCCGGGTACTCGGCGCGTTCGCGGCCTACGCGGGCATCGCCCTCGAGCAGCAGCGGCTGGCCGCCGAGGCGGAGGCGGCCAAGCCGATCGCCGCGGCCGACCGGATGCGCACCGCGCTGCTCACCGCCGTCAGCCACGACCTGCGCAGCCCGCTCGCCTCGGCCAAGGCCGCCGTCACCTCGCTGCGCGCACCCGACATGCACTGGGACGCCGCGGACACCGAGGAGCTGCTGGCCACCGCCGACGAGTCACTCGACAGGCTCACCCGCCTGGTCGGCAACCTGCTCGACATGTCGCGGCTGCAGGCAGGCGCGCTGTCGCTGTTCCCGCGCCCGGTGGGGCTGGACGAGATCGTCGCCATGGCGCTCGACGACCTCGGGCCGGCGGGGCGCGACATCGGCGTGGAGATCCCTGAGACGCTGCCGGCCGTCCGGGCTGACCCCGCCATCCTGGAGCGCGTGGTGGTGAACCTCACGGAGAACGCGCTGCGTTACTCCCCCGCTGGCAAACCCCCGCTGCTGTCCGCGTCCGCGCTCGGCGACCGGGTCGAGCTGCGGGTGACCGACCGCGGCCCCGGCATCCCCGAACAGGACAGGGAACGCGTTTTCGTCCCCTTCCAGCGGCTGGGAGACACGGACAACACCACCGGGGTCGGTCTCGGCCTGGCGCTTGCCCGCGGGCTGACCGAGGCCATGGGAGGCACGCTCACCGCCGAGGACACCCCTGGCGGCGGCCTGACAATGACGGTCAGCCTCGTGGCGGCGCCCGGTGACTGAGACCAGCAGCGGCCGGGGGCGAGCGGTGAGCAAGGGCCGAGTGGTCAACGGGGCAAGCGGTGAGCGGGACTCTCGTGAGGGCGGTGGGCGATGACACGGGTGCTTGTCGTTGACGACGAGCCGCAGATCCTGCGGGCACTGCGGATTAACCTGCGGGCACGGCAGTACGAGGTGAATATCGCCGCGACCGGCACCGAGGCACTCAACATGGCCGCGGCGCATCCCCCGGACCTGGTGATACTCGACCTGGGACTGCCCGACATGGACGGCACCGACGTGATCGGCGGGCTGCGCGGCTGGACCGCGGTGCCGATCATCGTGCTGTCGGGCCGGGCCGACTCCACTGACAAGGTGGACGCGCTCGACGCCGGGGCCGACGACTACGTGACCAAGCCGTTCGGCATGGACGAGCTGCTCGCCCGGATGCGGGCGGCCGTCCGGCGCACCCCGGCCGCGGAGGCGCCGCCGCGGGTCGTGCTCGGGAACCTGGTCGTCGACCTCGCCGCCAAGCGGGTGACCCGGGAGCCGACGGGGGAAAGCGGCCCCCGTTATGAGGCGGAAGGGAGCGCGGGCGACACGGGCCCGCAGCCGGACGGCGACATCAGGCTCACGCCAACCGAGTGGCACCTGCTCGAGGTGCTGCTCAGGAACCCGGGCAAACTGCTCAGCCGGCGGCAGCTGCTGAACGACGTGTGGGGCCCCGGCTACGACAACGCGGCCGGCAACCTGCGGCTTTACATGGCGCAGCTGCGCCGCAAGCTCGAGCCAGACCCGGCGCGGCCGCGGTGGCTGATCACCGAGCCCGGCATGGGGTACCGCTACCAGCCGCCGGACCCGGCGGTCCGCGCGACGGAGGCAGCGGGGACGTAGCAGACGGGAGCCAGCCGGTCCTGCCGGCACCCCGGACCGTTAACGGGGCCGCGCCTGCGGGTGAACGGGCGGCGAGCAGAAGGCAACCGGCATGCCCACCAGCACCTTCCGTTTACTCCGATACCACCCTAAGTACTGATTAACTATTCGTTCACTTTAAGTTTGGTTGCTGCACACCCGACGAAACCTGTGGAGTCTACTAAGGGCCACTTACCGTCACATTCGTGAGTAATGACACTGTGCTGGTCCTGGTGGTCATTGTGGCCCTGGCCTTTGACTTCACCAACGGATTCCATGACACGGGGAACGCGATGGCGACGTCGATCGCCACCGGGGCGCTCGGGCCACGAACGGCCGTTGCCATCTCGGGGGTACTCAACTTCGTTGGTGCGTTCCTCTCCCTCGCCGTCGCGGCAACAATCGCGAGCGGCCTCGTCGACACCAAGGTAGTCACGCTGACCGTGGTTGCCGCCGGCCTCTCAGGCGGCATCATCTGGAACCTGGTCACCTGGTTGTTCGGCATCCCGTCAAGTTCATCGCACGCGCTGATCGGCGGTGTGATCGGCTCCACGATCGCCGCCGCGGGCGGCAGCGCCGTGCTCTGGAAGGGGCTCGTCTCCAAGGTCGTCCTGCCGGCCGTGTTCTCCCCGATCATCGCGGCGCTGGTCGCCGCCGTCGGCACCTACCTGCTCTACCGGATCACCCGGTCGCTGACCGCGGGCTCGCGCAAGCACGGCTTCCGCATCGGCCAGATCGGCTCGGCCTGCATGGTCTCGCTGGCGCACGGCACGAACGACGCGCAGAAGACCATGGGCGTCATCACCCTGGCCCTCATCGCCAACGGCACGCTGGCGGCCAAGTCCCAGGCGCCGGTGTGGGTCATCGTCTGCTGCGCGCTCGCCATCTCGATCGGCACCTACCTCGGCGGCTGGCGGGTCATCCGCACGCTGGGCAAGGGCCTCGTCGAGATCGAGTCGCCGCAGGGCATGGCGGCCGAGTCGGCCTCCGCCGCGATCATCCTGCTGTCCAGCAGCTTCGGATACTCACTGTCCACGACGCACGTCGCCACCGGGTCGATCATCGGCACCGGGCTCGGCAAGAAGGGCGCCGAGGTTCGCTGGAGCGTGGCCGGCCGGATGGCCACCGCCTGGATCTTCACCCTGCCGTCGGCGGCGATCGTCGGTGCGGTCGCCTACTACATCGCCAACGGCATCGGCGGCACCTTCGGTGTCATCGTGGACGTCCTCATCCTGCTCGCGATCTCCGGGTTCATCTTCTGGCGGTCCCGCGCGACCAAGGTGGACCACAACAACGTGAACGCGGAATGGACCGGCTCGGTGGCTCCCGCCGAAGCTCCGGTCGAGACCGCCGCAGCCTGAGCAGCGCGCGAGAAAGGTAAGGAAATCAAATGCAGTGGATTAACCTGAGCGCGCTCTGGAAGATCATCGTCTTCGGCCTCATCGCCGGAGCGGGCCTGCCGGCCATCTTCGCGGGCGGCCTGTACGCGCTCTCGCAGGGCCCGCGCACCCGGCTGGCCAACGCCGACGGCAGCACCACCGACAGCGACATGCTCGTCGGCGGCAGCATCGTCGGCATGGTGCTCGCCACGATCGCGTTCCTCATCGTCCTGGCCGCCATCGGCTGGGGCATCTACGAGATTTACCAGATCGGCCACCCCGCGGTGAAGAAGTAAGAAGGGCAAACGACCATGGCACCCTCTAACTTCCTCAGCAACATCGTCAGCTGGCTTCGGGCGGGCTACCCGGAAGGCGTCCCCCAGGTCGACTACATACCGCTGTTCGCCCTCCTCGGCAGTCAGCTGACCAACGAAGAGGTCAGCCAGATCGCCGACGAGCTCGTCTTCTCGTCCGACCCCGAGTCGGCCGAGGCGATCAAGCAGGCGATCGGCAGCGTTACTCACACCCCCGTGCACGACGCGGACATCGCCCGGGTCCGCGCGCACCTGGCGGCCGGCGGCTGGCCGCTGGCCATCCCGAACCGGGACTAACGGCTACCACGGCAGTTCGCGGCCGTCCCGGGTGAAAGTCCCGGTCGGACCGCCGTTCGGCAAGGTAACCGCCCAGACGACGCTGGCGGCGCTCTGGGCAGCGGATCTCCCGCTGCCCCGGGCGCCGTCTGGCGTTACCGGCCCCGGGCACACCGCGTTGACCAGGATGCCGTCCCTGTACAGCTCCCCGGCCAGCGTCCTGGTGAGCGCGTTGAGCGCCGCCTTGGAGACGCTGAAGGCCGGACGGCCGCCGCTCATCAGGGCGATCGCCCCGGCGTCGCTTGACACGTTGACGATGCGCGGGCGGGGGCTCGAGCGCAGCAGCGGCAGCAGCGCCTGGATCACCCGCCAGGCGCCGAACAGGTTGACGTCGAGTGCCTCCGCCACCGGGGACAGGTCGCCCGTCCCGGCGATCCCCCACTGGTCGGGGGAGGTCGAGGCGTTGTTCACGATCGCGTCTACCCGGTGGTAGCGCTGGCGGATCCACTGCGCGAGCTGGTCGATATTCACCGAGTTGTCCACCTCGACGTGGGCCGGCACGACCCGGGTACCCTCGGGGTCGATCTGCTTGGCCGCCAGCTCGGCCCGGCGCAGGTCACGGGACCCGAGCACGACGAGGTAACCGAGCGCGGCGAGCTGCCTGGCGACCTCGAGGCCGATCCCCTGGCTGGCGCCGGTGACCACCGCGACCGGTCGCTCTGAATGCGGCGGCACGGTCACCGCGCCGCCCACGCGTGCAGACCCATGAACTCATTTTGCCACCGACGGCGGCGCCGCGAGGGTGGCCAGCCGGTACCGCAGGCGGCACAGCACGACGTTGCTGGTCCCGCGCCCGATCGCCCGGTCACCACCTCGATTATCCCGAACGGAGTCGGCTTACCCCGGTCGCCGACCGCGGATCATAGCGCATTCTTAGCGATGGTGCGCGGTTTTGAATCTTCCTGTCGATTTGCCCGCTCCTGGGAGGTGTCCCGGACCCCGGCGATGAGCAGACTGACAACGGGGGGAACAATGAGCAATCAGTTGCGTACTGTGAGTGACAATGGCAACAGCGGCGGTGTCATGACCGAGGACCCGGGGCGGGGCGGGACCGCTTCCGGCGGCGCGCCGCCTGGCGACACGGGCCGCGGCAGCGGACGGCCGACTATGAAGGATGTCGCGTCCCGGGCCGGGGTGGCACTGAAGACCGTCTCCCGGGTGGTAAACGGAGAGCCGGGAGTGACGCCGGAGACGGCCAGGCGGGTGCTCGGCGCGATCGAGGCCCTCGGCTTCCGCCGGAACGAGTCCGCCCGCCTGCTCCGCACCGGGCGGACCGCGACCCTCGGTTTCATCGCCGACACCTGGGCCGACCATGACCACGCGGCCGTCTACCAGGGGCTCGAGAGCATCGCGAGGGAGCACGGGTACCTGCTCTACTCGGGCTCGACCGACAGCGACCCGGATCGCGAGGAGCGGCTGGCGCTGGCCATGTGCGCCCGCCGGGTGGACGGGCTGATCATCATCCCGACCCCGGGCTCGCACGACTACCTGGTCTCCGAGATCGAAGCAGGCGTGGCCACCGTCTTCGTGCTGCACCCGCCTGAACTGGTGCGGGCCGACGCGGTGCTGCCCGACGAGCCGGGCGCCGCGCGGGCCGCGGTCACCCACCTGACCGGGCTCGGGCACCGGCGGATCGGCTTCCTCGGCGACCCCGCGGGCTATCGTTCGCGGCGGCTGCGCGACGGTTACGCCGCGGCGATGACGGCCGCCGGCCTGACGGCCGAGCCTGCCTGGATGGCGCTGACCGCCGATGACCTGGCCGCGCCAGGACTGCCGGTGACCGCGGTGTTCTGCGCGAGCCCGCAGCTGACGCGCAGCGCGCTGCGGGCACTGCCGCCAGGGCGGCCGGTCGCGCTCGTCGGGTTCGGCGACTTCGAGCTGTCCGACCTCGTCGCCACGCCCGTCTCGGTGCTGAGCTACGACCCGGTGCAGATCGGCTACACGGCGGGCGAGCTGCTCATCCGCCGGATGGGCGGCGAGCAGGGGCCGCCCCGCGTGGTGGAGGTCCCGGTCACGCTGATCGCCAGAAGCTAGCCGGATCGCGCTGAGCTAGCCGGACCGTTCGGAGCTAGCCGACCAGGAGGGTGCCGAACAACGCGGCCAGCACGGCCACGGCCACCACGAGGGCGGCGAGCACCCCGATCCTGGACCCGGGGGCCTTCATCTGCCACGACGGCGGCAGCTCGTCGCTGCGCTCCTTGAACGCCTGGAACCGTGCCGTGCTCGCGCTTACGTCACTGTCTGTTTCTGGCATGGGAGAGAGGCTACCCCGTCATGACCGACTATGCGGGGCAATCGAGTCGGCGTGTTCGACCAGACGCGATAGCACGATCACGCTCCGTGTGCGAAGCACGAAGGGCTCGGCGGCGATCCGCTCGACGACCTGCTCGAAGTGCCTGATGTCGGCCGCCCTGATGTGCACCAGGGCATCGGCCTCGCCGGTGACCGTGCAGGCATCCGCCACCTCGGGGTGCCGCCTGACGGCCGCGCCGATCTCCTCGGGGCTGGTCGACCCGCCGCAGAACAGCTCGACGTACGCCTCCGTCGTCCAGCCGAGCGCCGCCGGGTCGACCCGGGCGGAGAACCCGGTGATGGCACCGGACGCGCGCAGCCGGTCCACCCGCCGCTTGACGGCGGGGGCGGACAGGCCGACCTCGTTGCCGATCACCGCGTAGCTGGTGCGTGCGTCTTTGATCAGCGCGGTCACGATCCGCGCGTCGATCTCGTCCAGGCTCATCGGTCACCATCATGGCACCTGGAAGGAAGTTTTTGCTGAGGCTCGGTGCCCGCTCTCACCGAGCCTCGTGTGTGAGACGCACCGTCGCGCGGCCTGGTTTACCGCGGCGAGGAAATACCCTAAAGGGTTTTGACCTGGTCGAATTAGCACGGTATGGGCATCTGGGCGGACCGATCAATAGCGTCTATAGTCGGACCATGCTGGATGTAACCAGGCTCCGCGTGCTGGTGGCGGTGGCCAGGCACGGCTCGGTCACCGCGGCGGCGCACGCGCTGAACTACGCCCAGCCGTCGGTCAGCCATCACCTGGCGCGGCTCGAGGCGGAGACGGGTACCAAACTCGTACAGCGGGCTGGGCGGGGCATCCGGCTCACCGACGCGGGGCGGCTGCTGGCCGAGCGGGCCACCGAGGTGATCGGCCGCCTCGACGCGGCCGAGAACGAGCTCGCGGTCTTCGCCGGGCTGCGGGCCGGCCGGCTGCGGCTGGCCGCGTTCCCGTCCGCGCTGAGCACGATCGTGCCGGCCGCCGCGGCGATCCTCTACGACCGGCACCCCACCGTGGACCTGCGGCTGACTGAGGCTGAGCCGCCGGAGGCGGTGCGCATGCTGCGGGCGGGCTACGTGGACGTGGCGCTGGTCTTCCGTCATGAGGCGGCGGAAGACGGGCGGCACGGGCAGCGGGACGCCGCGGCGGGAACGCTTGACGACGACCCGGTGCCGCCTGGTCACGACGACCTGCGCGAGCAGGTGCTGTTTTCCGAGGCGGTCCACCTGATCATGCCGGACACGCCGGCCAGGGGGGACGCGCCCCCGCTGGCCACCGCGGTGACCGAACTCTGGCCCGCCGACCTGGCCCGGCTGTCGGACCAGCGGTGGATCGCCGGCTGCGACCGCTGCCGTGAGCACCTGCTCAAGCAGTGCTCCTCGGCCGGCTTCACCCCCAGGATCGCGTTCACCACCGACGACTTCGTGGCGGTGCAGGCGCTGGTGGCGGCCGGCCTCGGCGTCGCCCTGCTCCCCGGCCTGGCGCTGCGCGCGGCGCGCCACGCCGGCGTGCGGACCGCGCGGCTGCGCGGGACGCGGCGGTCCGTGGTGGCGGTCCGCTACGGCGAGCCGCCGGACCCGCCCGCGACCGCGGTGCTGCTCGACGCGCTCCGGCTGGCGGCCGCGGGCGTGCCCGCACCGTCCAGGTCCGAGGCGCCCGCACCGGAGGCGGCCGGACCCGCCGTGGTCCCGGTGCCGTTACCTGCCCAGGCGGCCACCCGGCGGCCAAGCCGCTGCATCGGCATCTCGATCAGGTAATAGGTGAGCGCGCTGAGCCCGATGATCACCGCGAGCAGCCCGGCGAAGAACAGCACCTGGTCGGGCATCGTGTGCTTGCGGTGCAGCAGCGGGAACGACCGGTAGGCGTCGAAGACGATCGGGTGCAGCAGGTAGACGGAATAGCTGATCATGCCGAGCCACGCGCACCAGCGCGGCACCCGCCGGTGCCGCGTCGCCCCGCCGAAATAGGCGATGCCGATCCCGAAGGTCGCCCCGGCCAGCAGCACCGACGTGGCCCACTGGATCTGCCAGTGGCGGCCCCAGTGCGCGCCGTGCCAGACGCCCGCCACCGTGGCCAGCACCAGCACCCCGGTGACCACCGCGGCCGCCGCCGTCCGGCTGACCTGCCGGTGCTCGGCCCGGTAGAGCAGCGTGCCGGAGAACATCAGCGCCAGGATCACGCACCCGGACCAGCGGTACGGGTAGTTCTGGTTGAACGTGACCAGGACCAGGCCGGTGAGGGCCGCGACGGTGGCGCCGGCCCGGGCCGGCCAGACCCGGGAGCGCACGGCAACGAGCAGTCCGCCGAGTATCAGCGCGTCGGTAACCCCGGTCAGCACCAGCGGGATGTCCCCCGGTCCCTTAGACCAGTGGGTGATCCCCGACATCGGCAGTATCCCGCCGACCGCGACCGCGGCCACCGCGAAGGCGGTCGCGTACCAGCCGCTGCGCCGGTGCACGCCCCAGCTGAACAGCGCGGCGAGCAGCAGGTAGAAGATCATCTCGTAGGACAGGGTCCAGGTGACCACCGGCACGTTCAGCCCGGTGTTGACGTTCTGCAGCATGAACAGCCAGCTCAGCACCGCGGTGACCGGGTGCGCGCTCGCGGTCGCGATGCTGCCGTGTCCGGTCTCGGCGGCCACCGCGGATCCCGCGATGGCGGCGATGAACAGCGGGTAGAGCCGGAACGCGCGGCTGATCCAGAAGCCGCGGACCGACCCCTTGCGCTCCAGCGAGGCTGGCACGATGTAGCCGCTGACCAGGAAGAACACGAAGACGCCGTACTGGCCGAGGTTGAGCCAGTGATAGAGGAAAGTCCGCACAGGGAGCAGCAGCAGCGTCGACCCGTGGTCGAAGACGACGCACAGGGCGGCGAACCCGCGCAGGGCGTCAAGCCACGCCAGCCTGCTCGCGCTGGTTCTCCTGGGGGGCGCCTCCCCGCGCCGCCCGGAATGGGCATCCTCCCCGGGCTGAGCCGGCGGCTCTTCCCCGGGACTCGTGGTCTCGGACATTTGAGCTTGACGTTACCGGACTCCCGGGGGACGCCGGCCGTCGTCCCCTGCCTGAAGTGGCCGATGCCAAGGGCGACAGGTAGGTTACTTCTTATGCCGACAGAGCCCCTTACTGACGGGCCCTTGACTGAGAATCGCCCGCCGAGCGGCTCGGCCCGCTGGCTCAGCGACGACGAACAGCGCGCCTGGCGGTCCTACGTACGTCTGGCCCAGCTGCTGATGCGCCAGCTCGACAGGGACCTGCACCCGTTCGGCCTGTCGATGCACGACTACGAGATCCTGGTCGAGCTCTCCGAGGCACCGGGCAGCCGGATGCGGATGACGGAGCTGGCCGACCGCACCGCGCAGTCCCGCAGCAGGCTCTCCCACCAGATCAACCGGATGGAGAGCAGGGGCCTGGTCAGCAGGGAAGACTGCGAGGGCGACAAGCGCGGCACGTTCGCCGTGCTGACCGCGCACGGCACCGCCACCATCGCCGAGGTGGCACCGCACCACGTGGCGAGCGTGCGCAAGCACTTCATCGATCAGCTTGACCCGGCTGACCTGGCCGCGCTGAACGGGGCCTGCGAACCGGTCCTGGGCAAGCTCCGCCTGGTCCGCGACAGGGACTGAGAAAACTGCCCGCGTGCCCGATATAATGGCGGTCTTTGCCATCGGGCGCGCACCGGGGGGCACGGGGGGCGTCCCCCCGGGTTAGAACAGCACCGACATGAAGTCGCCGACCTCGCGGAAGCCGGCCCTGAGGTAGGTCGCGCGGCCAGCGGCGTTGAAGTCGTTCACGTACAGCGACACGACCGGGGAGATGGCCGCGCGTGACAAGGCGACCACCGCCGCCATGCCCGGAGCGGCGATACCGCGCCCGCGGAATTCCGGGCGCACCCAGACCCCCTGCACCTGGCAGGCGGACGGGGTGGCCGCACCGACCTCGGCCTTGAAGATGACCCGGCCGTCCTCGATCCGCGCGAACGCGCGGCCCGACCTGATCAGCTCGGCGACCCGGATCCTGTACGAAGCGCCCCCGTCGCCGGCTAGCGGGGAGATGCCGACTTCCTCGGTGAACATCGCGATGGAGGCGGGCAGCAGGATGTCGATCTCGTCCATGCGGACCCGGCGGACAGCCGGGTCCGCAGTGACCGGTGACGGTCCGTCGATCGCCATCAGCGGCTGCGAGGCGCGCACGTCGCGGGCCGGCCCCCAGTACGGGCGCAGCAGCGCCCACAGCTCGGTAACCGTCGCCGACGTGCCGACGATGGACGAGCAGCGCCGTCCCTGGCGCAGCGCCCGCTCGGCGAACGCGGCGACCGCGCCCGCGGTGGCCTGCACCGGAACCAGGTTAGCGCCGCCGTAGCACAGCGACACCAGCCGTCCGTCCTGCTCAAAGCCCCACATCTGGGCCCCGAGCCGCCCCGGGTCAAGCCCGAAAGCCCTGATCCTTGACTCCACGAAGACGTTCGCCACCGGGTCCGCGGCACACAGTTCAAGGGCCGCCGCCTGGTCGCGGTCGTCCAGCAGCCGCGCCTGATCCGACCGCTGCCTAACGCGCAACATATTGCCAGCCTAGCCCCACCTCCCGCCTGCTGCCGAGGGGATGCCCTGGATACGAGACCGGGCCGGCCCCGCGGGTGAGCCGATCGTCCGCCCGGGCGGTCCCGCGTTACGGCACGGGGTCGGCGACGGGCGCGCAAGTGGCGTTGACCAGGCCCGGTTTTTCCGGCACGGTGCCGTCTGACAGGTAGTTGTTGAGGTAGTTCTGCACACAGCTGTCGGAGGGCGACTCGAGCGACTGCCCGTGATTGCCACCGCCCTCCACCACCACCATCCGGGCCGAGGGCAGCACCTTGTGCGCGTCCTGGGCGCCCGCGTACGGGGTGGCGGGGTCAAGCGTGCCCTGCAGCATCAGCACGGGCGGCAGCTTCGCCCCGTCCACCTGAAACGGCTTGCTCGGGCCGGTGACCGGCCAGAAGGCGCAGGCGGCGTTGAACCAGGTATTGTCCCAGGCCTGGAACGGCGCCGTCTTGTACACGCGCAGGGTGTCCGATTGCCAGGTCGCCCAGTTCCTCGGCCAGTTGACGTCGGCGCACTCGACCGCGTTGTAGACCGCGAACGCGTTCTCGCTCTGCACGCCCCACTCCTGGTACTGCGACACGAGCGCTTCGCCGTTCCCCTGGTTGCGGTACTCAGACAGCGCCTGCGCGAACGCCGGCCACACGGTGTTCAGGTACCCGCCGGTCAAAATCGTGTCGTCAAGCTCGTCCGGGCCGATCAGCGGGCTGCCGTCGGAGCCGTCGATCGGCGTCTTGGCCAGCTTCTGCCTGATGGCGTAATACGCCGCCTGGACCTCCGCGGTGGTGCTGCCGAGCTGGTAAACAGCGTCGTACCTGGCGGTCCAGGCGAAGAACGCCTCAAGCCGGCCCTGGAATGCGTAGTCCTGGCTGATGTTGTCCGCGTACCAGGCCCCGGTCGGGTCGACGGTCGAGTCGAGCACCATACGGCGCACCTGGCCGGGGAACAGCGTGCCGTACACCTGGCCCAGGTAGGTGCCGTAGGAGAAGCCGTAGTACGTCACCTGCTTGACCCCGAAGAGCTCGCGGATCCTGTCCATGTCCCGCGCCGTGTTCACCGTTGTCTCATACGGCAGGAACCAGCCGAAACGCTGCTCGCACCCGGCGGCGTAGGTCTTGGCCCGGTTGATTTGCACCTGCTCGGCCGCCGCGGTGGCCGGGACGTAGTTCGGCCGGACGCCGGAGAAGAAGCCGGGGTCGCAGCTGAGCGTCGGCGAGGAGCCGCCCACGCCGCGCGGGTCGAAGCCGACGATGTCGTAGTCGGCGCGGACCTGCGCGCTGACGCCCTGGGCGACGTAGGAGGCGAACGAACGGCCGGGTTCACCAGGGCCGCCCGGGTTGACCAGCATCACGCCCTGCTGCTGAGCGGCCGGCGCGGTGGCCGGCACCATGGACAGGGCGATGGTGATCTTCCTGCCGCCTGGGTCGGCGTAGTTCAGCGGCACCTGCAGTGACGTGCACTCAAGCCCCGTGCCTGCCAGCTGGCCGGTGCAGGCCTTCCAGTTCAGCGCGGACGCCTGCGGCACGATGGCCGGCGAGCCCGCGGCGTAGCCGCCCGATGCCCCCGACCCGGTGGCAGACGCACCGGCGCTGGCACCGCCCGTTCCGCCCGTGCTGGCGCCGGGCGCGGGCGGGCTGCCGCTCGTGCACGCGGACAGGGCCACCGCCACGGTGAGGACCGCGGCCGAGGCCAGGGCGGACAGCGCCGCGCGGTGAATCGCCATGGCCCTATCCTGCCGCATGTCCGAGCCCGCTCATCGCGCTGTCACGTCGCTTCCGTCACTCTAAGCACTCTGAGTTAAACAGAAACCACCGCAAACGGCAGGCATTAACAGCCCCGCCGGTGATGACAGCAAGCCATCAATCAAACACGCCCCGCCATTAATTCGACACTCATCGTTTCACTTTGCCCTTTTGCGTTACGAGATTCGGCGAAAGGCACACATCGCAGAATTTTTTCCCGCGTGATGAGCAAATTTCCGACACCGTTGGCCGTAACCCAACAAGCGACTCAAGCGTCATACTTTTAAGTGTTCGGACACTATTGAGGGGGTAGTGAATGCTGGCTAGACACCGGCAGTCGCTGATACTGCAGTCCGTCAGGAATGACGGCAGCGCGCGGGTCAGCGATCTTACGCAGCAACTCGGCGTCTCTGACATGACGATCAGGCGCGATCTCGAGGTGCTGGCCAAGGACGGACTGGTGGAAAAAGTCCATGGCGGCGCGGTCCTGCCTGGCTCTCATGCAGGTCATGAGGCCGGCTTCGAGGACAAACTCGTCCTCGAGCGCCCGGAGAAGAACACGATCGCACGTACGGCAGCGGCCCTGGTCAGGCCCAACACCGCGGTCGCGATCGCCTCGGGAACGACAACGTTCGCGCTGGCCCAGTGCCTGCTCGACGTCCCGGGGCTCACCATCGTCACCAACTCGCTGCGGGTAGCCGGCCTTTTCGGCGCGCCCCGCGGGCCTGAGGGTGGCGCGGTAGTACTGACCGGCGGGATGCGCACGCCGTCAGACGCCCTCGTCGGGCCGGTGGCAGACCTGACGATCGGCTCGCTCCACTTCGACACGCTGTTTCTCGGCTGCACCGGGCTCGACTCCGAGGCGGGCCTGTCTACGCCGAACCTGGCCGAAGCGGAGACCAACCGCGCGCTAATCAACCGGGCGCGCAGGGTGGTGGTACTGGCTGATCATTCCAAGTGGGGGGTGGTCAGCCTGGCGTCGTTCGCTCCCGTTGAGAAGATCGACGTCCTGGTAACCGACGCTCTCCTCCCGTCCGACGCGCACGCGGCGCTGGCCGGGAGAATAGGCGAGATCGTCGTATAGCTCCAGCTCCGCTGGCCGAGCCTGATGCGATCGCGCGCCGTTCGCGATCAGGCCCGGCCAGCGGTCAGCGGAAGCTAGCTCACGGTGACGATCGGCTGGCCGGACGCCTCCTGCGCGCCGTCTTCGAGGGCCTGCTCGGCCAGCCGCATCGCCTCGTCGATCAGCGTCTCGACGATCTTCGACTCCGGCACGGTAGCGACTACCTTGCCCTTGACGAAGATCTGGCCCTTGCCGTTCCCTGAGGCCACGCCGAGGTCAGCCTCGCGCGCCTCGCCCGGACCGTTCACCACACAGCCCATCACGGCGACCCGGAGCGGGACCTCGAGCCCGGTCAGGCCCGCCGTCACCTCTTCGGCCAGCTTGTACACGTCCACCTGGGCGCGTCCGCAGGACGGGCAGGACACGATTTCCAGGCCGCGCTGGCGCATCCCCATCGACTCGAGGATGCCGATGCCGACCTTGACCTCTTCGACCGGCGGGGCCGACAGCGACACCCGGATCGTGTCGCCGATGCCCTGCGAGAGCAGCGCGCCGAAGGCGGTCGCGGACTTGATCGTCCCCTGGAAGGCCGGGCCGGCCTCGGTCACGCCGAGATGCAGCGGGTAGTCGCACTTGGCCGCGAGCAGCCGGTACGCCTGGATCATCACCACCGGGTCGTGGTGCTTGACCGAGATCTTGATGTCGCGGAAGCCGTGCTCCTCGAACAGCGAGCATTCCCAGAGGGCGGACTCAACCAGAGCTTCCGGGGTCGCCTTGCCGTACTTGGCGAGCAGCCGCTTGTCCAGAGAGCCGGCATTCACGCCGATACGGATCGGGGTACCCGTCTCCGACGCGGCCCGGGCGATCTCCTTGACCTTGTCGTCGAACTCCTTGATGTTGCCCGGGTTCACCCGCACCGCGGCGCAGCCCGCGTTAATCGCGGCGAACACGTACTTCGGCTGGAAGTGAATGTCGGCGATGACCGGGATCTGCGACTTCTTCGCGATCGCGGGCAGTGCCTCGGCGTCGTCCTGCGACGGCACCGCGACCCGGACGATCTGGCAGCCGGAGGCGGTCAGCTCGGCGATCTGCTGCAGCGTGGCGTTTACATTCGCGGTCAGCGTGGTGCACATCGACTGCACGCTCACCGGCGCGCCGCCGCCGACCGGAACATTGCCCACCATCAGCTGACGCGACTTGCGGCGCTCCGCAAGCTGCGCGGGAGGAGTGGCCGGCATGCCAAGGTCAACGCTCATCAGTTTCCATCCCCAGGGGTCATCGGCACTTGAGCTATAGCTATTGTCGCCCAGTCTCCCGGCCCGTTGCCCGCCCAACCTGACCCTCGCGTCAGGCTAACGACGAAACGTCACAGGTCATTTACCCGATGTTCACCGGGTTGACGATGTCGGCCAGGATCAGCGTGGCTCCGAACACGACCAGCACCAGGAAGACGGCGAAGCTCACCGGCACCAGCTTACGGTAGTCGACGAGGCCGGGATCGGGCCTGCCGCTCAGCCGGGCGAACCACGCCTTGATCCGCTCCCAGATCACCACCGCTATGTGGCCGCCGTCCATCGGCAGCAGCGGCAGCAGGTTAAACAGGCCGACGAAGATGTTGAGCGACGCGATCAGCAGCAGCACGAAGTCGACCTTGGCCTGCCAGGGCGCGTTGGAGGCGACCGCCTGGCCCGTGTCCCTGGCGGCGCCGACCACGCTGGTCACGCTGCCGGCGGCGGTGGACGACCGGTTCGCGTTGAACAGGTCGGGAATGGCCGAGGGCAGGTGCCCGAGCGCACTCACGCTGCCGGTGATGGTCTCGGAGAACCCGGTGCCCACGTACTTGACCGAGTCGATGAAACTCTGCCGCTGGAAGATCACCGCGCCTGTCGACGCCGCCCCGAAGAAGCCGCCGTGCCCGGGAACCCCGGCCAGCGTGACGGGGAGGTTCAGCGTGCGCCCGCCGCGGTCAACCGTAAGCGTGACCTGAGTGCCCGCCTTCATGGCCTCGATCTCGCTGGTGAGCTGGGTCCACCCTGACACCGGGTTCCCGTTCAGCTTGGTCACCGTGTCGCCTGGCTTGACGCCCGCCTTCTTCGCCGGTGACTCCGCGTCTGACTTGGCGCAGGTCCCGTTATCCAGCTGCGTCACGCTGGTCGGCACGCAGGCCGACACCGTGCCGAGCTGGGTCGAGCTGTCCTCGATGCCGAGGCCGAGCGCCAGTCCGAAGATCAGCACCGCCGCGATCACGAAGTGCATGAAGGACCCGGCCGCGAGCACGATCAGCCGCTGATAGGCGGGCGCCTGGCGGAAGGAACGCGGCTCGTCCTCCGGATCGACCTCGTCGATCGAGGTCATCCCCTCGATCTTGACGAACCCGCCGAGCGGCAGCGCCTTGATCCCGTACTCGGTCTCACCGCGCTGGGTGGACCAGATCGTCGGTCCGAAGCCCACGAAGTAGCGGGTGGCCTTCATGCCGAACCACTTAGCGGTGACGAAGTGCCCGGACTCGTGCAGCATCACTGACACGAGCAGGGCGACAAGGAAGATCAGCCAGCCAAGCGCGTCCAACTCTGCCGCTCCTCCATGTTCCCCCGAAGGGACCGGTTGCCCGTAGTCACGCTACTGCCCAACGGCCGGCGGAACCTCTGTCTTACCTGGTGAGTTCCCGCGCCCGGACCCGGGCCCACGCGTCAACCGCCAGGACGTCCTCCAGGGTGGTCGCCCCGGCACGCGACGTGTCGTGTTCAGAGACTACGCGAGCCACTGTGTCAACGATCCGGGTAAAGGGAATGCTTCCCGCGAGGAAATCGGCCACGCACGCCTCGTTGGCTCCGTTGTACACGGCGGGGGCGGTGCCGCCGAGCCGGGCGGCCTCCCTGGCCAGCGCCACGGCCGGGAACGCGGCGTCGTCCAGCGGCTCGAACGTCCAGCTGGCGGCCGTCGTCCAGTCGAGGCCAGGCGCCGCCTCGGCTACCCGGTCGGGCCAGGCCAGGCCCAGCGCGATCGGGATCCGCATGTCCGGCGGGCTGGCCTGGATGATCGTCGCGCCGTCAGTGAACTCCACCATGGAGTGCACGATCGACTGCGGGTGCACCACCACGTCGATCTTGTCGAGGCCGAAACCGAACAGCAGGTGCGCCTCGATCACCTCGAGGCCCTTGTTCACCAGCGTGGCCGAGTTAGTGGTGACCAGCGGACCCATCCGCCAGGTCGGGTGCGCGAGCGCCTGCTCCGGGGTGACCGCCTCAAGGCGCTGCCGGGGCCAGCCGCGGAACGGGCCGCCGCTCGCGGTCAGCACCAGCCGCTTGACCTCGGACGCCGCCCCGGCACGGAGGCACTGCGCGATCGTCGAATGCTCCGAGTCGACCGGGACGATCTGCCCCGGCTTGGCCCGGCTGGTGACCAGCGGGCCGCCGATGATCAGCGACTCCTTGTTGGCCAGGGCCAGGGTCCGGCCAGCGTCGAGCGCGGCCAGGGTGGCCCGCAGGCCCGCCGCGCCCGTGACGCCGTTGAGCACCACGTCGCACTCGAGCCCGGCGAGCTCGCACACCGCGTCCGGTCCGGCCAGGACCCTGACCGCGGGTGCGCCGGACCCGCCTGCGCTGGCCGCCTGCTGCCTGATCGCCTCGGTGACCGGCCCGGCGGCGGCTTCGCCGGCCACGGCGACCATGGGAACGCCGAACTCGACCGCCTGACGGGCGAGCAGTTCGGCGCTGCCGCCGCCCGCGGCAAGCGCGACGACCCGGAAGCGATCCGGGTTACGGCGGATGATGTCGAGTGCCTGGGTGCCGATCGACCCGGTCGAGCCGAGGATCACCACGTCACGGGGGGCTGGCTGCGCGGTCACCAGCCTATTCTGCGCTAGCCGGCCGCCCCGCGCGAACCGGCCCGCCCCTGCCCGCCCTGCCCGCCTGCGCGCCCCGGCGCGTCATGCGCGGATCCCCCCGGGCGGCCGATAGCATTCCAGCCACCTATGCGAATAACGCTACGTAGCCGTGTCGTCGCAATTGCGGCGGTTTCCGTTCTTATCCTCAGCGGTGCGGCACTTCTTCCCAGGACCATCGCCTCCGTCGTCAGCCCGGCCGCAGGCGCAGTGGCCGCGCCGTCCGCTGACGTCGCCGCGCAGTCCCCAGGCGCCACGCATTCCGCGGGTGCCGAAGAGCAGGCGGCGGCCGTCCGCTACTGGACCCCCGCCAAGATGTCGGCCGTGCTGCAGCGGGCGAGGAACACGACCCGCGCCCTCACCCGGACGCGGCAGCTGGTAAAGCAGGCGGCCCCGGCGGCCGCGCCCTGGCTGGCCGGCGACACCGCAGGGGACGGGCTGCGCTGGACCCACGGCGGCGCGGTGGCGGCGGCGGTCGGCAAGGTCTTCTTCACCCTGAGCGGCTCGGACTACGTGTGCTCGGGGACGCTGGTCGGCAGCGGCCGCTCGGAGGTGGTGCTGACCGCCGCGCACTGCGTCGCCGGGGCACCGGGGCGCGCGCGGTGGGCCACCAACTGGCTGTTCGTACCCGGCTACCGCGACGGGCAGCGGGAACCCTACGACGAGTACACCGCCCGCCGGTTCTTCACCGCGCCTGGCTGGGCCGGGCCGCAAGGCGGGACCGAGCAGTACGACGTCGCCTTCGTCCAGGTCACGTCCGCGACGCTGGACGGCGGGGCCCGCGCGGCGGTCCCGCCCCCCGGCCTGCCGGTCGAGTTCGCGGGCAGCCAGGACGGAGCGGCGGCCGGACGCGGGTACGTCTTCGGTTACCCGGCCGAGCCGCCCTTCACGGGCCTGTACGCCAACTTCTGCGCCGGGCCGTTCGCCGCGTCAGGCGGCAGCGTCCGCACCGCGTGCGCGATGACCGCGGGAGACAGCGGCGGCCCGTGGCTGACCGGGTTCAGCCCGCGCACGGGCGCCGGCCGGGTATTCGCCGTCAGCACCTACAAGCTTTCGACCAACCTGAAGGTGCTGTACGGGGCGGTCCTCGGGCCGCAGGCGCACGCGGCCTACCAGCGGGCCGTCAGCACAGCTGGCTGACCTGCCGCGCCAGCGCGAAGTCAGCGCCGGTAAGCCCGCCCGCCGAGTGCGTGACGAGGTTCAGCGTCACCTTGTTCCAGGAAATGGAGATGTCGGGATGATGCCCGGCCCGCTCGGCCAGGAAGCCAACCGCGTTGACGAAAAGCAGCGCGTCGCCGAAGTCGCGGCGGATGACCGTCCTGGTGAGCTGCCCGCCGCCGATGGTCCAGCCGGGGGTGGCCGCGAGCTCGCTGGCCAGCTGCTCGGGGGTAAGTGTCGCCATGAAGGATCTAATACCCGCTGGACGCTAGGATCAGGCGGGTGACCCCGACTGTGCGCGACACGCCGCTGCGAGCGGTGCACGAACGGCTCGGCGCGACCATGACCGAGTTCGCCGGCTGGCTGATGCCGCTGCGCTACGGCAGCGAGACGGCCGAGCACATCACGGTCAGGACCAGCGCGGCCCTCTTCGACCTGTGCCACATGGGCGAGATCGCGGTGACCGGGCCCGGTGCGGCCGCGGCGCTCGACTACGCGGTCTGCGGCTGGCCGTCGGCCCTGGCCGTCGGCCGGGCCAGGTACACCATGCTCTGCGCGCCCGACGGCGGCATCCTTGACGACCTGATCGTCTACCGGCAGGCGGCCGACCGCTTCCTTGTCGTGGCGAACGCGGCCAACGCCGACCTGGTCCTGGCGGAACTGACCACCCGCTGCGCGGCTGCCGGCGAGGCGTCCGTCGTCACCGACGAGTCCGCCGCCACGGGGCTGATCTCTATCCAGGGACCGAACGGATGCGGCCTGCTCTCCGAGCTGACCGATCTCGCGCTGGCTGACATGCCGTATTACGCGGGTTCCTACGGCACGGTCGCCGGGCGCCCGGCCTGGATCGCCAGGACCGGGTACACCGGCGAGGACGGCTTCGAGATCTTCTGCGACGCGGGCGACTGCGTCCAGGTCTGGGACGCGCTGGCGGCCACGGTGCCCGGCGGGCTGCCCGCGGCGGGGCTCGCGGCCCGCGACACGCTCCGGCTCGAGGCCGGCATGCCGCTGTACGGGAATGAGCTCGGCCGCGACGTCACCCCCTACGAGGCCGGACTCGGCCGGGTCGTCAGGCTCGACAAGCCAGGCGACTTCGTCGGCAGGGAAGCGCTCGCCGCCCGCGCGGCGGCAGGCCCGCGCCGCACCCTCATCGGCCTCCGGGCCGGTTCGCGACGGGTGCCAAGGCACGGTTACCGGGTGCTCGCGGGCACGGCCGGCGTCGGCGAGGTGACCAGTGGCGCGCCGTCACCGACGCTCGGGGTGCCGATCGCGATGGCGTACGTCGAGGTGGACACCACAGGACCCCTCGGGATCGACATCCGGGGCAAGACAGAACCAGCCGAGATAACCGAGCTGCCGTTTTACGACAGGAGAAAGTGACGATGGGCGTTCCCGCGGAACTGCGTTACACGCAGGAGCACGAATGGGTCGCGGTCGACGGCGGCACCGCCACGATCGGGATCACCGACTACGCGACGCAGGCGCTCGGCGATGTCGTGTACGTGTCGCTGCCCGAGGTCGGCGCGACGGTGGCGGCGGGTGAGCCGTGCGGCGAGGTCGAGTCGACCAAGTCGGTCAGCGACCTGTACTCGCCCCTTGACGGGGAAGTTACCGAGGTCAACGAGGAACTCGCCGATGACCCCGGCCTGATCAACGCGGAGCCGTACGGGCTCGGCTGGATGTTCAGGGTCCGGCTGGCCGGCGGCCCGGCGGACGGGACCGGACTGCTGTCCCCGGCCGAGTACGACGACCTCACCAAGAACGCGGGCTGAGCGCAGCACGAAGCCCCGCACCCGGTTAGCGGCGGGTGCGGGGCTTCGTGCTGTCTACTTGCGCAGCTTTCGCCAGATGAAGAAGCAGGTCACGCTGACCGCGGCGAGGGCGACGGCGCCGCCGACGCGAGGGTCGACCTGGCTGATCCGCTCCATGGCAACCTCGGTGGTGCGGCGCACGACGTTGCGGGGAGACACCCGGTCAGCGATCTCGTCGATCGTCTTAGCGAGGTCGGCGCGGGTGCGCTCGATGTCGCTAACGAGTTCGCCTGGTGCGGACGCCGACTCGGCACCCTTGGTCTCAATGTCGGTCTCAGCCATGCGCGTGAGTTTAGCCTGCGCGGGGGTTGCGGGTTCAGCCGGCTGGCTGAGCGGGACGCGAATATTATTTCTTCTGTTGCATTTGTCTATACATACAAATGTCTATCTTGCCTCCTAAACGACCTTACAGAGCCCGTAGGCGGGCCCGCTGGGCGGCATTGCCCGGTTTTTCACCTAAAACACCGGTTGCCGAGAATTAGCGAGCTTGGCGGATTATTCTCTCCCTTGTCACGATGGGAGAGAAATGCGGCTTTCTCACAAGCTTCTATATTCACTGGCGTCACTGATACCGGTCGTCGCTCTTGCGGCCTGCTCAAGCGGGAGCGCCAGCAGCACGCCATCGGGACCGGTGCCCGAGCAGGCGAAAATCACCATCGACGTCGTGCCCACGGCCGACGCGGCCGGGCTTTACATCGCCTACGACGACGGGTACTTCGCACAGCAGGGGATCAACCTGAAGATCGTCCCGATCAACGGCGGCGAGTACGGGATGGGCGACCTGCAAACGGGCGCGGCGCAGCTTATCGAGGGGAACTACGTCTCGTTCATACTCGCACAGACCCAGGGGAAATTCGCGGCCCCGAACCCCACGAACCCGATGAAGACGCTGGCGAGCAAGCCCCTCAATATGCGCATCATTGCCGACTCGTCGCAGATGCAGCAGGGCAACCAGGCGCTCTACGTGCTGCCGAGCTCGCCGTACAAAACCGTGCAGGAGCTCGTCAAGCACCACGTGGCGGTCGGCGTCAACACGCTGCACAACATCGGGTCCGTGCTGCTCGGCTCGCTGCTGTCGTCCGACAACTACAAGCCGACCGCGCTGAGCCAGGTGCCCGAGATCCTGCCGATGATGCCGCAGCTGCTCGCCCAGCACAAGATCGCCGCAGCCTGGCTGCCTGAGCCGTTCGGCACCGAGGCACAGCAGCAGTACGGCGCGACCCAGGTAGCCGACTTCGACCAGGGCTCGCTGCAGAACTTCCCGATCGGCACCGTCGTCGGCAGCACCTCCTGGGTGCAGTCGCACCCCAATACCGTCAGCGCCTTCCTGCGCGCCTACAAGCAGGGCCAGCAGATCGCCGACACCAACCGGGCCGCGGTCGAGAAGACCCTCGTCAAGCACACCGGCGTGACCAAAGAGATCGCCGCCACGATGACCCTCGACACCTACCCGCTCGTCATGGACGTCCCGGTCATGCAGCGGGTGCCCGACGCGATGTACGAGTTCGGCGTCATCCCCACTCAGTTCAAGATCTCCAGCATGATCGAGACCGAACAGGGCGAGATCACCAAGTAGCGCGCCCGCTGCCGTCGCAAACGGCCCGGTCCTGACGGACCGGGCCGTTTCACGTTTCCGGGTAATTGCCTTATTGCTCCCCAATTGGACATAACACACAAAGAACAAACTGCAGTGAAGTCTGTGTTTAATTGCACTAGGGTCGGTCCCTGGGAATCATGGGGGGCTTACCAAACATCATGAATAAATTGTCCTGTTTTGCTGCCGCAATTGCGGCGGTCGCGGTCACCGGAACCCTTGCTGGCTGCGGGTCGGCCACCGGTGCCGCCAATGCGTCAACCAGCAAGCTCGAGCAGCGCACGATCATCGTGGACTCTGTCCCGGTCGCCGAGGAAGGCGGCCTTTACGTCGCCCAGGCACAGGGCTTCTTCGCACAGCAGGGCCTGACGGTAAAGATCAACACCATTACGGGCGCCGAGACGGCCATTCCCGACCTGCAGTCAGGGCGCGCGCAATTGGTCGCCGGCAATTACGTGTCGTTCATCCTGGCGCAGATGGCCGGCCAGTTCGGCAAGAAGCCGGTGAACCTGCGGATCATCGCGGCCGGGGCGGAGATCCAGCCCGGCACCGAGGACCTGTACGTCATGCCCAGGTCGAAGTTCCAGACGGTGGCGGAGCTCGCCCGCGCGCACGCCAGGGTCGGCGTCAACACCGCCAACAACATCGGCGACCTGATGCTCGGCGCGACCCTGGCCGAGGCCGGGTACAAGCTGGACGACATCAAGGAAACCATCCCGGCGAACGGTTTCCCCGCGCTGGTCGGCATGCTGGCCGCAGGGCAGGTCGACGCGGCCTGGCTGCCGCAGCCGCTCGGTGAAGAAGCCGAGCAGCAGATCGGCGCCGTGCCGATCGCCGACTTCGACCAGGGGTCGCTTGAGGACTTCCCGTTCACCGGCTACATCGGGTCTCGGCAGTGGGTCACGTCGCACCCGAACACCGCGGCCGCCTTCCTCCGGGCGCTGAACGAGGGCCAGCAGCTGGCCGACACCGACCGGCAGGCCGTCGAGCAGGCGATGGAGAAGTACACCGGGATCAAGCCGATCGTCGCCGCCACCATGGCGATCGACAGCTACCCGCTTGAGATCGACGTGCCGCAGCTGCAGCGGGTGGCCGACTCGATGTTCGAGTTCGGACTGACACCAGGTACCCACCCCTACAAGATCAGCGGCATGATCCAGCCTGAGCCAGGGATCATCGGCGGGTAACCGTCGGGCCGCCGCCCGCCCGGCCCGGCCTCGGGTCCCGGGCGGGCAGCGCCCGGCCGGGCGGGCGGCACGCCAGAACCGGTGGTTTGCACCAAAGACGAAGGTCGTCCGATTTTCCTGAATCGGCGTCCTTGTTATTAGATGCTGGTTTATCCTTCCTGGGCACGGGTGATCTGCGGCTAGCTCAGTGAGGGGTTGTTCCATTGACCGGCATGCGTAAGTGGAGACGTGCGACGGTTGGCGCGGCCGCGCTGACGGCACTGGGCGCGCTCGCCGCGGGCTGCTCCACTACCTCGGGCAGCAGCGCTGGCACGAACGCGTCGCTCACCAGCAGCTTGCCGACCAACTTCGGCCCGGCCGAGAAGACGACGCTGAACGTGGGCGCGGTGCCCGCGATGGATTCGGCCGGCTTCTTCGTCGCCCTGCACGACGGGCTGTTCGCGCGGGAGGGGCTGACGATCAACTACACCCCCGCGGTCAGCTCTGAGACGGCGATCGAGCAGCAGGTCGCGGGCAAGCTCGACATCTCGGCCGGTAACTACGTCTCCTACGTCGAGTACGACGCGCAGCACGGCTCACCCCTTGAGGTCGTGTCAGAAGGGTCCGTCACCCAGGCCGGGGCGCAGACCATCTTCACCATGCCGGACTCCAAGATCACCACCCTGTCCCAGCTCAAGGGCAAGCTGATCGGCGTGAACGCGCCCGCCAACATCGACTACCTGCTCGACGTGTCGGTGCTGCAGCAGAACGGCATCACCCCGACCTCGGTGGACTTCCCGAACGGCAAGGACAAGGCATCGGCCCAGTACAAGGACGAAGGGGCGATCCCGTTCCCGTTCATGGCCCAGCTGCTGGCCGAAGGCAAGATCTCGGCCGCGACGCTGCCCGAGCCGTTCGCCAGCGAGGCTGAGCAGCAGTACGGCGCGGTCCCGCTTGCCGACCTGAACCAGGGCGCCACCAACGACTTCCCCATCGAGGGCTACGTGGTCACCAAGGCCTGGGCGAAGGAGTACCCGAACACGCTCAAGCGGTTCCTGGCCGCGCTCTCGGTCGGCCAGGAACTCTCCGACACCGACCGCGGCGCCGTCGAGCAGGCCTTTGAGTCGCTCAAGTCCCCGCAGGACGGGGAGGTCTCCAAGTCGATCGCGGCCGTGATGGCGCTCGACACCTACCCGATCGGCGTCGACCAGGCGCGGATCCAGCGGGTCGCCGACGTGATGAACCAGTTCGGCGTGCTGCAGAACCAGTACAAGGTGTCGAACATGCTGCTCCCGTCGTCGTTCTTCAACTTCTCGCAGTTCACCGCGTCCAACTCCTGACCACCGGGCCCCTGGGATAGCGGCGTCCCCGGGGGCATAAGCTCAGCTGTGATCGAAGGATGAGCGGCGCGAGCCAGTTCGGGCTCATCGTGCTGGTGATCGGGCTGGCCGGCACCGCCGCGGTGCTCTCCAACCGGCTGAGCGCCCGGCTCCGGGTGCCCGCGCCCGCCTTCTTCCTCGTCGCGGCGGTCATCGCGGCCCAGCTGTGGCCCTCCGCCACGACCCTGCCCGCCAGCACCGTGCAACGGGTGGTGACGCTGGCGCTGGCGATCATCTTGTTCGACGGCGGGATGCACATCGGCCGCCGCCGGTTCCGCACCGCGGCCGCCGCCATCGTCTGGACCGGGATCGCGGGCACGCTGGTGACCGCCGCGGGCACCGCCATCGCCGCGCGCTACGTGGCGGGCATGAACTGGCACCTGGCCCTGCTGGTGGGCACCGCGGTGGCCGCGACCGACCCGGCGGTGGTCTTTTCCGTGTTCGGCCGCCGGGAGATCGCCGGGCGCACCGGGGTACTGCTTGAAGGCGAGTCCGGAGCTAACGACCCGGTGGGCATCGCACTGCTGACGGCGCTGCTGGCGGCGCACGGCGGGGCGGGCAGCGTGGCCCTGCACGTGCTGACCGAGTTCCTGCTGCAGATGGCGGTTGGCGTGGCCGTCGGCGTGGCCGGCGGCCTGGCGCTGCTCGCCTTCATGCGCCGGGTGCCGCTGCCAAGCGAGGGCCTTTACTCCCCCCGGGTGCTGGCCAGTGTCCTGGTGATCTTCGGCGCGGCCACCGTCGCCCAGGGTTCCGGGTTCCTGGCGGTGCTGGTGGCGGGCATCATCATCGGCGACGAGCCCGCCCCCTACAAGCGGGAGATCGAGCGCTTTCACTCCTCACTGGCGTCGCTGGCCGAGATCGTCGCCTTCGTCATGCTCGGCCTCACCATGCGGCTGTCCCAGCTGGCCAGCAGCTCCGCCTGGGCTGAGGGGCTGGCACTGGCGGCCCTGCTGGCGTTCGTGATCCGGCCGGTACTCGGCGGCCTCGTCTCACTGCCCGTCCGCCTCACCGTGCCCGAGCGGGTCTTCTTTCTGTGGACAGGCCTCAAGGGCGCGGTACCGATCCTGCTCGGCATGTCCATCGTCAGCTCAGGGACACCAGGCGCGGCCCGCGCCTACCAGGTCATCTTCGTCATCGTCGGCTTCTCGGTGACGGTCCAGGGCGG
This sequence comes from Trebonia sp., assembly GCA_036501515.1. Classification (GTDB taxonomy): domain Bacteria; phylum Actinomycetota; class Actinomycetes; order Streptosporangiales; family Streptosporangiaceae; genus Trebonia. Next base: position 12,255 of record DASYAD010000463.1, on the reverse strand, counting down.
CCTGGTGCCCACGCTGGCGCACCAGCTGCGCATCCCGCTGCGGTCCATCGAGCCGGAACCGTGGTCGCTCGGCGTCCGCTTCAGCGAGGAACCGGAAGGGCTGCACCGCTACCACGTCGCCGCGGACGCCGCCGCCGTGGGCCGTCCGGTCAGCGACCTGCCCTGCGGGGAAGACGCCTGGCTGTCGCTGGTGATCAGGGACGGCAGCCTGCTGACCGTGGCCAGCGACACCGTTCTGGCGGCGGGGGACGACGTGCTGATCCTCGCCGACCCCGACGAGATCCCCGCCCTCGAGCGCTACTTCACCGACCCGACAGACCCCACCGACCCTGCCGACCCAGCCGACGCATGCAAGCCGGGGCACGACGATCCCAACGGCGCTGCCGAAGGCCCCTGAACCGGTGCGCGTCCGCCGCACTTGAGCTGCCGACGCCAGCTCACCCGGCCGGCCAGGCCAGCCGCGCGCACTCCCGCGCCGTCGCGCGTACTCCCCGACCGTCGCGCGTACTCCGGCTCTCACGCATACTCCGGTCCGCTGGGTGGACTCCCGGTCTGGCGCGTGTACTCCCGGGCTCTCGCGCGTACCAAAGGGCTGCCGGGCCGACCCCACGGGCTGCGCAATTATTCCGGTCTGCCGCGCCACCCCAGGCCGCCGCGGCTACCCACGGGCTGCGCGCGTGTTCCGGGCCGCCGCGCGCACTCCGGCCGCCGCGGCTACCCCCAGGCTGTCGCGCGTGTTTCCCACGGTGCTGATGTTCCTTTCTCTGCAGGCAGAGCAAAGGATCTTGGTAAGTTTTCGTGTCCCGGTACATAAAAATTACCAATTAGAGAAAAGTTTCCATAACAGCAACCTGATCAGTAACATCGTTCACTTGCGACGCTCGGGCACGGTGGTGAAATGCTTGCAGGCGAGCCGGGGAGCGGGCTGGGAGAGGTGAAACCCAGGCGAGGTGAAACCGGGGCGAGGTAGAACCGGGCGACATGGGCGGTGAGCCGAGGCACGCGAGATAGCTCAGCTCTGCCCGGACGCGTGGGCCAGATGATACGGCGCCACCCGGACGCGTGGGCGACGGGACGCCTCTGGGATCCTTGGGCGAGACAGAGCGACGCTGCCCAGGCTCGCAGACGACACGGCACTGCCCTAACGCGGAGGCGAACTGTGTGGCGCTGTCTGGACATGCGGCCGACGGGACGTCTCTGGGACCCGCGGCGAGAAGGTGCTGCGTTGCCCGGACACGTGGGCGACGGGACGCCTCTGGGATACGTAGGCGAGAGCGCGCCGCTGCTCAGACTCGTGGGCGACACGGCAATGCCCGCACGCGTGGGCGAGATGATGCGACGCTACCGAGATTCGCGGACGACGCGGCAATGCCCGCACGTGTAGGCGAGACGGTGTGACACTGGCCGGACTCGTGGGCGACGGGACGCCTCCGGGACCCATGGGCGAGCCTTGTGTGACGCTTTCTGGACGCGTGGGCGACTCGGCGCCGCCGGGGCGCGGGGGCGAGAGGGTGGGGCGCTGCGCGGACTTGTGGGTGGACGTGGTGGTGCCCGGACGCGGGGACGCGATGGTGTGACGGCACCGGGAGCGCGGCGGTTGGCTCGCAGGTGAGATGAGCGGGTGCAGGCTGGCGCGGCACGGTGAGTGTGGGTGGTGTTGTGCGGGCGAAGGGACTTGAACCCCCACGGTGTCTCCACCAACAGGACCTAAACCTGCCGCGTCTGCCATTTCGCCACGCCCGCGAGACCCCGGAGAACGGCCTCGACGGCCCCGGGGAGACGGATGCGGGCTCGGGTAAGCCGCATCCGTTCGGAAAGTGTACTGGTTTTAGATTGCCAGGTCCTTGCGAAGCCGGTCGACGTGGCCAGTGGCCTTGACCGCGTACAGGGCCTTCTCGATCTTGCCGTCGGCGTCGACGACGAACGTGGAACGGATCACGCCCATGATCGTCTTGCCGTAGTTCATCTTCTCACCGTAGGCGCCGTAGGCGGTCAGGACCGACTTGTCGGAGTCGGAGAGCAGCGGGAAGGTGAGGTGCTCCTTCTCGCGGAACTTGGCCAGCTTGGCCGGGGGGTCAGGCGAGATGCCGAGTACCGTGACGCCCTCCGCGGTCAGCTCGGGCAGGGCCGCGGTGAAGTCACACGCCTGCTTGGTGCAGCCGGGGGTCATCGCCGCGGGGTAGAAGTAGACGATCACCCGCTGGCCGCGCAGCTTCGACAGCGACACCGGGTTGCCGTCGGCGTCGGGCAGGGTGAAATCGGGTGCCTCGTCGCCTGGCGCCAGCCGAACTCCCGTCACGGTTTCCTCCTCGTCCGGGCCGCCCGGCCGGCCGTTCGCCGTCTCGGCGTACGGTCCCTCGGCGAGCGAAGCCGGACACCAACGCTATCGCATCGCGGCCGCAGGTCCGGGTTTGCCGCCGCACGGGGCGGGCAGCCGAATCCCGGCTATAGTCCGACTCTGGAGGTTCATGGTGCGTGCAGGTGCTTTTCGCAGGCCGTGGCAGGCGGCCGGGCTGGCGGCGGTCGCCGTGACGGCGCTCGCCGGCTGCGGCGTGAGCTCGGGTTCTGGTTCCTCCGCTCCGTCCGCCTCGTCGGCTTCCGGAGCGGCTTCCGGGACAGCTTCCGGGTCGACCGACGCGCAGGATCAGGTGCGGCTCGCCGCGAAGACCACGGCCGCCGCGAGTTCGGTCACCGGGACGATGACGGTGCAGGCCACCGCCAAACCGGGAGCCTCGGCTTCCCCGTCGGCGTCCGGGTCAGCCGGCAGCGGGGCGTTCAGCATGACGGCTACGTTCGCCGAGCGGCTGCGTCCCTCGCTGCTCGCCAGCACGAACGTTGAGTCGCTGAGCTCGTCGGGTACGTCACTGCCGTCCGGGCTCAGCGAGATCATCACCCCGAGCACGTTCTACCTGAAGTGGAGCTACCTCACCCAGGAGCTGCACCTGTCCAAGCCCTGGCTGGCGATTCCCGTCGCGCAGATCAGCCAGAGCAGCGGGATCAACCTCGGGCAGATTCTGGGCAGCGTGTCGGGCAGCCCGCTCACCGGGACTCAGCTGCTCGCCGGGGCGACCTCGGTGCGCCAGACGGGCACCGGGACCGTCAACGGTGTCGCGGTAACCGAGTACTCCGGCACGCTGTCCCTTGACCAGGCGCTGTCTAACCTCTCCGGCAGCGCCAAGACCCAGTTGCAGCAGGCGATCGCGCAGGCCGGCTTCAGCACCGCCGACTTCACCGTCTGGATCGACGGCAAGAACCAGGTGCGCAAGTCCGTGGTCACCGAGACCGGCACGACCGTGACGGAAACCAGCACGACCACGATTACCAGCATCGGCCAGCCGGTGACGATCACGCCGCCGGCCGCCAGCGAGACGACGCCGCTGCCAAGCACCGCCTCGCCCCAGTCCAGTCCGGCGCAGGCCTAACCCGGCGCAGGCCTAACCCGGCGCAGGCCTAGCCGGGCACAGGCCTAGCCCGGTCTGCCTAGAAGGGGCCGCTCGGCTGGTTTTGCTAGGCCGGTCCTGCCAGCTCGGGCGGCAGCAGCTCCGGCGGCACAGTCTGGAAGGTGACCGGGCGCAGCCAGCGCTCGATGGCCGCGCCGCCGACCGAGGTCGTCGGCGAGGTGGTGGCCGGGTACGGACCGCCGTGCGTCATCGCGGGCGCGACCGCGACACCGGTCGGCCAGCCGCCGAAGACGACCCGGCCCGCGACGCGGGACAGCCGGGTAAGCCACCCGGCCGCGCCTGGCTCGGCCGCTTCGGCGTGCAAGGTCGCGGTCAGGTTGCCGCCGAGGCGAGACAGCACGTCCTCCGCGTCGGCCTCGTCGCGGTAACGGACGAGCACGGTGAGCGGCCCGAAGCACTCCTCGAGGAGGTCGCCGCCGAGGTCGGCGGCGTCGACCTCCAGGAGCCCGGCCCGGACGGCCTGGGGGGCGTCGGCGGTCGGCGCGGCGGCGGCCGCGGCCAGCGTCCGCACGCCGGGAGCGGCGGCGCGGTCGGCGAAGCCGGCCAGGAAGTGCTCGCGCATCCGCGCGTCGAGCAGCGCGCCCGGCGCGGCCTCGGCCGCGGTCTTGGCGGCCGCACCGGTCAGCGCGTCACCCGCCGCGCCGGCGGGGACGAGCACCAGGCCGGGCTTGGTGCAGAACTGCCCCTGGCCAAGGGTGTAGGAGCCGACAAGCCCGGCCGCGATCTCGTCCGCCCGGGCGGCCGCGGCCTGCTCCGTCACCAGCACCGGGTTGACGCTGCCGAGCTCGCCGTAGAACGGGATCGGCACCGGGCGCGCCGCCGCCAGGTCGAACAGGGCCCGCCCGCCGGGAATCGAGCCGGTGAAGCCGACCGCGGCGGTCAGCGGGTGCCGCACCAGGTCCACGCCCGCCTGATAGCCGTGCAGCACCGTGAGCACGTCCGCGGGCAGTCCGGCCTTCTCAGCCGCGGCCCGCAGCGTCTGCGTGACCAGCTCGCTGGTGGCGGGGTGGTCGGGATGCGCCTTGACCACGACTGGGCAGCCGGCCGCGATGGCGCTGGCGGTGTCGCCGCCCGGGACGCTGAACGCGAACGGGAAGTTGGACGCGGCGAAGACGGCGACGGGACCGATCGGCACCTTCCAGCGGCGTAGCTCCGGGCGCGGCGGCGCGGCCGTCGGGTCCGGCTGGTCGATGACCACCCCGAGGAACGCGCCGTCCTCGACGATGTCGGCGAAGAAGCGGAACTGGTAGGCGATCCTGGCCAGCTCGCCGGTGAGCCGGGGCACGCCGAGGGCGGTCTCCGCGTCGGCCGCGGCGATGAGCTCCGCCGCCCGCGCCTCGACCGCCTCGGCCCAGGCCCGTAGCAAGGCCGCGCGCCCCGGGCGGCCGGCCAGCGCGTCCAGGCTGGCGCGGGCGCCGCGAACGGCCGCGTCCACCGCGGCGGCATCCGCTTCGACGGCCACCTGCCCGCGGGACTCCCCGGTACGGGGATCGCGGCTCAGCACTGGTTCCATGCCTGACCTCCTCGGCTCGCGGCTGCTTCCGCAGCCGTGCCCACTGCCGCCAGGTTCGCTTACAACCCGGCGATAACCTGCGCGATCGCGCGGAAGGCGCGGCCGCGGTGGCTGATCGCGTCCTTGCCCTCAGGTGACAACTCCGCGGTCGTCGTATCCATGCCGTCGGGCACGAAGATCGGGTCGTACCCGAAACCGTTCGTCCCCCGCGGTGACCGGGTGATGCTCCCTGGAAGCACTCCCGTGGTCGTCCACTCGCCGCCGCCGGGCAGCGCGAGCGCGGCCACGCAGACGAACGCGGCGCCCCTGCTGTCGATGTCGGCCATCTGGCGCAGCACTAGGTCGAGGTTGGCCTGGTCGTCGCCGTGCTTGCCCGCCCAGCGGGCGGACAGGATGCCCGGCATGCCGTTGAGCGCGTTCACCGTCAGCCCCGAGTCGTCGGAGACGGCGGGCAGTCCGGTGTAGGCGGCGATCTCGCGCGCCTTCAGCAGGGCGTTGTCGGCGAACGTGAGCCCGGTCTCGGCCACGTCGGGCGCACCGGGGAACTCGGCCAGGCCGACGATCTGCCTGGCGACCCCGGCGTCGGCCAGGATCCGGTTCAGCTCGATGACCTTGTGCGCGTTGTGGGTGGCGAGGACGGCCCTGAACTGGTCGGCCACGTCAGCGCCCGGAAGCGGTCGCCGCCAGGGCCGCCTGCTGCAGGGCGGTCAGCTCGGCGCAGCCGGCCGCGCCCAGGTCGAGCAGGGTGTTCAGCTGCGCGCGGGAAAACGGCTCCTGCTCGGCGGTGCCCTGGATCTCGACGAAGTCCCCGGTGCCGGTGCAGACCACGTTCATGTCGGTGTCGGCGGCGGAGTCCTCCTCGTAGCAGAGGTCAAGCCGCGGCTCGCCGCCGATGATACCGACCGACACCGCGGCGACGGAGCCGACCAGCGGGCTGCCCTTGAGCTTGCCCCGCTTGCGGAGCCAGTCGATCGCGTCCGAGAGCGCCACGTACCCGCCGGTCACCGCCGCGGTCCTGGTGCCGCCGTCGGCCTGCAGCACGTCGCAGTCGATGACGATGGTGTTCTCGCCCAGCGCCTTGTAGTCGACGCAGGCGCGCAGCGAGCGGCCGACGAGCCGGGAGATCTCGTGGGTACGGCCGCCGATGCGGCCCTTGACCGACTCGCGGTCGTTGCGGGTGTTGGTGGCCCGCGGCAGCATCGCGTACTCGGCGGTCACCCAGCCGAGGCCGCTTCCCCGCCGCCAGCGGGGCACGTCCTCGGTCACGCTGGCCGCGCACAGCACCCTGGTCTTGCCGAACTCCACGAGTACCGATCCCTCGGCGTGGTCCAGCCACTGCCGGGTGAACCGCACCGGCCGCAGCGCGTCGGCGGCCCTTCCGTCTGGACGTGTCATGCCGGCCAGCTTACCGGGGTACGTCGTCCCGCTGGCGGGACAGCGGGGGTACGGGGGTCGCCCCCCGGATGGAGACTGTATGCCGGCGAAAGCCTAGTCTCCTAGGTCGATTACCTGACCGGCGCTGGCGATGTCCAGCTCTCCGGTGAAGGCGGACGCGGCCTCGGCCCGCGCGTCGTCGCGGTCGTACCACGGCTGCAGGTGGGTGACGACCAGCCTGCCCACACCCGCCCTGCTCGCGTAGCCGGCTGCCTGGCGCGCGGTCAGGTGGATATTCGGCGGCAGGTTCGGGCCCTCGAGGAACCCGGCCTCGGACAGGAACACGTCCGCGGCCGCCGCGAGCGCCGGGATGGCCTCGGTCTCGCCGGTGTCGCCGGTGTAGACCAGGCTGCGCCCGGCCTGGGTGAACCGGAAGCCGAACGTCTCGACCGGGTGGTTCACGTGTGCCAGCTGGACGTCGAAGGGGCCGATCACCAGGTGCCCGGGCTCGAGGGTCTCGAACGTGAACCGCTTCATCAGCTCGCCGAAGTTGCCAGGGCCGTGGATGGGGCCGATCCGCTCGGCGGTGCCCGCCGGGCCGTAAACCGGGATCGGCGGCTGCGGCCCGGCCGGCGAGTAGGTCCTGGCGATCGAGTAGGAGTACAGGTCGACGCAGTGGTCGGCGTGCAGGTGGCTGAGGCAGACCGCGTCGATCCCGAGCAGCGGCGCGTGCCGCTGCAGGGCGCCAAGCGAACCGTTACCGAAGTCGATGACCAGGCGGAAGCCGTCCGCCTCGAGGAGGTAGCAAGACGCGGCACTGTCCGGGCCGGCGATGCTACCCGCACAGCCCACCACGGTAAGGCGCATGGACACCATTGTGCCCTCGCATCGTGTGAGGTCTGTTACAAGGTGGGCGGATCAGGCCCAGAGCTGGCCTTCGAGCCGCTGCTCGGCCTCGTCCAGGGTGCCGCTGTAGGCGCCGGTCGACAGGTACTTCCAGCCGCCGTCGGCGACCAGCACCGCGATGTCGGCCCGCTCCCCCGCCTTCACCGCCTGCGCGGCCATGGCCAGGCCCGCGTGCAGCGCGCAGCCGGCCGAGATACCGGCGAAGATGCCTTCCTTGGAGAGGAAGTCGCGGGTACGGCGCAGCGCGTCCTCCGACGAGACCGAGAAGCGGGTGGTCAGCACCGACTCGTCGTACAGCTCGGGTACGAAGCCCTCGTCCACGTTGCGCAGCCCGTAGACGAGCTCGCCGTAGCGGGGCTCGGCCGCCACGATCTTGACGTCGGGTACGTGCTCGCGCAGGAACCGGCCGGTGCCCATCAGCGTGCCCGTGGTCCCGAGGCCGGCCACGAAATGGGTTACCGACGGGAGGTCGGCCAGGATCTCCGGGCCGGTGGTCTCGTAGTGTGCGCGCGCGTTCGCCTCGTTGCCGTACTGGTACAGCATCACCCAGTCGGGGTGGTCGGCCGCCAGCCGCTTGGCCTGCCTGACCGCCTCGTTCGAGCCGCCCGCGGCCGGGGAGGTGAAGATCTCCGCCCCGTACATGCGCAGCATCTGGCGGCGCTCCTCGCTGGTGTTCTCCGGCATCACCACGATCAGCTGGTAGCCGCGGAGCTTGGCCACCATGGCCAGCGAGATGCCGGTGTTGCCCGAGGTCGGCTCCAGGATCGTCGAGCCCGGGCGGAGCAGTCCGTCCTTCTCCGCCTGCTCGATCATGAAGAACGCGGCGCGGTCTTTCACCGACCCGGTCGGGTTGCGGTCCTCGAGCTTGGCCCACAGCCGGACATCGTCCGACGGTGACAGCCTCGGCAAGCCCACCATGGGGGTGTTGCCGAGGCTGGCAAGCAGTGAGTCGTAACGCATCGCCCGCTCCCGTTCCGGAAAATTACATTCCGCCGGCGACAGCCGGGAGGACCGTCACCGTGTCGCCGTCCTTGACCGGGGTCTCGAGGCCGCCGAGGAAACGAACGTCCTCGTCGTTGAGGTAGACGTTGACGAACCGGCGCAGCTTCTCACCGTCCACCAGGCGCTCGCGCAGGCCGCCGTGGGCCGCGTCCAGGTTGTTCAGCAGCTCGTCAAGGGTGGCACCAGACCCTTCGACCGCCTTAGCGCCGCCGGTGTACGTGCGCAGGATCGTGGGAATGCGAACCTCAATGGCCATGTGTTTTCAACGCTCCTCGGTGAACTTCTTACGCCTTGGGGTGGAACCGCGATCGGGGCCCGATCATTCCGGGCCACGGTCAGTCCAGGCCACGGTCAATCCAGGACCGTGACCGGTTCCTCGGTGACTTCGCCGTCGGTGATGCGGTACGACCGGAACTCCGTCTCCCGCTCGTCCGCGGTCGACACCAGCACGTAGTGCGCCTGGGGCTCGCTGGCATAGGAGATGTCGGTTCGCGACGGGTACGCCTGGGTGGCCGTGTGGGAGTGGTAGACGACCACAGGCTCCTCGTCGTTGTCGTCCATCTCACGCCAGACCTTGAGCTGCTCGAGCGAGTCGAAGCGGTAGAACGTGGGCGAGCGCTCGGCGTTCTGCATCGGGATGAACCGGACCGGGGTGTCACTGCCCTCGGGGCCGGCGATCACCCCGCAGGCCTCGTCCGGGTGGTCCTTCCTGGCGTGCTCGATGATCTTCTCGTACAGGGCACGCGAGATGGTCAGCATGCTCGATACACTTCCCCTCCACCGGGCATGCCGCGGGGGGTCGTCCCCCCGGGTGATGACAGCATGCTCGTGAGGCTACCTGGCGATGGCGCGGACCAGGGACTCCTGAACCGCGCCAAGCCAGCCGTACACTTCGAAGGCGGCCAGCCGCGGGTCCTTCGGGTCGAGGCCGGCCAGCTGGTCCTCGTAGTCCTCGGTGACCTCGAGCCGCACGCCGAACATCAGCCGCACGTCGTTCAGTGCCCGCATCCAGTCCCTGGCCTGGTCAGCGGTGAGCTTCACCCGGCCGCCCTTGGCCGGCAGCGTCTCAAGCAGCGTCTGCGCGAAGTATTTCTTGGACTCCCGCAGCGATGACTCGGTGTACTTCCGGAACTCCCCCGCCGCCTCCGGGTCGTCCGGGTACGCGTCGGGCAGCAGCCGGGCGAGCACCGGGTCGTCGGGCATCTCCGGGTGCGCGGCCGTAGTCTCGTTGAACATCTTCTCGAGGTCGTCGAAGAGATCGGCGCCCTCGGCGGGGCCGTCCCCGGCGGCCGACACGGCCGAGGCGGCGGGCGGGGGCGCGGGCCTGGCGGGGTCGGTCAGCAGCTCAGTGACGGCCACGACCAGGGTCCGCAGCAGGGTCGCCTCGCCCGGTGACAGCCAGACGCTGGCGCCGCCGCCTTTTATGGACCGGAACATCTCTCCATCACTCCCCGGACGGACTAATTATCCTGGCGGACCGTTGCCCACAGGCCGTAACCGTGCAACACCTCGACGTTGCGCTCCATCGCCTCGCGGGTGCCGCTCGCGACCACGGCCTTGCCCTTGTGATGGACATCGAGCATCAGTTTCTCGGCCTTCGGCCGGGGGTACCCGAAAACGTACTCGAACACGTAGGTCACGTAGGACATCGTGTTGACGGGGTCGTTCCATACGATCGTCAACCAGGGCTTATCCGGCGTTATCTCATCCGCTGACCTCGGCAGATCGACCTCAGCGGGTGCCACGCTCACTCGTACGCACCTCCCTATCCGTAGTCTTCCACCTGTGACCAATACGGTGAACAGCGGGACAACCGCGCTGCTGACTGACCACTACGAACTCACCATGCTCCAGGCCGCGCTCCGCAGCGGTGCTGCCTCACGGCGCGCGGTCTTCGAGGTATTCGCCCGCCACCTGCCCCACGGCCGCCGCTACGGCGTCGTAGCCGGCACGGGCCGGCTGCTCGACGCGCTTGAGCGCTTCCGCTTCGGGCCGGACGAGCTGTCCTTCCTGAGGGAAAACCAGATCGTGGACGAGGCCACGCTCCAGTACCTGTCATCGTATCGGTTTTCCGGGAACATCTGGGGTTATGCCGAGGGGGACGTGTACTTCCCCGGTTCGCCGATCCTCGTCGTCGAGGGCACGTTCGCGGAGTCGGTGCTGCTCGAGACCGTGGTGCTGTCCATACTCAACCACGACTGCGCCGTCGCCTCGGCCGCGTCCCGGATGGTGACCGCCGCCGGCGGGCCCGGGCCGGCGGGCCGGCCGCTGATCGAGATGGGGTCGCGGCGGACCCACGAGTGGGCGGCCGTGGCCGCCGCGCGGGCCGCGTACCTCGCGGGCTTCGCGTCCACGTCGAACCTGCAGGCCCGGTTCAGCTACGGGGTGCCGTCGAACGGGACCTCGGCGCACGCGTTCACGCTGGCGCACGACAGCGAGCGCGACGCGTTCGCCGCCCAGCTCAAGTCGCTCGGCCCCGGCACGACCCTGCTCGTGGACACGTTCAGCGTGGAGCAGGCGGTGCGGGCGGCCGTCGAGGTGGCGGGGCCGTCGCTCGGCGCGGTGCGGATCGACAGCGGCGACCTGCCGGCGCTGGCGGTCTCGGCGCGCGCGCTGCTCGACTCGCTCGGCGCCGCTCACACGCGGATCATCCTCACGGGGGACCTCGACGAGTACTCGATCGCCGGGCTGGCCGTCGCCCCCGTCGACGGGTACGGCGTGGGGACCTCGCTCGTCACGGGGTCGGGGGCGCCGACCGCCGCGCTTGTCTACAAGCTGGTGGCCCGGTCGGACGGCCCGATGCCCGACGGCGAGGCGTTCGACTACAAGGCGCTGCGCCCGGTGGCCAAGCGGTCCGTGGGGAAGCCGGGACGCGGCGGGCGCAAGTGGGCCGTGCGAGAGCGGTCCGCCTCGAGCGACGCGGCGACCGAGCACATCCTGCTGACCCCGCCAACCGACCTCGGCCCGGCCGACCGCGTCCTGCTGCAGGAACTCGTCCGCGACGGAAAGATCGTCGGCCGCGAGCCCCTGGCCGAGGCCCGCTCCCGCCACACGGCAGTCCTCGCCGAACTGCCCTCCTACGCCCTGCAGCTATCCAGGGGCTACCCAGCCATCCCCACGGTCTTCGGCACGAACGGCGAAGAGGCCTAGTCGGGGGATCGCGAACGCCAGCCATAGCGGCCGCCGGGGGTCGTCCCCCTGCGGGTAGCAGAGCGTCGTCCCCCCGCATAAAGTAGCGCTGTGCGGGCGCTCATCATTGTTGACGTGCAGAATGACTTCTGCGAAGGCGGGTCCCTCGCGGTCGCCGGCGGGACGGCGGTGGCGCGGTCGATCAGCTCGCTGCTGGCTTCCGGCGGGCACGGCTACGACCACGTGGTGGCGACCAAGGACTACCACGTCGACCCGGGCGGCCACTTCGCGAACGAGCCGGACTACGCGCGCTCCTGGCCCGTGCACTGCGTCGCCGGGTCACCCGGCGCCGAGTTCCACCCCGACCTGGCGACGGAGCCGATCGAGGCGGTGTTCCGCAAGGGCGCCCACGCGGCCGCCTACAGCGGCTTCGAGGGACGTGATGACGCCGGCCAGCCGCTCGCGGACTGGCTCCGCGCGCACGACGTGGACACGGTTGACGTGGTCGGCATCGCGACCGACTACTGCGTGCGCGCGACGGCGGCCGACGCCGCCGCGAACGGCTTCCGCACCCGGGTCCTGCTCGGGCTGACCGCGGGCGTCGCCCCGGGCACGACCGCCGAGGCGATCACGGAGCTGCACGCCACCGGCGTCGAGGTCTCCCCGGCCTGAGCGCCGCAACCGGAGTAATCCGAACGGGTTCGTTGCCTTCGCCGCTCCCCACCCGCGGGCGCGGAGGGGCGGGGAGCGGAGTCAGCCGCTTCCGTTCGGAATACTCTCGACTTTTCGCGGGCGCCGGGCTCCCTACCGCGCGGGGCTTCTTAGCGGAGGGTAGGCCTGCCAAGCGGGAGCGGGCGCCCGCCGGTGGCC
>DASYAD010000462.1:0-28964 GCA_036501515.1 Trebonia sp. | reverse complement strand
ACGGGAGCTGGTTGAAGCCTCGCTCCTTCCGCTGCCACCGGAACTCGACGGAGCCCGCGACGTGCGCTTCCACCGGCCAGCCGTTCACCCCGATCGTGTCGGGGAAGTCGGCGCAGTCGAGCACGTCGGACTCCGTCAGCTGGTACGGCCCGATGATCCGGCGGGTCTCGCGGATGCCGATCTGCGGCGCGATGTCGACGATGTAGGAGCCCTCGAACCCGGGCGTACGGTCCCTGATGAACGTGAACGCGTCCAGGGCCTGCTGGCGGCCTGTCAGCTCGCCCAGCGTGAGCTGGTCGACGTCAGTGCCGTCGATCGCGCCGCCGGCCGCGGTGCGCAGCTGGGTCAGGTTCGCCCGCCACTCGAGCGGGTTGCGCTGCGGCCTGACGATCGGCTTCTTGCGCGGGAACGTGTGCGTGCCCGCCGCTTCCGCCTCGTCCATCAGCCGTTCGACCGTCCGCCAGGGCGCCGGGCCGGCCTTGGCCACGTCGACGCCGTTGATGCGGAACATCAGCGACGGGTACATCAGCCCGTCGGCCGGGGGCGCCTGCTCCCAGGGCACCCCGGCCCAGGCGGCCAGGTCGCCGTCGCCTGACGCGTCGATGAAGAACTGCCCGCGCACCGCCTGCCGGCCCGACTTGGACTCGATCAGCACCGCCTCGACCGCGCCGGACGGCGCCAGCACCGCGCCGACGGCCATCGCGTGAAACAAGATCCGGGCGCCGGACCCGGTGACCAGCTCGTCGGCGGCGATCTTGTAGGCCGAGATGTCGAAGGCCTGCGCCGCGATCCCGTCGGCGATCGTCAGGTGCGGCGTGTTCAGCCCGTCGAGCTTGACCAGCCGGGACAGCAGCTCGTCGGCCAGCCCGCGGATCACCCGGACGTCGGCCCCGTGGGTCCGCGCGTGCAGCCCGCAGAAGGTGGAAAGACCGCCCGCGGTGCCGGCGCCGCCGAGGAACCCGTACCGCTCGATGAGCAGCACCGAGGAGCCGGCCCTGGCGGCCGACGCGGCCGCCATGATCCCGGCCGGGCCGCCGCCGACCACGACGACGTCGAACTCACCGTAAACGGGGGTCTCCCGGGCGGGCTCGGTGACTGTAACGTTCAATTGCTCTCCTGCTGAGTAAGCCGCACTCGTTCGGGATAGTCCTTCTAGTTCTTCTCTTCGGCCTTGACGGGCTGCTCTTCTACCTGGCAAAGAGCCATCGGGCGGTCCCAGAAGCCGAACGTCTCGACGATCGAGGAGACCCCCGCGTTGGGCGCGCCGGCCACCACGACCTGCACCGACTCGACCGAGTTGATGAGCCGCACCGGCGTGTCGAGGTCGTCGGGAGCTTCCTGCGGTATCGCGTCCGGGTGGTTGGCGGGCAGCCGCCAGCCGGTGCCCTTGGCGATCGCCTCCTTGCCCGACGCGGCCAGGTCCCGGTAGGTCCGCCAGCCGCGCTCGGTGACCGCCTGCCGGACGTCGTCCTTGGACCAGCCGTTTTTGTCGAACAGCCAGGCGTGCTCGGAGTTGAGCACGATGAACCCGGCCGCGTTCGGCCGCACGAGCGCGCCCGTGCGGCACAGCGAGTCGGCGAAGTCCTGCACCAGCTGCTCGGGCACGATCGTGTGCCGCGCCTCGATGTGCAGCACCGAGCGGATGACGGTCGAGGTCACCGCGCTTTCGTCCGGGCTGAACCCGTGGTCGGCGGCCAGCGACGGCCAGGGGGAGTCCTCCTCGTTCTCCGCGATGAAGCAGGAGTACTTGGCCGGGTTCCCCTGGGTCGCCTGGTCGAAGACGTGCGGCTTGAGTCCGAGGCCGTTGATCGCGCCCAGCCGGATGGCCCGGCCGACGGTGGCGTTGGCCCGGAATCCGGATCCCCACACGTTGCCGCGCGTGTTGAACCCGAGCGTGGTCCGCAGCGGCCCGAACAGCACCGAGAACGGCGCCGTCCCGGTGGTCGACTGCCAGATCGACCGGCTCACCATGCCGTCGTCCCTGAACGCGTCCCACGCGGCCAGCACGACCGGGAGGTACTCAGGCCGGCAGCCGGCCAGCGCCGCGTTGAGCGCGGCCAGCCGGACCGTCAGCGCCTTGTTGAGGTGCGGCATGCCGATCAGCACCTCGCCGGGGTCCCGCGCCGTGCACGCGAGGAACCCGGCCAGGTACGACTCCGTGACCGGGACCACGGGCAGCCCGTCGGTCCAGCCGCGCGACTCGTAGTACTCCATCGCACGGCGGACTTCGCCCGCGTCGACCAGATCTGCGTCAACGAGGACAGCGTCGTCGAAGGCCTCTGGCTCGGTACTCACGGTCTGCTTACCTCCGGTTTCACGCCGACGCCGGGCGGATGACCAGGCCCGCGCCCAGGACCCGGACGATCTCCGGCAGCGCCGCCGCGGCGATCTCGTCGATCTCCGCCTGCGTGCGGCTGGCGATCGGGTGCGGCACCGTCACGTACTGGTAGCCCGGGAAACCGAGCGACCGTGCCATCGCCTCCGCGGTGATGCGGAAGGCATGGGTGCAGATGCTGACAGCGGGGATGCCGGCCCGCTCCAGCACGATTCCGTCGGCCAAACTGGCCGCGCTGCACGAGCCTCAATCGCCGATCGCCGCGACCGCGAAGTCGCAGTTGTGCAGCATCTGCTGGACAACCGACTCCTCGACCGGCGTGCCGAAGTAGCTCTTGCTGAACATGCGCACCTCGCGGACGCCGTACTTCTCCCGCAGCTCCCGTCCGACGGCGCGCAGCAGCACGGTCGCGTTCGGCTTGGTGTTCTCGAGCAGCCCCACCACCAGGCCGGCCAGCGACTGCGGGCGCGGCATGGCCAGCGACGTGTTGGTGCCCCGGTCGCCGTCGCCGGTCGGGTCGAGCAGCGGTTCGCGCATCCCCTGTTCTGGCATGCCCGCGCTCACCGTCCCACGAGCGCGCGCGCCCGCGCGGCGACGTTGGCCGGGGTGAGGCCGTAGTACTCGTACAGCTCCGCTGGCACGCCCACCTCGAGGTCCTTGTCGGGCAGCGCCACCGTGTCCAGCCGCACCGACAGCCCGGCCCGCGCGACCGTCTCGGCCACGATCGTGCCGAGCCCGCCGACCACGCTGTGCTCCTCCACGGTGAGCACCCGGCCGGTCTTCCCGGCGCTCGCCAGCAGCGCCGCCTCGTCGTAGGGACGCAGGTAGGCGGCGTCGAACACGTCGGACTCGATGCTGTCGTGCTCGTACAGCAGCGCCGCCGCCTGAGCGGCCAGCCCGGTCCCCATGCCGTGGCCGACGAGCGTGACGTCGGTGCCCGAGCGCAGCCGGGGCCACGTGCCGAACTCGTACTCCGGCGCCTCGTCGTAGACCTTCTCGACCGCCTCGGCGATCCGGATGTAGACCGGGTTCGGCAGGCCGGCGGTCGACCGCATCAGGCTGATGCAGGACGCGGGGTCGGCGGGGGAGAGCACCACCGTGTTGTTCATCGTGCGCGCGATCGCGATGTCCTCGACCGCGTAGTGCGAGGTGCCGAAGTACCCCATGGCGAGCCCGGACAGCCGGCCGACGAGGCGGACGGGCAGGTGGTTGTAGTCCACGTCGGTGCGCCACTGCTCGCACGTCTTCAGCATGCCGAACGGCGACATCGAGTAGATGTAGGGGATCAGCCCGGTGCTGGCCAGGCCCGCCGCGAGCGACACGGAGTTCGTCTCGGCGATACCGACCTCGATGTAGCGCCCGGGGAACCGCTCGATGAAGTCGGCGATCGTGTTCGACATGTCGGCCGCCAGCGTGACGATCCGCTCGTCGGCGGCGCCGAGCTCGGTCACCGCGTAGCCGGCCGGGTTGACGGTCATCGCGGTCTCGCGGTCGATGTCGCTGAAGACGTCGACCATCTTCTTCTCGGTGACGGGAGAGTCTGGCGCCGTGCTTTGTGTCCTGGTGTTTGGTGTCACCGGGATGTTCTCTGTCATCGGGCCAGCTCCATCCGGCCGGAGATCTCCGCGACCACGTCGGCGTACTGCTCCTCGTTGAGCAAGCCGAGGTGCCAGGCCTGCGGCTGCTTTTCCATGAACTCGACGCCGTGGCCCTTGCGGGTGCGCGCGATGATCGCCACCGGCTGCTCGCTGGCCGGGTCGGGCAGTTCAGCGAAGGTCCGCAGCAGCACGGGGGCGTCGTGACCGTCGATTTCCCGCACGGTCCAGCCGAACGCCTCGAAACGCTTACCGAGGGGCTCGATGTTGATCGCCTGCGAGGTCGGCCCCGCTCCGGAGAACCCGTTCGCGTCCACGATCGTGACCAGGTTGCCGAGCTTGTAGTGGCTGGCCGCCATCGCGGCCTCCCAGACCTGGCCCTCCTGCAGCTCGCCGTCGCCGGTGAGCACGAACGTGCGGTAGTCGCGGCCGGTGAGCCGGGCGGCCAGGGCCATGCCCGCGCCGACTGACATGTTGTGGCCGAGGGATCCCGAGGAGAAGTCGATGCCAGGGGCGAGCTTCATGTTCGGGTGGTCGTTGAGCGGCGAGCCAACCTTGCCGAACTGCTTGAGCCAGTCATGCGGGTAGTAGCCGAGGTCGGCGAGCACCGGCCACAGCCCCGTGGCTACATGGCCCTTGCCGAGCAGGTAGCGGTCCCGGTCGGGCCAGTCCGGTTCGCTCGGGCGCAGCCGCAGCGCGTGGTAGTAGAGCGTGGCGGTGATCTCGGCGCAGGAGAACGTGGACGAGTAGTGGCCGAGTCCGGCCTGCGCGATCAGGTCTACCGTCTGCAGCCGAATCCAGTCTGCCCGGCGGCGGAGCCCGGCGTCGCTGAGTGGACGACCGCGCTCCAAGGTGATGTCATCTGGCATAACGCACACCCTAAATTCGGCGTAACTTGCTGACAATGGGCCGGCTTATCAGCGCCGATGGCCGGCCGACTGTGTCCGCCCACAACTTCCCCCCGCTTAAATCGTTGCTATTTATGATCCTCATAAGCACTGTGTATATATCCGCGGCACCTAATGACACGGTGCTGGGCTGTGGCTATGTGCTGAGATGACAATATCGCTGGGGCCGCGCTGCTGGTCCGGCTATAGAAGCCGGAACGAGACCCGATCTTGTTGACAAGCCCGTTGACAATCCAGCGGCGCGAGAACAACTCTGTGGGCAATGTGGTCTGGTCGACCCTGGATGATCAAAATGCGAGGGCGCATGGATAGTTTCAGGATAAGCAGCAGACGAAATCCCCGGAAAGCGCGGGTCGCGTTCGGGGTGCTGGCGGCCGGCGGCGCGGTGCTGCTCGCGGCCTGCTCGTCATCAAGCAGCTCGGGCACGTCCCCCGCCTCCGCGGCGGGCACGGCGTCCGCGGCGGCCAGCGGTGGCTCGTCGTCCTCTTCCCCGGGCGCGAACCTGTCATCGCTCAGCAGCGCGGTGAACGCGGGCGCGGCCATCCCGAGCTTCAGCACCTACGCCTCCCAGTACGGCGGCAAGGTCGGCAGCACGGCCGGCCTCAAGGGCAAGAAGATCATGATCGTGCCTGGCGACAGCGCGCTCGCCGCCTGCACGGAGATCGCCCAGGCGGACGCCGCCCTGTCGACCGACCTCGGCATGGTGCCGACGATCTTCGCCAACCAGGGCACCACCGCCGAGCACAACACCGCCATCGAGAACGCGATCCACCAGGGCTATGCCGCGATCGACCTGGGCTGTGACTACGACCCGACGACGAACGCACCCGCGATCGCCGCGGCGCAGAAGGCCGGCATCGTGGTGGCCGTCTACGGGGCGACCCAGCAGGAGGTGACGGCGACCAACATCACCGACGCCACCGCCGACACCTACGCGCTCGACGCCAAGCTGGCCGCCGACCAGGCGATCGTCCAGCACAACGGCCAGCCGTTCGACGCGGTCGCGATCACCTCGAACGCGGCCCCGGCCACGGGGATCATGGAGAGCTCGCTGAAGGCCGAGCTGGCCGCCAGCTGCCCCAAGTGCACCCTGACGGAAGTCAACGTCGAGGTGCCGAACTGGCAGACGGACGTGGCGGGCGCGGTGACCTCGGCGCTGCTGCAGCACCCGAACACAACCGTGCTGTTCCCTGACTACGCCGGCGAGCTGACCTACGTGCTGGCGGGCATCCAGGCCGCGCACAAGAGCACCAGCGTGAAGACGTACCTCGCCTTCGGCGGCGGCACGCCGTTCATCAAGCTGCAGACCGCCCAGCCGGGCGAGAGCATCATCCAGAGCGACATCGGCGGTTACCCGCCGTGGACCGGCTACCTGCTGGTGCTGCAGACCGTGCGGGGGCTCGAGAAGATGCCCGCGATCGCGTACTCCGACGCGGTCGGCCCGAACCGCATCGCCACCCCGCAGAACGCGGACAACGTGCTGGCGACCGGCGGCTGGGGCACCAGCTGGGTCAACGGCTTCCGTGAGCTGCTCGGCCTGCCTGACCTGTCGGGCACCGCGCTCACCAGCGCGTCCACCCTGAACGGCGCGATGGTCGGCACCAGCTGACCTAGGAGGTAGTCCCCCGGGGCCGCCCCGGGGGACTTTCCTGCCGTTGAGCAGTAGCAGCACAGTGCAGGAGTAACACAGTGCAGGAGTAACACAGAAGGGGACTTACTTGGAGCAGGTATCCGCTCCCCCCGTGGTCGAGCTGCGCGGCATCTCCAAGGTCTTCGGCAGCAACCGCGCGCTTGACAACGTAGACCTCAGCATCGGCCAGGGCGAAGTCGTCGGGCTGCTCGGGCAGAACGGCTCGGGCAAGTCGACGCTCGTCAAGATCTTGTCCGGCGTCTACGACCCGGAACCGGGCGGCCGCCTGTTCGTGGGCGGCGAGGAGCTGCCGCTGCCGCTGCCGCCTGGCCAGGCGGGCCAGCTCGGCCTGAGCTTCGTGTACCAGAACCTGGCGCTGGCGCCGGGGCTGACCGTGCTCGAGAACCTGACGCTCGGCCAGCGGGTCAGCGCCCCGGGCTGGAAGCCGATCAACTGGATGTCGGAGCACCGCCGGGCCGCCGCGGTCCTCGGCCGCTACCAGGTCACCCTCGACCTCGACCGCGGCACCGGCGACCTGGCGCCGGTCGACCAGGCCCGGCTGGCGATCGTGCGGGCGGCCGAAGACCTGCGCCGCTACCGGGCGAGCACCGGCGGCATGAACTCGGTGCTGATCCTCGACGAGCCGACCGTGTTCCTGCCCGAGGAGGAGGTCGACCGCCTCTTCGACCTGATCAGGACCGTCGTCGCCGAGGGCGCGGCGGTGCTGTTCATCTCCCACGACCTGAACGCGGTGCGCGCGATCACCGACCGGGTGGTGGTGCTGCGCGACGGCCGGGTCGTCGGCCGGGAGGTCACCGCCGAGATCGACGAGCAGCACCTGGTCGACCTCATCGTCGGGACGGCGACCCGGCTGGCCGAGCTCAACCCGGCCAAGTTCGCCCCGGTGGAAGACGAGCGCGCCGTCGAGCTGACCGTGGCGGCGGTGGAGTCAGCAGGCGACGAGATCGCCCAGGGCGAGAACGTCGTCGTCGAGCACCTGACCGACGAGCGCGTGCGCGACCTGTCGTTCGAGATCGGCGCGGGGGAGATCCTCGGCGTGGCGGGCCTGATCGGCTCCGGGGCCGAGGACCTGCCGTACCTGCTGTTCGGCGCGCACCAGGCGTTCAGCGGCAAGCTGCGGCTTGGTGCGGAGACGCTCGACATCGGCGCGCTGAGCCCGCAGCGCAGCGTGCGCGAGCGCATCGCGCTGGTCCCGGCTGACCGCGCGGTGCAGGGTTTGAGCCAGGGGCTGACCCTGTGGGAGAACATCGTCATGCTCGTCGAGGACGAGCATTACCGCGGCGGCGTCTTCCGCCGCGGCGAGCTGGTGACGCTCGCGCAGGAGGCGATCGACCGCTTCCTGATCCGGCCGCCGATGGCGCACGCGGTCGTCGGCACGTTCTCCGGCGGCAACCAGCAGAAGGCGCTGCTTGCGAAGTGGCTGATCGCCCGGCCGCGGCTGCTGCTGCTGCACGAGCCGACCCAGGGCGTGGACGTCGGCGCCCGCCGGGACATCTACGGGTTCGTGAAGGCGGCGGCCGCGCTCAACCAGATGGCGGTGCTGTGGGTGACCACCGAGTTCGGTGAGCTGGCGGAGGTCTGCGACCGGGTCATCGTGCTCACCCAGGGACGCCAGACCGCCACCCTCGCCGGCGAAGAACTGAACGAGGAAGCGATCAGCGCCGCGGCACTGCGGCAGACCAGTTTGACGGGTACGACCAGCGAGGAGATCTCATGACTGCCCCCAACGGAGCGGCCGCTCCCGCCGAGGCGGACCACCAGGAGGAGCGGGCGGCCAGCGTTACCAGGCCGCCGCTCGGCCGGCGCCTCGGACTGCAGCGCTACGCGATCCTGATCGTGTTCGCCGCCATGATCCTCGCGTTCGGGCTCGACATACCGTCGACGTTCCTGACGATCGGCAACCTGTCCAACATCCTGGGCGGCCAGGCGGTGCTGTTCATCCTGGTGATGGCCGTGCTGCTGCCGACGGTCATGGGCGACTTCGTCGACCTGTCGCTCGGCTCGTCCCTGGGCCTGTCCGCGATGACCATGGCCGTGTTCAACGTCCAGCAGCACACCAACGTGGTGCTCGCCTGCCTGATCGGGATCGCTGCGGCGCTCGTAGTCGGCCTGGTCAATGTGTTCTTCGTGATCTACTTCGACAACGACCCGTTCATCGTCACCCTCGGCACGATGACGATCGTGCAGGGCGTCATCTACATCATCTCCGGCGACAACAGTGTCGGCATTGTCTCGACCAGCCTGTCGAACTGGATCTTCACCGACAACTTCCTGTCGATCCCGCTTGAGTTCTACTACGGCCTGGCGATCTTCCTGGTCATCTGGTACGTGCTCAGCTTCACCCCGGTGGGCCAGAAGGCCCTGGTGACCGGGCAGTCGCGCGAGGTCGCGCGGCTGACCGGCGTGCGGACCAACCGCATGCGGGCCTGGGCCTTCATCATCGGCGCGGGCATCGCGGGCATCGCGGGCATCGCCTACGCAGGCACCAACGGCACGGTCGACCCGACGGCGGGCAGCGACCTGATCCTGCCGGCCTACGCGGCGGTGTTCCTCGGGGTGACGGCGATCAAGGTGGGCCGCATCAACCCGCTCGGCGCGCTGATCGCGGTCTACTTCCTGGCGACCGGCACCGCGGGCCTCGAACTGCTCGGCACGCAGAGCTACATCCAGCAGATCTTCTACGGCGCGGCCCTGGTCGCGGCGATCACGATCCCGAAGGCCACGCGCGAGCGGTTCTTCAAGCGCAAGCGGGTATCAGCATGAGGCGTGCTTGCTGCCTGGCGAACGGAGCTTCCCGATGACCGCCGTTGACGACCTGTTCGATGTCCGCGGCCAGGTCGCGCTGGTCACCGGGGGAGCGTCCGGCCTCGGCTACGCGTTCTCGTCGATCCTGGCCGACGCGGGCGCGACCGTCGTCATCGCCGACTGGGACGAGGACGGACTCAAGCAGGCGGTCGGTTCGCTGGCGCCGCCGCACGTCACCGGCCGGACGCTCGACGTGCGCGACCCGGCCGCGGTGCGGGCGCTGGCTGACGACATCGTGGACACCCACGGCAGCCTCGACATCGTCTTCGCCAACGCGGGCGTGGCCCGCGGCCGTCCGCCGATGATGCCGGAGGGCTGGCTCGACGACATGTCGATGCCCGACTACACCGCGCTGATCGACATCAACCTGCACGGCGTGGTCTACACCGTGCAGGCGGCCGCCAGGCACATGAAGCGGCAGCGCTCGGGCTCGATCGTGACCACCGCGTCGACCGCGGGCCTGCGCAACGACCCGTACACGCCGTACTCGTACGCGATCGCCAAGGCGGCGGTGGTCAACTTCACCAGGCAGGCGGCGCACGACCTGGCCCGCTGGGGCGTGCGGGTGAACGCGATCGCGCCTGGCCCGTTCAAGACGCACCTCGGCGGCAAGGAGCCGACTTCGGCGGCGGCCGAGGAGATGTGGAGCGCGGTGGTGCCGCTTGGCCGGATGGGCGACCCGGCCGAGATCCGCGGCCTCGCCCTGCTGCTGGCGTCGCCGGCCGGCAGCTTCATGACCGGCGGCATCTATCCCGTCGACGGCGGCGCCCTGCTGCAGGGCCCGTCGCTCCCGCCACTCGGATAACGAGGCACAATGGGGTTATGCAGCTGCTTGATGACTACCGTGTCTGGCTTGACCGGTCCCCGGTATGGCGGTACGCGCTCGCCATGGCGGTCCTGGACCTGGTGATCACCAGCATCGCGATGGTTGTCATCCAGCTGGTGAGCCCGGTACCCGACCCGGTCTTCTTCGCGATCAGCACGGCCGCCGCCGTGACCGCCTGGCAGCTCTGGGTCAGGCACCGGGACCGGAACGCCGCCCGCGCGGCGCCGGGCCCCGGCCTGCGGAAGTAAAAAGACCGGGGCCCCGGCCGCATCCGGCCCGGGGACACCCAGTCTTTCGCTGCTCTCTGTGATGTCTTGACCGGGAGCTACGCCGCGTACTCCGTCTCGCCGACGAAGGCCGCCCACAGGCTCGCGTAGATACCGTCCCGCTCGACCAGCTCATCGTGCGTGCCGGTCTCGGCCACCCGGCCGTGGTCCATCACGATGATCCGGTCGGCCCGGGCGGCGGTGGTCAGCCGGTGCGCCACCACGATCGTGGTGCGCCGCGCCGCGAGCTGGTCGGTGGCCGCGTTCACGGCGGCTTCCGAGGCCAGGTCGAGGGCCGCGGTGGCCTCGTCGAGCAGCAGGATGTCGGGGTCCGCGAGCTCGGCCCTGGCCAGCGCGATGAGCTGCCGCTGCCCGGCCGACAGGTTCCGCCCGCGCTCGCCGACCTCGTGCTCGTAACCGCCGGGCAGCGCGCGGATCATCGCGTCGGCCCCGACGGCGTTCGCCGCGGCCTCGACCTCCGCTTGCGACGCGTCCGGCCGCGCGTAGGCGATCGCGTCCGCCACCGTCCCGCTGAACAGGTAGGCCTCCTGCGGCACGACCCCGAGCCGGTGGTGGTACTCGGCCAGGTCGAATTTCCGCACGTCGGTCCCGTCGACGAGGACGGCGCCGCTGGTCACGTCGTAGAACCGGGCGATCAGCTTGACGATCGTGGACTTGCCGGCGCCGGTCTGGCCGACCAGCGCCACGGTCTCACCGGGCGCGATGTCGAGCGACACCCCGGCGATGGCCTCGCCCGCGGTCTTCGCGTCGACGTCGGCGCCGGACAGGGTCGACCCGGCTCCGTAGGAGAACCGCACGTCGCGCAGCTCGATCCGCCCGGTGAACCCGGCGGCGGGCACTGGCAGCGGGTCGGCGGCGGGCGGCACGGTGGTGCGCAGCCGCAGCAGGTCCTTGATCCGCGACAAGCCCACCGAGGCCTGCTGGTAGCCGTCGAAGACCTGGGACAGCTGCTGGATCGGGGCGAACACCATGTCGACGTAGAGCAGGTAGGCGATCAGCGCACCGACCGACAGCGCCCCGGAGTGCACCTGTCCCACGGCGACGACCAGCACCAGGGCGGAGGCGACGGTGGACAGTGTCTGCACGAAGGGGAAGTACAGCGCGATGTACTTCTGCGCCCGGAGCCTGGAGTCGCGGTAGCCCATCGACCGCCCGGCGAACCGGTTCAGGTTGGCGCCCTCGCGGCGGAACGCCTGGGTGACCCGGAGCCCGGCCACGTTCTCGGCCAGGTCCGCGTTGACGACGGAGATCCGCTCGCGTGCCTCGGTGTAGGCCTTCGAGGACTTCAGCCGGAAGATCACGGTGGCCACGGCGAGCACGGGCACGATTGCCAGCACCAGCAGCCCGAGCCGCACGTTGATCACCAGCATCGCGACCAGCACCCCGATGAAGGTGAGCAGCGAGCTGACCATGGTGACCAGGCCGGTCTGCAGGAACGACGAGAGCGCGTCGACGTCGGTGGTCATGCGGGTCATGATGCGCCCGGACATCTCCCGCTCGTAGAAGTCGAGGCCGAGTCGCTGCAGCTGCGCGAAGATCTTCACCCGCAGCGTGAACAGCAGCCGCTCGCCGTTGCGCCCGACCACCAGCGTCTCGGCCACGTTGACCAGCCAGTCGCCGCCGATGACGGCAAGGCCGATCAGCGACAGCAGCACGACCACGTGGAAGGCGTGCGCCTGCACGCCGGAGTCGATCCCGCCGCGCACCAGGGCGGGCAGCGCCAGGTTGGCGGCGGCGTCAAGCCCGTCGAGTATCAGGCCGGCCGCCAGCGCGACCGCGATCGGCTTGAGCAGCTTGCGCAGCGTGAACCCGGTGTCGCCGGCCCGCGCCTGCGCGATGTCCACCTTCGGCTTGTCCTTGAGCGGCGGCAGCGCCGCCACCTTTTCCAGCAGCTCAGGGCTGGGCGGAACGGAGCCGATCATGCCGTCCAGGTTCCCGCCGCGGCCGATGCCGCCGCGACCGCCGCGACCGCCGGCCCCGCCCCGGCCCCCGCCCGCGGCCCGGCCGATGGCCGGGGTCGTGGTGAGGGCGCGCGCCGCCGCCACGTCTGTACTCGGCGGTACGGAACGGGAGCGGCCTGCTCTGTCCCCGCCATTACCGCCGCTGCCGGCCTGGCCGTCGGCGGTCGCGGCGCCGGTTGTCGTCAGGCCCGCGCTTGTGGCCAGGCTCGGGCCTGTCGTCAAGTCTGCGCCTGTCAGGTCCCCATTTACCGCCAGGTCGCCGGCGTCCGCGCCCTCGACGCCGTCGCCGGGCCCGGTGATCAGGATCCGGTACAGCTCGCAGCGCTGGGTGAGTTCCGCGTCGGTGCCGATATCGGCCAGCTTCCCGTCCGCGGTGAGCACCGCGATCCGGTCGGCCAGGTTGAGCGTCGACTTCCGGTGCGCGATGAGCAGCGTGGTCCTGCCCGCCATCACGCGGTGCAGGGTGGCGTGGATCTCCGCTTCGATCCGCGGGTCGACCGCCGAGGTGGCGTCGTCGAGCAGCAGCAGCCGCGGGTTGGTGATCAGCGCCCGGGCGAGCGCCACCCGCTGCCGCTGGCCGCCGGACAGGGTGAGCCCCTGCTCGCCGACGACCGTCTCGTAGCCGTTCGACAGCTCACGGATGAACTCGTCGGCCTCGGCCGCCCGGGCGGCGGCGAAGACCTGCTCATCGGTGGCGTCCGGGCGGCCGTAGGCGATGTTCGACTTGACCGAGTCGGAGAACAGGAAGGACTCTTCCATCACCATGCCGATCGCGGACCGCAGCGACTCCTGGGTGACGTCGCGGACGTCGTGGCCGCCGACCTTCACCGCGCCGCCCCGCACGTCGTAGAACCGGGGGAGTAGCAGGGAGAGCGTGGACTTGCCCGAGCCTGACGGCCCGATGACGGCTACCGTCTCACCGGGCCTGACCTCGAGGGACAGCCCGCGAAGGACCGGCTGAGACGGCACGTAGCCGAACTTCACGTCCTCGAACGTGATCCCGTTGGCGTCGGCCGGCAGGTCGATGGCGTCCGGCTTGTCGGTGATCACCGGCTTGGAGTCGATGACCTCGAACACCCGGATGACGCTGGCCCGCGCCTCCTGGCCGATCGTGACCAGGTTGGTGAGGATCCGCACGGGCCCGGTGAGCTGCGCGAGGTAGCTGGAGAAGGCGAGGAACGTGCCGAGGGAGACGTGACCGTGGATGGCGAGCCAGCCGCCGAGCGCCAGCACGCCGATCAGGCCGAGCGACGGAACCGCCGTGAGCGCGGGGTTGTACCTGGCCGTGAACCTGAGCATCCGCAGCCGGGAGCCGAACAGCTCCTCGCTGGCGGCCTCCATCCGGCCCATTTCCTGCTCTTCCTGGCCGAACCCCTTGACGACGCGGACTCCGCCCACGGTCTCGTCGACGATCCCGGCGACCTCGCCGACCACCTGCTGTGCGTGCCAGGAGGCGGGGAACAGCTTCTTCCGCGAGGCGGTGGCGATCAGCCACAGCGCCGGCGCGACCGCGACCGCCACGAGGGCGAGCAGCGGGGACAAGGAGATCATGATGACGAGGGAGAACACGAACAGCAGCAGGGAGCCGATGATCAGCGGCATCCATTGCAGCAGTCCCTGGACCATGTTGAGGTCGGAGATCGACCGCCCGACCAGCTGCCCGGTGTGGATCTCGTCCTGCCGCGCCCCGTCAAGCTTGGACAGCGACTCGAACAGGTCGGTCCGCATGGTGTGCTGCACGTCGAGGGCCATCTTGCCGCCCCGGTAACGCCGCATGAACACGCCCGCGAAGCCGGCCACGGCGCAGATCACCAGCCCGATGGCCAGCGGCCAGACCGACTCCCTGTGGGACACGATGACGTTGTCGATGATGTTGCGCTGCAGCAGCGGGATGATCAGCGTCGCCGCCGTGTAGATCACCGACCCGATCAGGGCGATGATGACGTCGCGCTTGAACAGCCAGCAGTACCCGGCGAGCCTCCGCAGCCAGCGGGACTCGTTGGACGGCTGCACGTCGTTGTGCTTGCTATCCCCATGTTGGGCAGCTCTGTCGCTCACGCCACTCCGCTTCGTACTCGTCCTCTGTACTCGTCCGCTGTCTGAGCGTGACCCAGGTAGCCGGCCACACTCCAAGCCAAAGTCCAGTAACACCGGAGAAACATAATTCATTTCCAGAGCTAACGATCTTGACGAGTGCATTTCCAGAGCTAACGATCTTGACGAGTGCAGAGCTACCGCTTGACGGGCGTAGAGCTAACGATCGCGGCTGACCGGATCAGGGGAGCCGGGCACCGTCATAGCCGGGTCAGCAGGTCCTCGATGTCGCTGATCGTCTGGGCGTTGCCCTGGTGACGGACAGCGTGGATGCCAACCGCGGCTGCTCCCTCGACACACGGCGGGTAGTCGTCGACGAACACCATCTGGCCCGGCTCGACCCCGAGGCGCGCGCAGGCGAGCGCGTAGATCCGCGGATCGGGCTTCTGCATGCCGCACTCATGCGAGTAGATGATCTCGTCGACTAGGTCCTCGAAGCCGTAGGCGGCCTGTTCCCGTTCCCGCGCACCGACGAAGCTGTTGCTCAAGATCCCGGTGCGGTAGCGCGGACGCAGCCCGCGGACGTAACCGATCAGCTCCGTGTTGGCCGTGCCGAGGTAATCGCGCCAGAGATCGGCCGTGAACTCGGCCAGCTGCCGCTCGTCGAGGCCGAGCCGTTCCCTGGCCGCCCGGTGCACCCCCGCCTCGCTGACCGTGCCGACCGAGCCGCCGGCCCATGCGTCGGACATGCGCTCGTTGAGCTCGCCTTCGGCCAGGCCGAGCCTGGACTCCCAGTCAGCGGCCACGCCGAGGTCAGGGGTGATCTCGAGCACGCCGCCGATGTCGAACACAATCGCCTTGATGGTCATGGCGGTCATGGTGCCGGTTGCCCCTGGGGCAAAGTCCAGAGCCAGCGGCCGTCCGGGTTCAAATGCCGCCTGGTGCCGGTTGGCCCTGGGGTGAAGTCCAGCGCCGGCCTAACGCTAGGCGGCGCTTCCCGGTTGACGATCCGGGTTCAAATGTCGGTCGCCTTCGCTACCGTCCTTGCCATGCGGTTCCTGCACACCTCGGACTGGCATCTCGGCCGGTCGCTGCACCGGGCCGACCTGCGGGCGGCCCAGGCGGCCTTTCTCGACCACCTCGTCGAGACGGTGCGGTCGCAGCGGGTGGACGCGGTGCTGGTCGCCGGCGACGTCTACGACCGGGCGATACCGCCGGTGGACGCGGTGGCGCTGTACGAGGACGTGCTCGCACGGCTGCGGGCGGCGGGCGCCCGGGTGATCCTGATCAGCGGCAACCACGACTCCGCGCGCAGGCTCGGGGTGAACAGCGCGCTGATCGACGCTTCGGGTGTGCACCTGCGCACCCGTCCGGCCGCGCTCGCCGACCCGGTGCTGCTCACGGATGCCGACGGCGAGGTGGCCGTCTACGGCGTGCCCTACCTTGAGCCGGCCCTGGGCATACCCCTCGAGATGCCGGACCCGCCGGCCGACCCGGCCGCATCAGGCGACCGGCTCACCCACGAGGCCGTCCTTGGCGCCGCGGTGCGCGCTATCCGCGCCGACGCCGCCGCCCGGCGGCTTCACCGCACGATCGTGCTCGCGCACGCCTGGGTAGCCGGGGGAGCGTCGCCGCAGGAGCGCCAGCAGGACGCGGAACGTCATCGGAGCGCGTCAGAGCGGGATATCTCGGTCGGCGGCATCGGCTACGTGCCGGCCAGCCTATTCGGCCAGTTCAGCTACGCCGCCCTGGGCCATTTGCACGGCCGGCGCACGCTGGCGGACAACATCAGGTACTCCGGCTCCCCGCTGCCCTACTCGTTTTCCGAGAAGGACCAGCAGAAGGGCAGCTGGCTGGTCGACGTCGCCGCCGACGGCACCGCCAGCGCCGACTGGGTGCCCGCCCCGGTCGGCCGGCGGCTCGCCGCGCTCTCCGGCCCGATCGGCGACCTGCTCGCCTCGCGCGAACACGACCCGCACGAGAACGACTTCCTCGCCGTCACCCTGACCGACACCGCCCGCCCCGAGGGGGCGATGGACCGCCTGCGGGCCCGGTTCCCGCACATCCTCACGCTCGAGTTCCGGCCAGAGCGCGTCACCGCCGACCCGCGCAGCTACGGGCAGAAGGTCAGGGGCCGCGACGACCTCACGGTCGCGGCCGAGTTTGTCAGGCACGTGCGCAGCACCAGCGCCACCGCCCCGGAACGCGACCTGCTCGCCGCCGCGTTCACCGCGGCCGGCACTACGCCTGACACGGCGGGCGAGCGCTGATATGCGCCCGCACCGTCTTCGGGTGACCGCCTTCGGCGCCTTCGCCGGGACCGAGCAGGTTGTCTTCGACGACCTCGAGGGCCTGTTCCTGCTGCACGGCGAGACCGGCGCCGGCAAGACGACGCTGCTCGACGCGATCGCGTTCGCCCTCTACGGCCGGGTTCCGGGTGAACGCGGCAGCGCCAAGCGGCTGCGCTCGGATCACGCGGCGCTCGGCACCGCGACCGAAGTGGAGCTCGAGGCGACGATCGGCGGCCGCCGCCTGCGCGTCACTCGCAGGCCGGAGCAGCTGCGCCAGAAGAAGTCCGGTGCCGGCGTCACCGCCGAACCCGCGTCCGTCCGGCTGGCCGAGCTGTCGGCGGCCGGCGCCTGGGAGTTCAAGTCGACGCGGATCGGCGAGGCCGACGCCGAGATCGAGAACCTGATGGGCATGTCCGCCGCCCAGTTCTTCCAGGTCGTCCTGCTACCGCAGGGCGAGTTCGCGCGGTTCCTGCGCGCCGACGCGAAGGACAAGGAAGCCCTGTTGCAGAAGCTCTTCGGCACCGACCGCTTCCGCCGGGCGGAGGACTGGCTGGCCGACCGGCGACGCGCGACCGACAAGGAAGTCGCGGTCTGCCAGGAGGGCGTCACCCAGCTGATCGCCCAGATCGCCCAGGCCGCCGGCGTCCCGGTGCCCGCGCCCGGGTCGGCCGAGGTCCTACTCTGGGCGTCCGCCCTCGCCACCCGGGCCCTGGCCGAGCGCGATTCCGCCGCCGGCATCGTCGAGCTGCGCAAGCGCGACCTTGACCAGGCGCTCGCCGCCAGCACGGCGGCGGACCAGCTGGCCGGCCGCCAGCGCCGCCGCCGCGACGCCCTCTCGCGGCAGCAGGCACTCAAGACCGCCACGCCCGAGCTGGCCCGGCTCGACCCGGCCGCCCCCGCGCTGCGCGCCGCCGGGCAGGAGCAGCAGGCCCAGGTGGGCCGGCTTGAGGCGCTGCGTGCCGTCGAACGTCTGGCCGCCGCTGAGGAGGCGACGGCTGCGGCCGCCCGCGACCGCGCGGCCAGGCTGGCCGTCGACATCGACCAGGCTGAGCGGCAAGTCCGCCTTCGCCGGGACACCCGTCCCGAGGCCCAGCAGGACCGTGACGCCGCCGCCGCGGCCGCCGCGGACCTCCCCGCCGCCCAGGCCAGGGCGGCCGCCGCCCGGGCAGTCGCCGGTGACCGGGCCGCGCTCGTCGCCGAGCACGCGAAACGGGCCGCGCTGCGCGAGGCACACCTCGCCGCCAGGGAGAAGTCGGTCGCGGCGCAGGCCGAGGCCCTGCGTATCCGCGGCGCCCGTATCGACGGGATGCGGGCCGAGCTGGCCGCCCAGATGACCGACGGCAGCCCGTGTCCGGTCTGCGGTTCCGCCGACCACCCGGACCCGGTTGACGGCGACTCCTTCCCGCCCGTCAGCCGGGACGAGGAAGACGCCGCGTTCCGTAGCGCCAGCGCCGCGGCCCAGGCCGCCGAGCTAGCCGGGCTGGCGCTGGCCGCCGCCGACGCGGTGCTCAGCGAACTGGCCCACCGTCTCGCCGCCGCCGGGGAAACAGTGCCCGCTGCTTCGTCCGCTGCCGTTGAACCGGCGCAACTGGCCGTCGCCGCCGACGCGGCCGCGGCCGCCGCGGACGGGCTGGAGACGACCGCGGAACAGCTCGGCGGCACCGCCGCCCGGCTCAGCGCCCTTCAGCATGACCTTGACCGGCTAGACGAGGCCATCGCGGCCGACAGGGCCGGGCTCACCACGCTGATACAGCGGCGTGCCGCGGCCCTGGCCGAGGCCGAGGCGGCCGATGTCCGCGCCGCTGACCGCCGCGCGGAACTCGCCGCCGAGCTCGGCCCCGACACCGACCTCGAAGCCGCCGTCAGCCGCGCCGCCGGCCTGGCGACAGCGCTGCTTGACGCGGCCGCCGTCGCGGACCAGCTCGCCGACCCGGATCTCGACGTCAAGCTCGATCCGCCCGCCCCGGTCAGCGAGACCCGCGCGGCGGCCGAAGCCGCCCAGGAGGCGCACACCGCCGCCGCCGACACCCTGGGCGAGGCCAGGCACCGGGCCGTACAGCTCGCCAGCCTGGAGCCGGAGCTGGCGGCCGCCGTGGCCGCCCTCGCTCCGGTCAAGGAGCGCGCCGCCCAGATCCGTCACCTCGCCGACCTGGCCAACGGCACCAGCGGCGCCAACCAGTACAAGATGACCTTGTCCAGCTTCGTCCTGGCGGCGCGCCTGGAAGAGGTCGCCGCGGCCGCCAGCGAGCGCCTGCTGACGATGACCGCGGGCCGCTACTCCCTGGTCCACTCCGACGCGAAGAAGGGCAACGCCAAGGCGGGCCTGTCGCTGCTCGCCTGCGACACCTGGACTGGCATCGACCGTGACACCGCCACCCTGTCCGGCGGCGAGACGTTCCTGGCCAGCCTGGCCCTGGCCCTGGGCTTGGCCGACGTGGTGACGGCCGAGTCAGCCGGCACCCGGATGGAGGCCCTGTTCGTCGACGAGGGCTTCGGCACCCTGGACGAGGACACGCTCGACGAGGTGATGAACGTCCTCGACGGCCTGCGGGCCGGCGGCCGCATCGTCGGCATCGTCAGCCACGTCAGCGAACTCCGGCAGCGCATCCCCGCCCGCGTCCACGTCCGCAAGTCCCGCACCGGGAGCCACGTCGAAGTGACCGCCAGCTAGCTCCGGTTCGTGGCCGTCGGCTAGCTCCGGTTCGTCGGCGAAAGGGGTCACCCTGCTGATTCGGGTCCCCATTAAGCTCTCTTGCCCCGGGAATCCCAGCCGCCACTGAGCCCTCTTTCCGCGGGAATCCCAGCCGCTGCTGAACCCCGGAATTGAGAGGCGGCACGTCAGTAACAAAACAATGGCTGACAGGTAAGTCCGCCGGTTCGATAATGATCATCGATTCGTAGTAAAATTTGATTGAGAGATTAGCGGAGCAGAGCACACGGATACACGATCGAAAAGGGGAGTCTCATGTGGTGGCAGCCAGGCACAGAACGCGGGACGGGCGACGAGCCCGCCGCGTCGCTGCCTGACCGCGACCCGCGTCTGCCGGGGTTTGCCGAGGGCGGTGACTGGGACGCCAGTCTGCCGTCCGCCGCTCTAGCGGCCGCCCTGGAGTCCGCATCGGGTCCCGGCTGGCGATGCCACGGCGCGGAGCACGATGAGCTGCTCGGCCTGGTCCGCCAGTGGCAGGCGCTCGAGTCGTGGGCTGCCGCGGGCAAGCTCGGCGTCTTGCGGGCCTTGATCCGCGAGGACGACGAGCCGCTCCAAGGCGGTGGCTGCCACGGTGACCTGCCTGACGGCTGGTCCAAGTCCCTGACCCATGAAGTCGCCCTCGGGCTGGCGATGCCGCCCCAGTCCGCGGAAAAACTCATGTGGACGGCCTGGGACCTGCACGCCCGCCTCCCTGAGACCGGCAGGCTGCTTGAGGCCGGCGTGATCACGCTGCCGAAGGCACGCGCCGTGCAGGAGGCGCTGGCCCCGCTTTCCGATGCGGACGCGGCTAGGGCCGAGGCGGTCATCGCTCCCCATCTGCCGGGCAAGACGTTCGGCCAGACGGAGAAACTCGCAGCCCAGGCCGCCGTGACCGCCGACCCGGGGTCGGCCGCCCGCCGCCGTGAAGAAGCCGAGCGGAACCGCGCCCGCGTTGCCCTGCGCCGCGACCCGTCCGGCGCGGCCAGCCTCGCGGGCTATGACCTGCCGACGGACGAGACGCTGGCCGCCTATGCCAACGTGTGCTCCCGCGCCGCCGAGTACCAAGACTCCGGGGTGTTCCCCGGCGTGCGGGCTGACCAGTTCCGTGCCATGGCCTACCTCGACCTGATGAACGCAATCACCGCAGCAGCACGGATCGCCTCCGGCCAGCCGCCCGCCGGGTTCGGCGCCCCCAACGAATACGGGCCAGACACTGACACCAGTGACAGCGACGCCGGCAGGGGCGAACTCGCCCAGGACGGGCCCACCCAGGACGAGCCCGGGCAGAACGGTCCCAGCAACGGGGCCGGCGAAGGCCGGGACGGCGAAGGCCCGGACGGCGAAGGCCCGGACAGCGGCGGCCCCGCTGGCGGCGAGCCCGGCGGAGGCGGCTCTCCCGCGCCCACGAGACCTAAGCCAGCGCCCCCGGCGCCCGAGACCCCGGCGCCGCAGCAACCCCCGCGGCCAGCCGACCTGATCATTCCCCTGACCACCCTGCTCGGCCTGGCCGAGCGCCCAGGGGAAGGCTACGGTCTCGGCCCGCTCGACCCCGCCCTGTGCCGCTCCCTGGCCAGCACCGCCGCCAGCAGCCCGCACACCACCATGTGCGTGACAATCACCGACCCCGACGGGTTCGCCACCGGCCACGGCTGCGCCCGCCCAGCCCGCCGCTCCGGCCCGCAGCCGCCAGGCCGCCACGACCCGCCCGGCCCGCACGCCGCCCTCCCGGCCCGGCTGAACCTGACCATCCCCGCCGCAGCCCTAACCGGCCTAACCAGCCAACCCGTCCCGCTCGGCCGCTGGTCGTTCGCCCCCACCCCGGTTCCCGCCCCGCCCGGCGGCTACCGCACCTGGCACCTCACCCTGCCCGACGGCAGCACCCTCCAGGTCACACCCGAACCCGTCCCCGTCTTCGACTGCGACCACGCCCGCGAAACCCACGCCTACCAGCCCAGCGATACCCTCCGCCACCTCGTCCAGGTCCGCGACCACCAGTGCACCTTCCCCACCTGCTCCCGCCAGGCCCGCGAAAGCGACTTCGAACACGCCACGCCTTACCACCTGGGCGGCCGCACCTGCGCGTGCAACGCCGGCGCCCGCAGCCGCGCCTGCCACCAGGTGAAACAGTCACCCGGCTGGACCGTAACCCAGCCACGGCCCGGCTGGCACCAGTGGGAAACCCCCTCCGGCCGCACCTACACCCAAGACCCCAAGCGATACCCCGCCTGAATGCACACCGAAGCAGGACCAGCAAACGGAAGCAGGACCAGCACCACGACGGGGACCGCCGCCAACCGCAACCGTCCGCCGCGACCTCAGCCGCTCACCTCAACCAGCCGCCCACCGGCACCACCCTGACCGGTTTTCTTCCAGAACCAAGCCCGTGCCGGGGACCACTTCTGATCGCCACACCGGTGGCCACGAGCCGCCCGGGCTTCCACGGCTGCCCGAACTTCCGCGTAACGCATGGGAGACACCCTTGTAACGCAGCGGGAAAACTTCCCCTAAGACCACCTGTCTGATTTGTGCAGAACGCACGCATATATACAGTTATCGAACTGTAATCTTCCCGTCCTGCCCAGGTTGACCAGCTCATACCTGGGAAAATATCGCCGCGGGGTCTCGTGCTGATACGAGACCGGGATTAGCATCGTCACTTGGAAATAGACAAACTCCTGACTGAACCGCCCGGGGGACGGCGGACTGGCCTGTCAGGCGGCGAAACGCAATGAGGGGGTTCCGGCATGTCGGTTCCTGCTGTGCGACGGATCGTCGTTGGAGTCGATGACTCCGCCGAGGCTGTCGCGGCGCTCCGCTGGGCCTGCCGAGAGGCATCGGTCCGCGGCGCTGAAGTGCACGCGGTGCACGTGCGGGAGGAGCTTTGCCACAGTCTCGCCAGCTACGCCGTGCCCGCCATCTCCGATTCCGATGGCATCTCTATCGACGAACTCGTACGTTCGGTCCAGGCCGACCAGGCCCCGGATATCGAGCTGCGCATCGAGGAAGTGGACGGCCTCGCCGCACGGGTCCTGCTGGACCGCTGCGCTGGCGCGGACATGCTCATCCTCGGCACGTCGAGTGACACCCAGGGCTCGCCGCGTTCTGCTGGCCCGGTAATCCGTGCCTGCCTGCGTCGTGCGCCCTGCCCGGTCGTGGTTATCAGCGCCGCCCAGGCGCCGGTGCCGCACCGCGAGCCTGCCGCACGGGCCGCTGAGGCGCGGGTCAAGGTTCCGGTCGCCGCAGGTGTCTAGTACACGGGCGTAGGCACCACAAGCGTAGGAACACGGGCGTCTGGCACCGCTGCCGTCTGCCGGACCGGGTGACCGGTCCGGCGGGCCAGTGCGGTCATGCGCGGCCGCCGATCCGGCGTATCGTAACGATCATGGAATCAGCCGCCAGCGACGCGCCAGTAGTCACCGACAACCCGGCCGCGTCCAGGTACGAGCTCCATGTCGGCCCCACGCTGGCCGGCTTCGTCGACTACCGGCTCGACGCCCGCGACAAGGTGATCAGTCTCGTGCACACCGAGGTGGAGCCGGCTTACCGGCACGACCACCTGGCCACGCACCTGGCGCGCTTCAGCCTTGACGACGCGCGCGAGCGCGGCCTGGTCGTCTTGCCGTACTGTCCCTACATCACCTCCTGGATCAGGAAGCACCCGGACTACGCCGACCTGGTCCCGCTCGACCAGCGCGGCAACTTCGGCCTCTGATCCAGCGCCCCCGACGCGAGACTCCGAGAGCCAGACTCCGAGAGCCAGACTCCTGGAGCCAGACTCCCGGAGCCAGAAAGAGACCAGCTCCGCGCCCAGCGCAGTACCCGAACACGGAGGCGCACCGTGACACGCGTATGGCTGCCCGAGCAGCCGGAAGCATTCGGCTCCCTGCCCCCAGGCATCGACGCCGACGTCTGGGCCGGCGGCGAGGACCTGCCGGCCGACGCGGACCAGGTCGAGTTCGTCGTGCTGCCGTTTGGCGTGCAGCCCGGGGCGATCAAGGCAGTCGCCGCCCTGCCCAGCGTCCAGACCATCCAGATCCTGTCCGCGGGCGCCGAGCACATCCTTCCGTACATTCCGGCGCACATCACGCTGTGCAACGCGCGCGGCGCGCACACCGGGGCCACCGCGGAGTGGACGGCCGGCGTGATCGTCGCCGCCCTGCGCAACTTCCCCCGTTTCGCGCTCGCCCAGCGTGACGGGCACTGGGACCCGGTGCAGAGCGAGGCGGTCGGCGGCAAGCGCGTGCTGATCGTCGGCTACGGCGACATCGGCGCCGCCGTCGAGCGCCGCCTAGCGGGCTGGGACGTCATCGTCGACCGGGTCGCGCGGCACGCCAGGGACGGCGTGCACCCGATCGGCGAACTGACTTCCCTGCTCGAAGACGCGGACGTGGTGGTGATCCTCCTCCCGGTCACCGACGAGACCAGGCAGCTGGTCGACAAGGACTTCCTGCGGTCCATGAAGGACGGCGCCCTGCTGGTGAACGCCGCCCGCGGCGCGATCGTCGACACCGGCGCGCTGCTCGCGGAGCTGACAAGCGGCAGGATCAGGGCCGCCCTCGATGTCACCGATCCCGAGCCGCTGCCGGCCGGCCACCCCCTCTGGCAGGCCCCTGGCCTGCTGCTCACCCCGCACGTGGGCGGGGCCGTCACCGAGTCCCGCGAGCGCGCGTACCAGGTGGTCGGCGAGCAGCTCAGGCGGCTCGCGGCCGGCGAGCCGCTGCTCAATGTCATTGGCGATCACGGATATTAATAACGAAAGGGCTATTCCGAACGGAAGCGTGATTTCACATGACCTCAGACGGTGACTGGCGCCGCGGGGCGACCGCCGACCAGGTTCGGTCCGTGGTCCGCGCGATCGACCCGTCGGTCGCGCACATCGCCCGGATCCAGGACTACTGGCTCGGCGGCAAGGATCATTTCGAGTCCGACCGGGTGGCCGGCGACGGGGCGATCGCCCAGCTCCCGGACATGGTCGCGTCGGTGCGGAACACGCGCGCCTTCCTCGGCCGGACCGTCCGCTTCCTGACCGAGGAGAAGGGGATCAGGCAGTTCCTCGACGTCGGCACCGGCATTCCGACCGCGTCCAACACGCACGAGGTCGCGCAGCGCGTCGCACCGGAGTCCCGGATCGTCTACGTCGACAACGACCCGATGGTGCTCGCGCACGCCCGGGCGCTGCTGTCGAGCAGCGCCGAAGGGCGGTGCTCCTACATCGACGCTGACATCCGCGCACCGGAAAAGATCCTCAACACCGCGGCCGAGGTGCTCGACTTCACCGAGCCCGTCGCGGTGGTGCTGATGGCCGTCCTCCAGTTCGTGCCGGACGAGAGCGAGCCGCGGGAGATCGTCCGCCGGCTGATGGAGGCCGTCCCGCAGGGCAGCTACCTGGTGATCTCGCACCCGGCGTCCGACATCCAGGCGGCGGCGATGGCGGGCATGGCGACCACGCTGAACGCGCACATGGCCCAGCGCGTCAAGCCGCGCAGCCGGGCCGAGGTAACCGCGTTCTTCGACGGACTCGACCTCGTCGAGCCCGGCGTGGTCCGCTGCCCGGAATGGCGGCCTGACCAGCCAGAAGACGCGGCCGGGAAATCCACCATGTGGGGCGGCGTCGCCGGGAAGCGCGCCAGCGCACTTGGTTGATTCTCGACCGGACAAGTCGGGATTTGCCGTAAGAAGAAATTAATAATCGCATAAAGGCTTAATAATTTTGTAATCTCACCCTCCTCGGCCGTCCGTCGTCGCTAGCTTCATCACGGAAGCATCACGACAGACCCAGGAGGTGCAGCGATATGTCGGCCCGACGATCGTCTCCATGGCGGCGCAGGCTCCGCCGCAGCCGCACAGCACGTGTAACGATCGGCGCCGCCGCGGCGTTGGTGGCCGTGGTGGTCGCGGTCGTCTGCATCTCGTTCGTGGACCAGCATGTCGCGTCGGTCAACCAGGCCGCGTTCGCCAACTGCGACTCGGCGGGGACCGCTCAGGCATCTGCCGCGCCCGACGCGGCGTCGAGCGCCGGGCCGTCGGCCGCGCCGTGCCCGTCAGGCACCGCGTCGGCGGCCCCGCGCGTATCGGTGAAGCCGGACGATTTCGCGACCGGACCGATCGCGCAGCAGCAGCTCGGCGACGTGGCCACGGCGCCGGTCGACGGGCAGGGCGACGCGATCAGCCTGAACCAGACGGCGGACGAAGCGTCGGACTCGGGCAACTGCACACTGCGCGTGCCCGCCAACCCGCTGACGGCTCAGGGCCTGGCGTCGGCGTACCAGCTCGGCGACGGCTGCTCAGAGGCCAACCCGGACGAGGAGGCCTTCGTCGAGGCCACCATCTTGTCGCCCAGCGGCCAGGTCCAGGTCTACGACCCGCTGGTCGTCACCCAGGGCGCCAAGGCCGCGGCTCGGCCGGTTGCGCCGAAAATCCCCCGGGGCGCGCAGGTCATCATCGACTTCGGGTTCAACGGCACCAACCTGCTGCTTACCGGGCCTGGCGCCGCTCAGCGCTCGAGCGGCTGCGTCGACGCGCTCGGCCAGTCGGTGATCGGCCAGGTCTCCGCCTGCAACGCGGTCCCCTTCTACAACCTGGCGAACTGGCTGATCGCCAGGAACGTGCTGCGGATACCGGGGGCCGGCACCGCCGAAGACGGCCAGGCGTGCCAGACGACCCGCGACTTCACGCTTATCGACCAGGACCAGAGCGACAACGTCTACAGCGAGTACCTGCTCACCAGCGGCGGACGGACGGCGCAGGCGACCCCGGCCAACAAGGCCGCGCTAAGGAAGGCGTCGCTGGTCTCCAACGGCAGTGACAACGCGCTGCTTGGCGACTTCGTGGACCCGGCGAACGGTTGTACACCGCTCACCAAACCGGACGTCACCAGCGTGAACGGCATCCAGGGGTCGCAGGCGCTCGACGAGCTCAGCGCCCGCGTGAATCAGAAGACGAACATCGCTGTCATCCCGACGAACGACGAGATGGTCCTGGTTGGCGGCGCGTACAGCATCGCCAAGACCAACATGTACCGCTCGCTGGTCGACCAGCCGCAGCTGGCCGCGAACACCAACCCGTACGAGGTCGCCGCGGCGTACTGCATGAACATGGTGAACATCGCCCCCGCGCACGACCAGGCGGACATGGCCAGGGACACGAACTGGGCCACGCCGGTGCCCGCCACCGGCGACAACCTGGCGACGTTCCTCGGCAACCGGCTGTCGATGTCCTTCGCCAACCTCGGCTGCGACGGGTTCGGCCTCACCGACCCGGTGGACGTCACCGCGGACGGCAACGGCGTGGCTACCGCGGTCGGCTACAGCACCGCCCGGCAGCAGGCCACCCTCCCGGCCGCACAGGCGTCCACCCAGGGCGGCAGCAGCCACCGGGCGCCGTCGCAGGGACACGACCACCGGCACAAGGTCCAGGACCCGTCTGGTATGTGACGAAACGTGCAGGACCGGCCCGCGCCCGGGCAATCTCCGGGAGCGGGCCGGTATGCCCCGAAGCGAACCGCTGCATACGATGGGGTCATGACGCGACCCCCCGGTGAACCCGCTGAACTCCGGCCGGTAATCGTCACTGTCGACGACGATCCCAGTGTGTCCCGTGCTGTAGCCCGCGACCTCCGCAGGCGCTACGGCGAACGGAACCGTATCGTGCGCGCGGAGTCAGGCGAGCAGGCCCTTGACGCGCTCAGGACGATGAAGCTCCGCGGCGAGCAGGTCGCGGTCATCCTCGCGGACTACCGGATGCCGGGGCTCACCGGCATCGAGTTCCTCGAGGGCGCGATGGACATCTACCCGTACGCCCGCCGGGTGCTGCTGACCGCCTACGCGGACACCGAAGCGGCCATCGACGCGATCAACGTCGTGGACCTCGACCACTACCTGCTCAAGCCCTGGGACCCCCCGGAGGAGAAGCTCTACCCGGTCATCGACGACCTGCTCAAAGCCTGGCGGCGGGAAGACCGCAAGCCGGTTCGCGAGGCCAAGCTAGTCGGCCACCGCTGGTCGGCGCCGTCGGGGGAGCTGCGTGACTTCCTCGCCCGCAACCAGGTGCCGTACCGCTGGTACTCCTCGGACACCGACGAAGGCCGCCGGCTGCTCGACGCGGCGGGCACCGACGGGAGGACGCTCCCCGTCCTCATCACGCCGGACGGCGAGGCGATGGTCGGGCCGTCGCACGCCGAGGTCGCCGCGAAGGTCGGCCTGGCGACCAGCCCGGGACGGGAGTTCTACGACCTGGTGGTCATCGGCGGCGGCCCTGCTGGCCTCGGCGCGGCCGTCTACGGCGCGTCCGAGGGGCTGCGCACCGTCCTGGTGGAGAAGTACGCGACCGGCGGGCAGGCCGGGCAGTCCTCGCGGATCGAGAACTACCTGGGCTTCCCCGACGGGGTTTCCGGCGGCCAGCTGACCGACCGGGCCCGCCGGCAGGCCGTCAAGTTCGGGGCCGAGCTGCTGACCACCAGCGAGGTGACCGGCCTGGAGGTGAACGGCCCGGCCCGGACGATCAGGTTCAGCGACGGCAGCGCGGTCGACACCAAGGCGGTGATCCTCGCCACCGGCGTCTCCTACCGCCAGCTCAATGCCCCCGGCTGCACGGAGATGACCGGCGCGGGCGTCTACTACGGCGCGGCGCTCACCGAGGCCGAGGCGTGCAAGGACCAGGACGTCTACGTGATCGGCGGCGCCAACTCGGCCGGACAGGCCGCCGTGTACCTGGCCAGGTTCGCCCGGTCTGTGACCATGCTGGTGCGCGCGCAGTCCCTCGAGGCCTCGATGTCGTACTACCTGGTCCAGCAGATCGCCGGCATCAAGAACATAACCGTGCGCACCTGCACCGAGGTCACGGAGGTGCACGGCGACGGGCACCTGCAGCAGCTCACGCTGCACGACATCGCCGCCGACACCACAGAAATAGTGGACGCCGGACAGCTGTTCGTCTTTATCGGAGCAGCACCGGGTACCAACTGGCTGGACGGCGTGTTGGCGCGGGACATGCACGGTTTCGTCCTCGCCGGGCCGGACTTCAGCCAGGGCGACTCGGACTGGCCGCTCGACCGGCCG
This sequence comes from Trebonia sp., assembly GCA_036501515.1. GTDB lineage: Bacteria > Actinomycetota > Actinomycetes > Streptosporangiales > Streptosporangiaceae > Trebonia. The sequence continues at coordinate 526 of DASYAD010000462.1, read as the reverse complement.
CCGTACCACCTGGAGACCAGCGTCCCCGGGGTGTTCGCGGCGGGTGACGTGCGGTCCGAGTCAGCCAAACGGGTCGCCTCGGCGGTTGGAGAGGGCGCGATGGCCGTCATGTTCGTGCATAGGTACCTGGAGACGCTATGACCACAATCTCCCCCTGCGATCCCGCAACGCTGCGCACGCTGTTCCTGTTCGAGAAGCTCACCGACGACCAGCGGGAACGGCTCTGCCGTGAGGGTCGCGTCGAGGTGCACGAACCTGGCGTCGTCTTCACCGAGGGGCAGCCCGCCGAAGCTCTGTACGTGCTGATCGAGGGGACTGTGGTCCTGCAGCGGCGCGTCGGCGAGGATAACGTCGAGATCAGCCGGACCAGCATGCGCGGCGTGTACGGCGGGGCGTTCATGGCCTACCTGGGCGACCGGGTGCCGCAGAAATATCCCAACACGATGCTGGTGCCTGAGCAGTCCCGGTTCTACGTGCTCGGCGCGGAATGCTTCGCCCAGATCATGAACGAGTGGTTCCCGATGCC
>DASYAD010000461.1:0-19654 GCA_036501515.1 Trebonia sp. | reverse complement strand
AGCGACTTAATGCGGCGCCACACGGTGGAGCGCAGCCGGGTCGGCTCAGGCGGCACCCGGTAGATAAGCAGCAGCCAGCCCGGCCCGGCGCCCTCGCCGGCCGCGGTCCCGTCCGTCCTGTCCTGTTCAGTCGTCACACGTCTATTGTCGCGGAACAAGCCAAGGAGATCCGTTGACCGCGCTCCCGCTGATCCTCACCGTTTTCATCGCCTGTGCGGTCGAAGCGGTCGAGGCCCTCACCATCGTCCTCGCCGCTGGCATCACCAGGGAGTGGAAGTCCACGCTCCAGGGGATGGCCGCGGCCCTGGTTGCCCTGGCCGTCATTACCGTCGCGGTGGGTCCTGCCGTCGGTTACCTGCCGTTGACCGCGCTCCGGGTGGTGGTCGGCGCACTGCTGCTGGTCTTCGGCCTGCAGTGGCTGCGCAAGGCCGTGCTCCGTGCGGTCGGCTATAAGGCACTGCACGACGAGGCGAGCGCTTACCTGCGCGAAGTCACCGCCGCGAAGAACGCCGCCGCCGAACGGAAGCGGGGTGTCAGTGACTGGTACTCGTTCACCCTCGCCTTCAAGGGCGTGCTGCTCGAGGGGCTCGAAGTCGTCTTCATCGTGGTCACGTTCGGCGACAACCAGAAGAACGTCGGCGCGGCTGCCATCGGCGCCGTCGCCGCGATCGTCGTCGTGACCATCGTCGGCATCGCCGTGCGGGCACCGCTCACCAAGGTCCCCGAGAACTGGATGAAGTTCGCGGTGGGTGTCATGCTCACCAGCTTCGGCACGTTCTGGGGGGCCGAGGGCGCGGGCGTCGCCTGGCCGGGCAACGACGCCGCGCTGCTGGTACTCGTTCCGGTGGTGGCACTGGTCACCGCCGGGTACATCTTCTGGCTGCGCTCCCGCAAGACGGCGACAGCCGCACCCGCCAAGGAATCGGAGGTTGCCGCCTGATGAAGCAGCTCAAGTCATTCGGCGCGTTCTGGTACGACTTCATCGTCGGCGACGACTGGCACGTGGCCGTCATGGTCGCCGCCGGCCTCGGCCTCACCGCGATCCTGGCCCACGCGGCCAGGGTGAACGCGTGGTGGCTGCTCCCGGTCGTCGCCCTGGCCGCCCTGGCGTGGTCGCTGCACAGGGCGACCGCCCGCAAGTAGCCGGCGCGACCGCCCGCGGCCGGCGCTTGGGCTGGCTGCGGGCGGCCGGTTCAGCCGCCCAGGAACCGGACCGGGAGCTTGACTTCTGTGCAGCCCCCGGCGCCGTCGGCCTCGACCCGGTAGGCGTCGCCGTCCTCACGGTCGGCCACCATCTCGGCCAGGGTGTCGTCCACGTAGTGCGCGCCGACGCCGTCGTCGCACGCCAGGCCGGCGGGTAGCACCCCGTCGGCGACGAGCCGCTGGTATAGCGGCCGCCGCTCAGGCTCGGAGTTGTAGTGCGGGCAGAAGGACCCGGGCAGCATCCCGAGCGCGTCGGAGTAGGGCCGTAGCTTGGCGCCGAACGAGTCGGTCGTGCCGCCCTCGAACCAGCAGATGCCGCCGGCCGACGAGCCCGCCAGCACGATGCCGGCCTGCCACGCCTTGCGCAGGATCTGGTCGATCCCGTGGACGCGCCAGACCGCGATCATGTTGGCCACCGAGCCGCCGCCGACGAAGATGATGTCTTGCGAAAGCAGGAAGTCCTCGGGGTCAGCGACGTTCGGCATCGGGAACAGCGACAGGTGGCGCACCTCGGCCGGGGAATCGGCCAGCCGGTCGTAGAACCGGAGGTAATAGGCGGGGTCGTCGCCGACGGCCTGGTTCAGCACGCACAGCCGTGGCGCTGGCTTGCCGCTCAGCGCGATCGCGTGCCCGACGTGATAGGGGATGCCCTCGCGGGGCATCATCATGCCGCCCCCGATCGCGACCACGTGTCGCCGTCCGTCTGCCGCCATGCCGTGACCGTATCGGCGATTCCGGGGCATCGCAAACCCCGTCACGGGTGATGGCTCTCACAACGTTCAGCTCCGAATATATAACGATTTGTGCTGGGTGGGCTGAGACGTCGGCGGCGCGTGACAAATACATTTCCCCGCGTTGCCGTAAAGACGTACTATCTTGATATCGGACTTCCGCGACGTGGCGCAGGACGGCGGCGACGGCAATGGCTGAATGGTGGGCCATCGAGGTCTTTTCCTCGGACAAGCTCCCGGCGAGCGGGTGGCGCTACGCCTACGAGGACGAGCTGACCGAGGCCGCGATCACCCACGGCGCGGTGTATTACGAGTGGCACGACACCCAGTACGGCGTCGTCTTCGAGACTCTGTTTCCCAGTGACACCGAATGGGACGCGTTCCGTGCGCTGCCGGCGGTGCGCGCCGCCCTCGACGGGGTGCCCGACCCGGTGAACGGCCTGCTGATCTACCGGGGCCGCGGCGGCGCGGCAGGCGGTGGCAAGCCGCGCAGGCCGAAGCCCGCGCCCGGTGCCGCCGAGCTCGAGCTTGAGGAGCCGAAGCGGCGGCCGAGGGTGCCGCGGAAGCTGCGTTACAACGACGACGGGGACGAGCTGAAGCGGCTCATGCGGGAGCTCGAGGGCCAGCCTGCGCCGCTGCCCGAGCCCGGCCCCGAGCCCGGGCCCGGGGCCGAACCGCAGCCGCCGGCCGAGCCGGTGCGGGTCGAGCCCGACCCGAACGATCCCGTATGGCGTGGTATGGCCGCCTTTGACCGTTACGGCGACTAGGTTCGGCCTGGCTTTCCTTGCCCGACGGGTGAACCACGCCCCGGCACAGTGCAGGATGGAGTAATGACGGAAACCCGAGTCATGACCGAGGATCTGCGAGCAGCGATTGAGCGCAGCGGCTACTACCCGGGACTGGTGACCGACGCCGTAGCCAGCGCTCTCGGCCCGGAGCCGGTCACCGCCTTCTTCGCGCACCATGACGCGATATTCGACCCCGGCATGGAAGTTCGCAGGCACATGACGGTGCTGGCGCTGACCCCCACGCGGCTTGTCTACTCGCACACCGACGAACACCCCGCCGACGACCCGGAAAGCAGGCCACGGGCCGAGACATCGACCGAGGCGATCCGGTTCAACCGGGTGTCCTCGGTGTCGCTCACCCGGGTGGTGCCCGACCCCGCGACCTACGTGCCCGGCGTGACGATGCCGTCCGAGGTGATCTTGACGATCGGCTGGAACGTGCTGTCGCACGTCGAGCTCGAGCCCGCCCACTGCGGCGACGACAGCTGCGAGGCCGACCACGGGTATCTCGGCACGATCACCGCCGATGACCTGACGCTGCGGGTCAGCGAGGCTGCGGACGGTGACGACGCCGTCCGGCAGGTGCTCGCCTTCGCCAGCGCGCTCAGCGACGCGACCGCGCGGTCCGGGAGCTGATGACGTTGGCGCGCGAGCCCAGAACTAGCCCGATCGTGCCCTCATACGGCGAGTCGAGCCTCGCCGACCTGTCGGCCTCCATCCTCGCCTCACTCACCGGGGACTCCGCCGCGAACGTGCTCGGCCTGCCAGAAACCGGCCGGGTCTGCCTGCTCATCGTCGACGGCCTCGGCCTCGAGCAGCTCCGCGCGCACCAGGCGGCAGCGCCGTTCCTGGCTGAGGCGGCGTTCAACTCACGCCCGCTGACGGCTGGCTGCCCGTCCACCACGGTGTCCAGCCTCGCCTCGATCGGAACCGGCGTGCCGCCCGCGGTGCACGGCATGCTCGGCTACCGGGTCGCGGTCCCCGGTCAGGGCCGGCTGCTGAACGGCCTGCACTGGCCGAAGGACATCGACCCCGTCGGCTGGCAGCCGCTGCCGACGATCTTCGAACGGGCCGCGCAGGCCGGGATCTCCGCGGTCCAGGTATCGGAGCCTGAATACCAGGACAGCGGCCTGACGACGGCGGCGCTGCGCGGCTCGGACTACCGGGGCGCCCGCTCGCTCGGCGCGCTCGCGGCGCTGGCCTGCACCGCACTCGGCGAGTCGGACCGGGCGCTGGTGACCGCGTATCACGGCGACCTGGACGGTTGCGGTCACCAGTACGGCATCGGCTCCCAGGCCTGGGTCAACCAGCTCGCGCACGTCGACCGGCTGGCCGAGCAGATCGCGGGCGGCCTGCCCTACGGGACGGTCATGTACGTGACGGCCGACCACGGGATGGTGGACATCGGGGCGGACGACAGGATCGACGCGGACGGCGACGCCGCGGTGCTGCGCCAGGGAGTCGCGCTCCTCGGCGGCGAGCCGCGTTTCCGGCACGTCTACACCCACCCGGGTGCCGCCGACAGCGTACTCGCCACCTGGCGGGACGTGCTCGGCGAACGCGCCTGGGTGCTGCCCCGCGAGGAGGCGCTCAAGGAAGGCTGGTTCGGCCAGGTCGGTACGCCGGTCAGCGACGCCATGGCGGCTCGGATCGGCGACGTGGTGGCCGCCTGCGCCGGCTCCTGGGCGGTGGTGGCCACGCAGGCCGAGCCGCGCGAGTCCGCCCTGGTCGGCATGCACGGCTCGCTGACCGCGGCTGAGCAGCTCGTCCCGATGCTGACCCCCGGCCGGTGACCGCCCGGTGACCGCCGCCGCCGCCGGCGTCCTCATCGGGGTTCCCGAGCTGGCCGGCCTGCTGACGGTCAGCGCGACGGAACCAGAGGCCCGGCTGGCCGCCCTGCGCCGCGTGACGGTGCTGGACGTGCGCTGGCGGCTCGGCGGGCCGCCCGGACGTGTGCTGTTCACGGCCGGGCACATTCCCGGCGCGGTCTTCGTCGACCTGGACACGGACCTGGCCGGCCCGCCAGGCCCCGGCGGCAGGCACCCGCTGCCGCCGGCCGCCGACTTCGAGAAGTCGATGCGGCTCGCGGGCGTGAGCGACGGCCTGCCGGTGGTCGTGTACGACGGCGCCGACTCGACCGCGGCCGCGCGGGCCTGGTGGCTGCTGCGCTACTTCGGACACCAGGCGGTCCGGGTGCTCGACGGCGGCTTCCGCGCCTGGACGGCGGCCGGACAGCCGACAGTGCCGCCAGACCCGCCCTACTACTACGGGGCGGTCGGCGACTTCACCGCGCGCCCCGGCCAGCTGGACCTGCTCGACGCGGACGGCGCCGCGTCGCTCGCACGCACCGGGATCCTGCTCGACGCGCGGGCAGCGGAGCGGTACCGCGGCGAGACCGAGCCTGTCGACCCGGTGGCCGGGCATATCCCGGCCGCGGTCAGCGCTCCGACCAGCGAGAACGTCGATGACGACGGGACGTTCCTGCCGCCTGGTGCGCTGGCCGCGCGCTTCGCCGCGCTCGGGGTGACCGGAGACCGGCCGGTAGGCGCGTACTGCGGCTCAGGCGTCACCGCGGCCCACGAGGTGCTCGCGCTCGCCCTCGCGGGAGTGCCAGCCGGTCTTTACGCCGGGTCCTGGTCGCACTGGATCACCGATTCCAGCCGCCCCGTCGCCACAGGGCCCAGCCGGTAACGGTGAGCGCCCCGGCCAGCAGGCCGATGGTCGCGGGGGTCACCCCGACGGCCGCGATCGTGGCCGCCGCGACCAGCCCCGCGCTGGCCACCCGCAGGCCAAGGCCCCGCACGCCAGCGCCAGTCACCCCGGAGCCGGGCAACGCAGACCCGTGAACCCCGGCCACCCGGACTCCGGGGCCCCGCCCTGTGGTCAGCCAGCCAAGGAACCCGGCCAGCCGCCAGGCGCCCGCCCGGTATCCCTTCGCCAGGCCTGCCCTGGCCTTGGCGCCGTCCGGCTCCGCCCGGTGGGCGCCGCGCCGCGCCTGTCGTTCCCCGCGGCTGAAAACACGGTCCCGTCGTTCGCCGTGCCGCGCCTCGCAGTGCCGCGGCGTGCTGAGCCGCGGCCCGCTCGGCCGCAGTCCGACCGGCCGCTGTCTGCTGGCGCGCGGCCGCCCGTGCCGCAGCCGGCTGGCCCGCACCCGCCCGGGCCGGAGCCCGCCGTGCGTGCGGTGCCCGGCCGCGAGATCGGCCAGCGCCTCGCCGCGCCCGAACGACGTCCGCAGTAGCACGTAGGCCGCCGCCGCGGCGCCGAAACGGACCGGGTCGCCGCCGTCCTCACGGTCGGGATGGGTCGCCGCGGCGATGCGCCGCCACGCCGCCCGCACGTCGTCGTCCGTCAGGCCCGGCCGGGCCGGCAACCCGAGCAGCGTGAACGGATCATCCGTCACGGCCGTCCCCTTCCTCCCGCCACCGGGGGTTCTCACTGCACCGCGAGTCCTCGCTGTTCTCCGACTTCTCCCTACATAACGGACGATTCAGCCACGCCGTTCACCGAATGCCTCGTCAAGCACCTCGCTGGCGTCGGGCACCGTCGGTCCAGGCAGAATCGGTCCAGGCACAGTCGTCACGGGCACAGTCGTCACGGGCACGGTCGTCACGGGCACGGTCGCCACGGGCACGGTCGCCACGGGAACTGCTGCTCCTGCGGCTGCCCACGGTGCACCGCCGACGCCGCGGCCGATCGCCGCCTGCTGCCCGGTCAGCCGCTTGATCTGCAGGAACGTCACTCCGCCGCGGTACACGTAGCACACCTGCCCGACGTCGAGCTGTCGTACCAGGTCGCCGTCGAGCACCGGCGTCAGCCGGGCCCGCGAGAGGCCGTCGTCTTGCCACGGGCCGGCCCCGGAGAAGCGCCGCGAGGTGTCCACCGACGGCAGGTTCCCGGCCAGCGCCGCCACCGGCTCCGGCCGGGGCGTGCGCAGCAGCCAGATTCCGCCTTCGGCGGTGGCGGCCACCCGCTGCCGTTCATCCTCCGATCCGGCCAGCCCCTCCCAGGACTGCGCCGACACCTGCACGGCGAGCCCGAGCGAGCGCGCCCGCTCGTACAGCCGTGAGATCGGCAGCCGTCGCGACACCGCGGAGAACTCATCGACGCACAGCAGGATCTCCCGGTCGCCGCCGAGTGCGTAGCAGGCGAGCAGGTCGGTCAGCGCCCGCGCCTGCGCCTCGGCGACGGCGCCTTCCGCGGTCCCTTCGAGCACGCAGTACCAGGCGTCGCAGTCCGCGAACGAGCCGCCGCCGTCGAGTCCGGCGCCGAGGCGGCGCCACAGCGCCGTGAACCGCAGGCGCACGTCCTCAAAAGCCTTTTTCCCCGAACGGATGGTGCTGACCGCGTCCCCGTCGCCGCTCGCCCCGTAGGCGGCGGACAGCCAGTCGGCGTCTAGCCTGGTGAGGAAGTCGGCCGAGTTCGCGGGCGGCCCGCACGGCGCGCCGACCGCGAGGGCGACCAGTGCCTCCATCACGTCGGTGTAGTAAGCCGCGCCGCCTGTCCCGTGCTCGATGAGGTCGAGCAGCGTGGTGACCAGACGGTCGGGCGGCAGCACCCACAGCGAAAGCGCCGCCTCGTCAGGCCAGACGGCGGTCGAGCGGGCGCCCGCGTCGCGCAGCACCCGCCGGGTCCGGTCGGCGATCTTGCGCGAGGACGCACCGCCCTTGCAGTCGAGCACGACGAGCAGCGGCCGCTGCCCTGTCCCGGCGGCGTAGCGGCGCAGGCCCGCGGCCATGAAGCCGGCCCACAGCCGGAGCAGCAGGGTGGTCTTCCCTGTGCCGGTCGAGCCGATGACCACCTGGTGCGCCCGCAGCCGCGCGTAGGGCACGGCCGCGGCCCGCCCGGCCCGGTGCCTGACGGTGCGGATGACCGCCCCGGCGACCACGTGCCCGCTCCTGGACAGCAGCGGCAGCGATCCTGGCGCGGCGATCAGGGCCCGCGCCGACCGCACCTGGTGACGCCACTGCCTGGCGTCGAACGCACCCGGTGACTCCGGGGTGAGCCCGCCGGCCCCGCTCCGCATGCGGAAACGCCGGTAAGACCAGCCGAGCCCGCCCACGACGATGCCAAGGGGGATGGCCGGCGGCGCGGCCGCGATCGCCGCCGCGACCAGGTGCCCGTGCCCGCCAAGCTGCCACATCGCGTCCCACGCGCGGTAAGGCGCGGCCGCCACCCGAAACCACCAGGCCCCCGCGCCCGCGCCCGCCGGAAACGACCCCGCACCCGAACTAGCCGCCGGCAAAGACCCCGCCACCCCGCCGCCCGCCGGCAAAGACCCCGCCACCCCGCCGCCCGATGGTGCGGTCCCCGTTCCCGCGCGCCCGGCCGGCCAGGCCGCGACCGCGGCAAGCCACGCAGCCACCATGGGCAGGCACCACAGGGCAGCCGAGTAAACCCGCCGCGGCGGCGCGCCGCGCCACCAGCCGTAGCAGAACGCGCCCGCGGCCACGATCGTCACTGGTGCGAGGGCCACCGCGCCGCCGGCCAGCGCGGTCACCCGGCCCAGCACCAGCAGCCCCCGCCAAGCCGCCCGCCGCGCGGGATGCCTGACGTCCGCTGCCTGGTGCCGGCTCACGCGCTCACTCCACCACAGCCGCCAGCCGAATGCGTATTTCATCTCCTTACGTATCCCTTACGCGTCAACCCCCCGTCACCCGCAGCCCCACAAGCCCCCGCAGCCTCCCGGCCCCCTAAACCCGTCGGCTTCCGCCCCGACCCCACCCCGGCGTCACTTTCTATCGGTTAGCACCGGCGGCGCGACTTTCTATCAGTTGGGTAGTCGCAAACACTGACAAAACGGACTTGAAAATGGCTCTAATCGATAGGAAGTCGCAGGAATTGTTCGAAGTGATAGAAAGTCGCTACCCCAGCAGCGCGCCAGGCGGGAGGTCGCGCACCTCGACCCGGGCGCCCAGCGGGCCCAGTTGCTCGCGGGACTTCAGCACGGTGCGGAGCGCGGCCGGCGAGCACACGTAGAGCACCCGGGCGTGCCGGGGCGGCCGCCCGGGCACTAGCGCCTCAGCCGCCAGGCAGCCGTAGTCCCCGGTGCGGCCGAGGATCTCGCGCATGATCGCGGTCGTGCGGGCGACGGTCTTGGGGGAGAGCTCTGTTTCGACCGCCCAGCACTCGCCTGCCCAGCCAACGGGGGCCCCGTCGGGCCAGTGCACCTCGGCGTCGGGCAGGTGCTGCCGCAGCCCCACCCCGTGCTTTGTCCTGATGTGCCGCTCGCACCGCCAGTAGGCCGCGGCCGCGCGATAGCCGGCCGTCGCCTCGAGCGCGAGGCGGCATGCCGTCACCGCCCTGATGTGGGCCAGCTGGGACAGCGCCGGCTTCGTCGGCGTGTACGCCCGCCCGCAGGCGGCTAGTCCCGCTTTCGTCACCCACAGCCAGTCCGCACCTGTCGAAAGCCGGTCGGATTCCGCGTAGCCGAGCTCACGCCAGCGGGCCGCCGCCGCCCGCGCCGCCCGGTCCCCCCCAGTCAGCACGGCGAGCTGGTCGAGCTGCAGCCCGTACATGTCGGCGGCGAAGATCAGCGCGCCGGGATTCCTGACCGCGAGCCCGCGACCAGGCCGGGCCCGTCCGCCGCCGGCCCTGGCCGGCATCCCGCCGGCCGCCACCTCGTCGGCCCGCCGGCCGATGCCAGGGCCTTGCCCGTGGCTGGGTTCTTGCCCGGCATCAGCGACTGTCATCGTTTACCCGCAAGCGCTCGGCGGTTCGGGAGCGGACACGAGCCTAACAAGGCTAACCGGGCAGCGACACGGTCAACGGGTGCAGCGCCCGGGCCGCGTCGAGCGCCTCGGTGCCGCCGAACACGCGCTCGTCCCAGTAGCAGAGCGCGGTGTACCGCGGGTCAGGCGGCCCCGCGAACAGCGCCGCGTGCAACGCCGCCTCGTACTCGACGACCTGGCCGAGGTGCTCGACCGGGGCGAGTGCGAGTGACATCTCGCTCGCGCTGCGCAGTCCGGTGAATCCCTCGGCGACCGCCGTGTCAACCCGGCGGCGGACCCCTTGCACCAGCCGTCCGGTGTCGAAGTGGCCGCGGGCGAAGCGCGGTGTGCTTGACACGACGAGCTGGCCGTCGAGCAGTGCGCGCCGCGCGGCCGCCACGCCGCCCGCGACCCTGACGGCCACCTGATCGTGGGCGTGGCCGACGTCGACGAGCAGACCGACCTTCTCGCCGCGGGCGAGTCCCCGCTGAACAAAGGCGCCGAGGATGTCCCAGCGCATCCTGTCGTCGGCGTAACCGAAGAAAGCGTGGTCGCCCGGCTCAAGCCGGTCCACGCTGACAGCGCGACCGTGCAGCTCTTCTGCTGGCATGGGCACCGGTCCTGCTGTCGGCTGGCTGACCGCCAGGTATGTTGCGCCTGGTCGCACCGCCCGCCCCCGCAGCGCCGCGTTCCGCCTAACTACCCTGGATCGTCCCGTTCTATCCCGCTGGACACACAGTGTCAACGGTCATTACACGCGCAGTGCCAGCCACAGGCACAGCACCGATAGCGCGAGCCCGGGAATCACGGTCGCGAACCCGAGCCTGGTGAACTCGCCGAGCGAGGCGTCAGTCCCGGAATCGCGCAGCACCCGGCGCCATAGCAAGGTGGCCAGCGAGCCGGTGTAGGTGAGGTTCGGCCCGATGTTGACGCCGATCAGCACCGCGAGCACCGCGCCGGCCGACTCCGCGCCTGACGTCGCCACGAGCGGCAGCAGCACCAGCACCGCGGGCAGGTTGTTCACCACGGCGGCGAGCACGGCCGCCAGCAAGGCGAGTGCGAGCAGTGCGGGCAGCGACTCACCTGACGGCACCGCCGGCCGCAGCGCTGAGCCGAGCCCGTTGTCCACCACGGCGGTAACCACGATGCCGAGCGCGAGCACGAACAGCAGAAACGGCACGTCGGCGCTGCGCGCGATGTCGGCCGCTGACGTATCGCGGCGGGCCAGTGCCCGCACAGCCAGCAGCAGTGCGCCGCCGAGCGCCGCCCAGGCCGGGTTAACGCCGGCCGCCGACGCCACCACGAACCCGGCGAGCGTGAGGCAGACCACGGTCAGCGAGAACACCGGCACGGGCTCGCCGCTGTCGTCCGCGCCGCTGTCCGCCTCGGTCGGCGCGGCCAGCGCCGCCGGTGCACGCGGCACCGCCGCCACCTCAGACCGCACCAGGTCGGCCCGGAAGAACGACCTGATCACGACGTACTCCACCCCGATGGCCGCCAGCCAGGGCAGCGCCATCAGCGCGGCGAACCGCGCGAACGACAGCCCGCTCACCGCGAACGCCAGCAGGTTGGTCAGGTTAGAAACCGGCAGCAGCAGCGACGCGGAGTTCGCCAGGTGACCGCAGGCATAGGCGTGCGGGCGGGCGCGGACCCGCAGCCGCCCGGCGGCGATGAGGACCACCGGTGTGAGCAGCACCACGGTCGCGTCGAGCGAAAGCACCGCCGTCGTCACCGCGGCGACCGCGAATACCCGTACGAGCAGGCGTTTCGCCCGGTCGGGGTGCTGACCGCGGCCGAGCCAGGCGCCGAGGTAGCGGAACAGCCCGTCGTCGTCGCACAGCTTCGAGAGCACCAGCACGCAGCCGAGGAAGCCGACCACCGGCGCGAGCCGGCGTGCCTCGGCCGCCGCCGCGGACACCGACACCGCGCCCGTCACCATGACGAGCAGTGCCGCCGGCACCGCCGGTACCGCCTCCGGCCAGCCCCGCGGCCGCCGCACGGCCCAGGCGAGGACCACGACGAGGGCGACCGCGGAGATGACCTCGGACGCCGCGGACGCGTGCATCCCGCCATTGTCCCTGCTCCGGCGGCGCGCGGCGGACCCGGGCTGGCTGGCAGGCGGGGCCTGGGGCAGTGCACTTGCGTGACGGCGAGACAATAGAAGGGTGAGGTTGCGCAGCAAACTGGTCCGGCCGTTCCGGTATCCGGTGCGGTGGCTGGCGTTCCTGGCGGGCGGCGTGCCCGCTGTCCTGGTGTTTCCCGCCCCTTCGCTGTCCTATCTGGCCTGGTTCGCCCTGGTGCCCGGGATGGTGCTGTTCACCCGGGCGCCGACGACCCGCGAGGCCGTCGCGAGAGGGTGGTGGTTCGGGGCCGGGTACCTGATCGCGATCCTGCAGTGGATGACGCCGGAGATCGGGCCGGGAGTCGTGCTGATCGGCGCCGTCTTCGGCTGTATGTGGTCGCCGTTCGCCATCGCGGTTAACCGGCTGCTGCGGCCCGCGGTGTCCTGGCCACGGGCGCTGGCCGCGCTCGCCGTGGTCCCCGCGACCTGGCTGGTCCCTGAATGGATCAGGTCCTATCAGGGACTCGGCGGCCCCTGGGGCCTGTACGGCGCATCGCAGTGGCAGCATCCGGCGGTGCTCGCGCTCGCCAGCGTCGGGGGAGTGTGGCTGGTCAGCGTGGCCCTGCTGATCGCCAACGCCGGCCTGACGCTGGTGCTCGGGGCGGTCAGGCCAGGGCTGCTCGCGCCTGTCACCGCCGCCTCGTCTGATCGCGCCGCCCCGGCAGCCGAATGGGCCGGAGCGGCCGGGACCGCGCAGGCCGACCTGGAATCCAACCCAGGGTCCGAGCCCAGGGCCGGGGCTGCGAACAGAGCTGGAGCGGGCAACAGCGAGCTCATACCGCCCGGGTCGTCCCTGCGTCCCGCCGCCGCGTCGTCCCCGCGGCCTCCCGCCGTGTCGTCCCCGCGGTCCGCCGACGCCGCGCCCCCGTGGCCCGTCGCCGCGCCGCGCCGCCGGGTGATGCTCGCCGCGGCCGGCGTCGCCGCGTTCGCCGCCGCGGCCGCCTCAGGACCGCTCGCCTTCGCACTGACGGCGCCGTTCCCGGCCGTCCGCCAGGTGACCGTCGCCCTCGTCCAGCCGGGCGCGGTCAACGACCCATCCCTGCGGGTGGACGCCTCGGAGAGCCTGACCAGGCAGATTAGCGCCACCGGGTCCCTGGCGGACAACCCGCCTGACTTGATCGTCTGGGGTGAGTCGAGCGTCGCCTACGACCTGGCGGTCGACCCGACCCTGCTGCGCGGCATCGAGCAGCTGGCCGAACAGGACCAGGCCGAGATCCTGGCCAACCAGGACTCCACGATCCCCGGCCCAGGCGGCGGCCAGGAGAAGGTCGCGGTACTGGTCAGCCCCCAGGGGATCGAGGGCCGCTACATCAAGACACGGCTGGTCCCGTTCGGCGAGTACATCCCGTTCAGGCAGCAGCTCGGCTGGCTCACCAGCATCAGCAAGGCCGCGTCGTCCAACATGATCTCCGGCGACGGCGCGCACACGCTGACCGTGACCAGTCCGACGGGCGCGGCCAAGCCGCTCGACATCGGGGTGCTCATCTGCTTCGAGTCCGCGTTCCCCGACATGTCCCAGGTGGAGACCAACCAGGGCGCGCAGCTCATCGTCTACCAGTCCTCGACCTCGACCTTCCAGGGCACCTGGGGGCCGGACCAGCAGGCCAGCCTGGCCGCGGTGCGGGCGGCCGAGACGGGGCGGCCGGCGGTGCAGGCCGCGCTCACCGGCGATTCGGTGGCATTCGACGCGCGCGGCAGGCTGCTCGCCTGGCTCGGCCAGGACAGCAGCGGCGTCGTCCCGGTGACGCTGGGCCTCCCGGCGCAGGCCTCGAAGACCTTCTACGACCAGGCAGGCGACTACGTTATGTGGTCGGGAGTGGGGCTGACCGCGCTCGCCGCGCTGGTCATGCTGCTACGCCGGCGACATTTTCTAGCCCGTACCCCTGGTGCAGGCGGTGATCGTACGGCAGAATACGATGCGGATACCGGAGATCCTGTGCGGAGCTAGTGCGCCAGGGAGCCGCCCGAGCTGGGTGAGGTCGCAGGGGAAGGCGAACCTCGTCTTACGCAGGGAGGCACCGGTGTCGGTATACGGCGTTCTGCAGGTTCACTCGGCGCCACCCGCGCTGTGCCCGCACATTGAGTGGGCAGTCGCGGGGACCGTCGGGACCGCCGTCAGCATGCCCTGGGTCAGCCAGCCCGCTGCCCCTGGGTCTCTTCGTGCTGAGCTGACCTGGAAAGGTCGGCCGGGTACGGCCAGCGCGATTACGTCTGCCTTGGCGGGCTGGAACAGGCTGCGCTTCGAAGTCACCGAGGAAGCATCTCCCGGCTGTGACGCGATGCGCTACTGCTACACGCCGAACCTCGGCATTTTCTCCGCCACCACGAGCGCCAACGGCGACATCCTCGTTCCTGAGAACAAGCTCAGGGCCGCGCTCGCGCTCGGCGCCAACGGCACCTCGGTCCTGGAAAGCGAGCTCGAGCGACTGCTCGGCTCCGGCTGGGACAACGAGCTCGAGCCGTTCCGCCGGGCCGGAGACGGTGCCCCCGTCCGCTGGCTCAACGCCACCGGCTGAGCACGCGGCGACAATGAGACCATGAGCGGCTTCACCACGGCGGACATCCCCGACCTCGCCGGCCAGACCGCGATCGTCACGGGTGCCAACAGCGGCCTCGGCCTGGCGACCGCCCAGGCGCTGGCGGCCCGCGGCGCCCGGGTCGTTCTCGCCGTGCGCGACCAGGCCAAGGGGCAGGCCGCCGCGGCCGCCGTCGCCGGTCAGGCGTCCGGCCGCGCCGAGGTCCGCCCGCTTGACCTGGCCAGCCTCGACTCGGTGCGCGCGTTCGCCCGCGACTGGTCCGGTCCCGTCGACCTGCTCATCAACAACGCGGGCGTGATGATTCCCCCGCTGACCCGCACCGCCGACGGCTTCGAGCTGCAGTTCGGCACGAACCACCTCGGTCACTTCGCCCTCACCGGGCTGCTGCTGCCCGTCGTCACGGCCACGGGCCGGGTCGTCACCGTCTCCTCCGGGGTGCACCAGATCGGCCGGATCGACTTCGCCGACTTGAACTGGGAGCGCAGGCGATACCGCCGGTGGCCCGCGTACGCCCAGTCGAAGCTGGCGAACTTGCTGTTCACCAGCGAGCTGCAGCGTCGCCTGACGGCGGCGGGGTCGGCCGTGCGGGCCACGGCGGCCCACCCCGGGTACGCGGCGACCGGCCTGCAGTCGCACAGCGGCAGCCGCCTGACGGGCTTCTTCATGGACACCCTGGGCAACCGCATCATCGCCCAGGACGCGGTCGGCGGCGCCCTGCCGACCCTGTACGCCGCCGTGGCCGACATCCCCGGCGGGACTTTCGCGGGCCCGTCCCGCCTCGGCGGCCTGCGCGGCGCCCCGGCGCCGTGCGCGAGGTCGGCCACCGCCAGCGATGCCGCCGTCGCCGGGCGGCTGTGGACCGTCTCCGAGGCGCTGACCGGCGTGTCGTTCCTAGACAGTCAAAAGCAGTAGCCGCCGGAACGGGAGCTTGCTCCGCCCGTCCGCCCCCCGTTACCCGCTGGCCGCCGCCAGGCGCGCTAGCTGGTCAGAGCCGCCGTTCAGACACAGCAGCCGCTTAGAGCGGGCGCGCAGCACAGCCCTCGGGTGCTTGATCAGCGAGCCGGCGGGCCGCTAAGGCGGCCAGGAACAAGCGGTCCGCCCCGGCCGCTTGTCATTATTAGCCCGAACGTACGGTTGATGACAGCGCCACCGAGCCCTTGACGCTCCGGCGCGCTAGCCAGCACGGCCTTCCAACGCCAGGAGTAACGAACATGAGTATCACCGAGCTCACCGGCATCGACGTCCCGACGGGGCTGCTGATCGGGGGGGAGTGGGCCAAGGGGAACGGCACGTTCCCGGTGCTTGACCCGGCGACCGAGGAACCGCTGGCGGAGGTGGCCGACGGCACGGTGAACGACGCGCTCGACGCGGTGAGCGCGGCCCAGGCCGCGCTGCCCGGCTGGGCGGCGACGCCGCCCAGGCAGCGGGCGGAGATCCTGCGCAAGGCGTTCGAGCTGATGACGGCCAGGTCCGAGCAGTTCGCCCGGCTGATGTCGGCCGAGAACGGCAAGTCACTGCGCGACGCCAGGGGCGAGGCGGCCTACGCGGCCGAGTTCTTCCGCTGGTACGCCGAGGAAGCGGTGCGTATCGAGGGCACCGTGATGCGCGCGCCGTCCGGCGCCAACCGGATCATCACGATGCACCAGCCGATCGGCGTGTCGCTGCTGATCACGCCCTGGAACTTCCCCGCCGCGATGGCGACCCGCAAGATCGGGCCGGCGCTCGCCGCGGGCTGCCCGGTGGTGCTCAAGCCGGCCGAGGACACGCCGCTGACCGCGCTCGCGCTGGCCGCGCTGCTGCGGGAAGCGGGCGTGCCCGACGGCGTGGTGAACGTCATCAACACGTCCACCCCCGGCCCCGTTGTCGCCGCCATGCTCGGCGACCCCCGGGTGCGGAAGCTGTCCTTCACCGGCTCGACTGAAGTGGGCCGCATGCTGCTCGCGCAGGCGGCGCAGAGCGTGGTCAGCAGCTCGATGGAGCTCGGCGGCAACGCGCCGTTCATCATCTTCGACGACGCCGACATCCCCGCCGCCGTCGAGGGCGCGCTGATCGCCAAGATGCGCAACGGCGGCGAGGCCTGCACGGCCGCCAACCGCTTCTACGTGCACGAATCGGTTGCCGACGAGTTCGTCGCGTCCTTCGCCGCGCGGCTGAAGTCGATGGTGGTCGGTCCCGGCCTGGAGGAGGCGACCGAGATCGGCCCGCTGGTCAACCAGCAGACCAGGGCCAAGGTGGCGGGCCTGGTGGACGACGCCACCGCGCAGGGGGCGGCCCTCGTCACCGGTGGCCGGCAGCCGGAGCGGCGCGGCTACTTCTACGAGCCGACGCTGCTCGACGCGGTGCCGGCCGACGCCGCGATGCTCGGCACCGAGATCTTCGGGCCGGTCGCGCCCGTGGTCCGGTTCACCGACGAAGCCGACGCGATCCGCTGGGCCAACGCGTCCGAGTTCGGGCTGGTCTGCTACGTCTACACCCAGGACCTGCGGCGCGGCCTGCGGGTGTCGGAGGCGCTGGAGACGGGCATGGTCGGGCTCAACCGCGGCCTGGTCTCCGACCCGGCCGCCCCGTTCGGCGGCGTCAAGCAGTCGGGTCTCGGCCGCGAGGGCGGCCGCGACGGGCTGCTCGAGTACACGGAGACCAAGTACATCGCCACCGACTGGTAGTCGGCCGGGCCCGCGGGCGGCAGCCCGCCCGGCCCGGTGACGGCACGCGCACGGCCGACGGCCGCCGCCTGAGTTCGCTCAGACGGCGGCCGTCGGCTTTTAGCGCTATTAACTATGACATTAACCGGCAACTCGTAAGCATTAGGCGGAACCCGGTTAATCCGGCCGCCGACTGATCATCTCAATGGGAAGCTGGCATGTGTTCATGAATTGCATAAATAGCTGAGCGGCTGAGCGCGTAGTGAAATGTCGATAGGGTAATTGCGGGAATTATGAGGCGGGTGCAGCGAGGGGAAATACGGGGATGGCGATACCGGCTTCTGGCCGCGAGTTCGAACGCGACGTGGTGGTGATCGGGGGCTGCGGTCACGTGGGGCTGCCGCTGGCGATCGCGTTCGCTGACCGCGGCGCCCGGGTGGTGATCTATGACGTGAGCGAGCCGGCGGTGGCGTCGGTGAACGCGGGGATCCTGCCGTTCGACGAGCCGGGAGCGGGGCCGCTGTTCGAGCGGGCGGTGGCCGCGGGACGGCTATCCGCTTCGGCCGACCCGGCGGTGGTGGAATCGGCCGAGCACGTGGTGGTGGTGATCGGGACGCCGGTGGACGAGCACCTGAACCCGGACCAGACCGCGATACCGAAGGCGCTCGGCGGCAGCGCTCCTTATCTGCGTGACGGGCAGCTGCTGATCCTGCGCTCCACGGTCTTCCCCGGCGTGACCGCCCTGGTAGAGAAGATGATCGCCGGCCTCGGGGTGCAGGTCGAGGTGGCGTTCTGTCCCGAGCGGATCGCCGAGGGCAAGGCGATGACCGAGCTGTTCAGCCTGCCGCAGATCGTCTCGGGACGCTCGCAGCGGTCCGTGGCGCGCGCGTCGGCGCTGTTCTCGCTGCTGACGAACAAGATCGTGGAGCTGTCGCCCGAGGAGGCGGAGCTGGCGAAGCTGTTCACCAACGTGTGGCGGTACATCAAGTTCGCCGCCGCGAACCAGTTCTACATGATGGCCAACGACCGGGGACTTGACTTCGACCGCATCCGCGGGGGGCTGAGCCGGGACTACCCGCGGGCGGCGGACATGCCAGGGGCCGGGCTGGCGGCCGGACCGTGCCTGTTCAAGGACACCATGCAGCTGGCCGCCCTGGCCAACAACAACTTCGCGCTCGGGCACACCGCGATGACGGTCAACGAGGGGCTCCCCTTGTACCTGGTGTCCCGGCTCGAGCAGCGCTACGACCTGGCCTCGATGACGGTCGGGATCCTCGGGATGGCCTTCAAAGGCGGTTCCGACGACATCCGCTCGAGCCTGTCCTACAAGCTCAAGCGGGTCCTGGAGTTCAAAGCGGGCCAGGTTCTGTGCGCCGATCCCTACGTCACCACCGACCCCCGGCTGCTGCCCCAGGACGAGGTCATCGAGCGGTCCGACCTGCTCGTGATCGCCGCCCCGCACCCGCAGTACCGCGGCCTGGCGACCGGCAAGCCGGCCGCCGACATCTGGAACGTGCTCGGCCACGGGGTGCGCGTGTGAACGCCGAGGTGCCGCGGGTCTCGGTGGTGGTGCCCGCCTACAACGAGGGCGGCCACATACTGCCGGTCCTCGACCGGATCTTCGAGTCGGTCAGGCTGCAGTGCGAGGTGCTCGTCGTCGTCGACTCGTGCGACGACACCACGGTCCCGGTGGTGACCAGCTACTCCGACAAAGAGCCGCGGCTGCGCTGCCTCGTCAACAGCTACGGTCCCGGTCCCGCCAACGCGATCAGGTTCGGCATCGACGCGGCGGCCGCCCCCGTCGCGGTCGTCACCATGTCGGACGGATGCGACGACCCGCGGCAGATCGACGACCTGGCCCGGCTGGTGGACCGGGGCGTGGCGGTCGCCGCCGCCTCCCGCTACATGCCGGGCGGCCAGCAGGTCGGCGGTCCGCTGCTGAAGGGGCTGCTTTCCAAGTCGGCGGGCCGGTCGCTGGCGCTCTTCGCGCGGATCGGCACCAGGGACGCGACCAACTCGTTCAAGGCGTACTCGACGGACTTCGTGCGGGCGGTCGGCATCGACTCCCGCGCGGGTTTCGAGATCGGCATCGAGCTCACCGCCAAGGCGCGCCGGATGCGCCTTGGCGTGGCGGAGATCCCCACGATCTGGCTGGACCGGCAGGCGGGGGTGTCGAACTTCAAGATCGCACAGTGGATACCCGGGTACCTTCGCTGGTACCGGTTCGCGTTCGGCCCCAGGCTGACCGCCGACCAGGTCAGAGCCGGGGGACACTCGGCCGGGAGAGGAAAAGGGCATTAGATGAAGGTTCTCGTCAGCGGGTCGGCCGGGTTCATCGGCGGCTACGTCGTTGAGGAACTACTCGGCCGTGGCTACTCGGTCGTCGGCGTGGACAACTTCTCCAAGTACGGGAAGGTCGCCAAGTCCTACGACAGTCATCCCGCCTACCAGCTGGTTGAGGGCGACTGCCGGGACACCGAGCTGATGACCGGGCTGCTGTCCGGCTGCGACCAGTTCATCGCCGGGGCCGCGCTGATCGGCGGCATCTCCTACTTCCACACCTACGCGTACGACCTGCTGGCCAGCAACGAGCGGATCATCGCCTCGTCCTGCGACGCCGCCATCAGGGCGCACAAGGAAGGCCGGCTGCAGAAGGTCACGTACCTGTCGTCCTCGATGGTCTTCGAGTCGACGCCGGAATGGCCCTCCTACGAGGGCCAGGAGCGCGAGGTGCCGCCGCCGCTGTCCTCCTACGGCTTCCAGAAGCTGGCGGTGGAGTACTTCGCCCGCGCCGCCTGGGACCAGTACCAGCTGCCTTACACCATCGTCAGGCCATTTAACTGCGTGGGCATCGGCGAGTCGCGCGCGCTTGGCGACGAGGAGATCATGTCGGGCAACGTGAAGCTCGCGATGAGCCACGTGGT
>DASYAD010000460.1:0-18771 GCA_036501515.1 Trebonia sp. | reverse complement strand
CGGCATCAGCGGTGTCCCGTTCTTCGTGATCGACGAGAAGTACGGCGTCTCCGGCGCCCAACCGGCTCCAGCGCTGCGGGAGGTGCTCACCACGGCATGGGCCGAGGCGAATCCCGCACCGCTGAAGACCCCGGCGGGCGTCCGGGCGGAGGACGGCGGAGCCTGCTCGGACGGCAGCTGCGCGATCTGACGCCGCGACCGTGTCCGGTCAGGCCTGGCCGACGGGCACGATCCGGTGACGCCAGGCGATGAGGTCGTCCTCCCGGGCCCCGGCGGCGCGCAGCCAACCCCAGGCGCCGTCGGGGTGCCCGTCGAGCACGTCGAGCACGGCGAGGACTGCCGGCGCCTGGACGCCCATCATGCGCTGGGCGACGGTCGGATCCATGCGGTCCGTCAGGTGCGAGGCGCGCGCGATGATCGCGGGTAGGGCGGGCTCGGTGGCCCGGTAGTCGGTCACGATGGCCGACCTGGTGACACCGACCGCCCGCAGCAGTGCCGCCACTACGACCCCCGTGCGGTCCTTGCCCGCGGTGCAGTGCACCAGGACCGTCCCCGCGCCGTAGGCGATCAGCCGCAGCGCGGCCACCACGGACTCGGGCCGCTCGGCCAGGAAGCCCAGGTACAGGCCGGAGAAACCGCGGCCCACGGCCGGGCGCCGCTCGGACATCGGCACGATGTGGTCGTTACGCTCGGGGAAAAGCGACAAGTTGGTGATCGTGACCAGCGGCTCGGCGGTCAGCGGACCCGGTCCTGTGGCCTTGACCTCGATGGCGGCCCGCAGGTCGACGACTGTGCGCACCCCGTACTCGGCGACCAGGCGGCGGACGTCGGCCGGGCTCAGCTCCTGCAGGCCGTCCGAGCGGAGCAGCCGGCGGCTGAGCGTCCGCCGCCCGTCCGTGGTCGGCAGGCCGCCGGTGTCCCGGGTATTGGCCGTCCCGTCGAGCTCAATCCAGTCAGGTCTCATCCGTCCGCTCCGGGCCGTACTTGCGCACCAGGCACAAGGCACATTTATACTGAGTCTAAGTTCTGCTAGCAGGAGGTACCACAGTGAGCTTGAAAGCAGGCACGCGGCTGTTCGCGCAGAACTCGTCGTGCGAAGTCGTCGTGGTGCGCAGCGCGCCCGCCGTGGACACGGTCTTCTGCGCCGGGCTGGAAATGCTACCAGCGGCGCCTTCCGCGCCCGCCGGGCAGCCCGCCGAGGGGCCGGCCGTCGAGCTCGGCAAGCGCTACGTCGACGACGGCGAGCTGATCGAGATCCTGTGCACCAAGGCGGGTCCCGGGCCGCTCGCGCTCGCCGGCCGGGCGCTGTCGATGAAGGCGCCCAAGCCGCTTCCGTCGTCTGACTGACTCCGCGCGCTACCCGGCGTTCCGTGACGGGAACGGGGGCATGTCGAGCATCGACATGACCCCCGGGGGCGCCTCGCACACCCGCGGAATGGCGTTGACCACGCTCATCGCCGAGGCGACGGCGACACTGTCCCCGGTGAATCCCGGAGGCGAGGAGATCGTCATGTCCAGCCGGATGCACGGCTCGCCGGTGATCTCCGCCCGGTAGCCGTCGCCCTTGAACTCAAGCTCGGGGAAGTCCTGGTCACGCAGGCGCTCCACGTGCTCCGCCACGACCCGCGCCTCTCCCCCGACCAGGCCCTTGACCTGGTAACGCACGCCGGAGATGGTGTCCGCGGGTATGTGACCCGACGCGATGTCGAAGGCCTCGCCGGCGTAGATCACGCTGTGGTCCTCCACGATGTCGTCGATCGTCACGCCGATCGCGTCGGCGAGCAGGTGCAGGGTGGTGGCGTGATAGCCGGTGGTCACGCCCGGCTGCAGCATCGGCGTGTTCGCCACCTCGCGCTGGCCGAAACCGAAGAACAGCGTGATGCCCTCGCCCTCCCAGTAGGCGTTGTTCATGAACTGGGTCATGTGCACGCTCTTGACCTCGCGGGACAGCGGAAGCGCGGCCAGCGCGAGCCCGGCCGTGCCGTAGCCGGGATCCATGCCCACGGTGAGCAGCGAGCTGCCGCCCTCAAGGCACGCCTCCTGCAGCGGCTTGTACACCTCGTCGCCGAGCGGGTTCGGGTACACCAGCGACGGCCACCACAGGTTGACCACGTTCTTGCCCGAGCGCAGGATCCGCAGCAGGTCGGGCAGCGTCCCCATGGGGTTGCTCACCCAGTCGCGGTTGCGCATGAAGACCACGCAGTCCGCGTCGCTGGCCAGCAGCGCACCTGTGTCGGTGGTGGCGGCGACGCCGAGGGGGCCCAGCCCGAAGATCTCACCGACGTCGCGGCCGTCCTTCTCGGCCGCGTGCGTCCACGCGCCGACCAGCTCCAGGTCGCGGTGACCGGTGATGCCGATCACCGCCTCTTTGGCTACGGTCCCGGTTGTCCACTGGATAACCCGGTAAGTCATGACGTTCCTCCATCAGCGGTGATGCGTGACTGGCCGGCCGCGCCGCGCGCGGCCGGCGGGGGTAAACCGGTCAGTCTTTCTTCAGCCAGTTGCGCGCGTCGTGGACAACCTCGCGGAACGGCTTGCCCTTGTCGAAGCTCGGCTCGCGGGGCAGGCCGAGCACCTGCTCGCTGATCGCGTTGCGCTGCATCTCGTTGGAGCCGCCGGCGATCGACCAGACGCGGCTGTTGAGGTACTCCTCCACCGTGTCACCGCCGGCCTCGTCGCCCGGCTCCCAGGCCAGCGGCACGCCCTGGCCGATCTCCAGCAGCAGCCTGGCCCGCTCGGGCATCCGCTGGCCTTCCGACAGCTTCCAGTAGGACACGAGGCCGACCGGGGGCTTGCCGCCCGCCTGCATCAGCCCGCCGATCCTGGTGCCGAGCTGCGACCGCGCCCAGTCCCCTGTGTGGATCTTCGCGATCGCCTGGCGGGCAACCGGATCCGCGCGCCGGCCGGCCGCCTCGGCGAGGCGGAGCAGGAACGGGTCGATCGTCTGCGGCTCGGTGGCGGGCATGTTCACCGGGTCTTCGCGGCCCGCGCCCCGCTCGACAAGCAGCATCGTCTGGGCCACGGTCCAGCCCGCGTCGATCTCGCCGATCACCTCGTCCGCGCTGACCCGGACGCCGTCCAGGAACTCCTGGCAGAACTCGGCGCCGCCGGTGATCTCGCGGATGGGGTGCACGGAGACGCCCTCGGCCCGCAGCGGTACCGCGAACCAGGTGAGACCGCGGTGCTTCGGCGCGTCCCAGTTGGTCCTGGTCAGGCACATGCCGAAGTCGGCGTAGTGGGCGCCGCTAGTCCAGATCTTGGCGCCGGTGATGACGAACTCGTCGCCCTCGCGGTCGGCCCTGGTCATGATGCCGGCCATGTCGGACCCGGCGCTTGGCTCGGAGAACAGCTGCACGAAGAGCTCGTCGCCAGCCAGGATCTTCGGGCCGTGCCTGGTCAGGAACGCCGGCGAGCCGTGCTTGAGCAGGGTGTGCCCGACCGGGCCGTAGGTGGTCCCGCCGGCGTGACCGAGATCGGGCGCCTGGTAGCCGCGCGCCTCTTCGGCGTAGACCCGGGCGTGCGCCCGGGTGAGGCCCTGGCCGCCGTACTCGACGGGCCAGTCGATGCCGGCGTAGCCCGCCTCGTAGATCTTCTTCTGCAAACCGCGCGCGGGCAGGTAGTCCTCCGCCGTGTCGAGGCCGCCGCCGCGGAAGCGGACCGGCTTGGCCGGGTCACGGGGCTCGAGGTTCTCCGAGAGCCACTGGCTGGCTTGCCGGCGGTAGGTCTCGAGATCTGGTGCGTCGTTCAACGCGAAGCAACCTTCCGTTCGGGATGAAAAAATCAGACTCCGGTCAGCTGGCAGACGCGCTCCCGGTGCCAGGCGGCGGAGCCGTACAGCGACGCGTCAGTGCTGAGCCTGCGGAGGTAGAGGTGGAAGTCGTGCTCCCAGGTGTAGGAGATGCCGCCGAAGATCTGCCAGGACTTGTGCGCGACCTCGACCGCGGCGTCCGCGACGAACGCCTTGGCCATGCTGGCCGCCTCGGCCGCCCCGGCACCGCCCGCCTGGACGGCCCTGGCCGCGCCCGCGGCGACCGCGTGGCTCAGCTCGACCGCCAGGCTGGTGTCGGCCAGCTGGTGCTTGAGTGCCTGGAAGGAGCCGATCGGCCGGCCGAAGGCGATGCGGTCCTTGCTGTACTGCACGCTGAGGTCGAACAGGTACTGCATGGCACCCGCGGTCTCCGCGACCGACAGCACGCTGGCCACCTGGAGCTGTGCGCTGACCGCGGGGCCGGCCGCGCCGGGCTTGCCGAGCACCGCTGAGGTGTCCGCGAGCACGTCGTCGAAGCTCACCCGGCACAGCCTGCGGGTCAGGTCCATGCTGGACAGCACCTCGACGGTCAGCCCCTGGGTCGCGGCCGGCAGCAGGAACTGGGCGGGCCCGCCGGGCGCGGCCGCCGTCACCAGGAGCCAGTCCGCCTCGTTAGCGCCGATCACGAAGCCCTTGGCGCCACTCAGCCGGTAACCGCCGGCCGACTCACGGGCCTCGACGCCGGACGCCCCCGACCAGTCTCCGGTCGGGCTGGCCAGTGCCCAGGCCGCGGCCGCTTCCCCGGCCGTCAGCGCTGGCAGCATCTCCTCGCGCTGCTCGGGCGAGCCTTCGGCGGTGAGCGCCGACACGACCACGTTGGTGTCGATGAAGTTGCCCGGCTGCAGGTAGCGGCCGCGCAGCTCGGCGAACACGGCCGCGTCGCGCAGGCCGTCGCCTGACACGCCGCCGCCGCCGAGGTCTTCGGGTGCGAGGAAGGCGAACCAGCCGAGCTCGGCCGCCTTCGCCCGGTAGGCCGGGTCCGGTTCGGCCGCCGCGTCCGCCAGCTCGCGGACGCGCGACAGCGGCAGGGTCGCCTTGATGAAGCTCTCGGTGACGTCGAGCAGCAGCCGCTGATCTTCCGTTAGCTCGGGATCCACGCTGTTCCCTTCTGGTTTTGCCTGATCGTGTTGCCTGGTCGGGGTGCCTGGTCGGGGTGCCTGGTCGCTGCCAGGGATGGTGGCCGGCGTGTTGCCTGGCTGGACGCCTGTCTGGCGCACCAGATTTAGACGCAGTATAATTCTCGGCAGTGCAGGATTCCAGTCCCGGTTCAGTGCTGACGCGAGAGGGCGGAGCAAAAGGTATGACGGGTATTCAGGTGTTCGGCTACGACGGGAAGCGGGTTCTTGTCGTGGGAGGCGCGACCGGGATGGGTGCGGCCGCCGCGAAGGCGGCGGCCGGCCTGGGCGCTGAAGTCATCGTGATGGACCGCGCCCCGGTGGACTACCCGGTGGCCGCCGAGATCAGCGTCGACCTGCAGGACCAGGCCGCCCTTGACACCGCCATCGACCAGGTCGGCGGCCCGGTCGACGCGGTGTTCTCCGCGGCGGGCATTTCGCAGGGGCCGGGCACGATGAAGATCAACTTCATCGCCCACCGCCACCTCATCGAGCGGATGGTCGGCGAGGGAACGCTGGGCGCCGGATCGGCGGTCTGCCTGATCTCCTCGGTGGCCGGGCTCGGCTGGCAGAACCACCTGGAGCGGCTCACCGACTTCCTGGCGGCACCGGACTTCGCGGCCGCCGGCAAATGGGTCGGCGAGCACGAGGGCACCAACACCTACACGTTCAGCAAGCAGGCGATCAACGCCTACGTGGCCCGCGCCGCCTACCCGCTGATGGCCAAGGGCATCAGGATCAACGCGATCTGCCCCGGGCCGACCGACACCCCGCTCGCCCGGGCGGAGGGCTGGCTGAACGGCTTCGGCGCGGACTACCGCCAGGCGGTCGATTCCCAGCCGCTGGTACCCGAGCAGATGGCCACCGTGATGCTGTTCCTGAACAGCGCCGCCGGGCGCGGCATCAGCGGGGTGAGCCTGCTGGTCGACGACGGGCACATCATGTCCTCCATCGGCGGGTCGTGGGAGCCGGGCGGCCCGGTGATCAAGTTCCTGATGACCGACACGTCCCGCTGACGGCTGGCAGAGAGCCGTGCCGTGACTGACACCCTCCCCGGCGCCGTGACCGGCACGGCGAACGACGACTACGCCCGGATGATCGACGCGCTGCGCGGTTTCCTCGACCAGCTGTCGAGCGCCCGGCCGTCGCCGGCGCTGCTGCGGGAGATGGAGACCACGCTCAGCCGCTGGTCCGGCGACCTGGACCTGGTCCAGGTCGCCGAGGACGAGCGGGAGTTCGGCCGCCGCGTCGACCTGCCGGGCCGGGGGCAGGTGATGTCGCCCTGGCTGCGGCTCGACGCGGTGAGCGAGACCGAGGTCAGCGGCACGCTGCGGTTCGGCCGCTACTTTCTCGGCAAGAACGGCGCCATCCACGGCGGCGCCGTTCCGCTGGTGCTTGACGAGGTGCTCGGCCGGGCGGCCAGCATGGCCGCACCGGCCCTCGCCCGCACCGCCTACCTGCACGTCAACTTCCGCTCGATCACGCCAGCCGACCGGGACCTGCGGGTAACCGCCCGGATCGTCAGCGTGTCCGGCCGCAAGCGCCTGGTCACCGGCGAGGTCTACGACGGCTCGCGCCTCTGCTGCGACGCCGAGGGCCTGTTCGTCGAGCTGCTGCCCGGCCAGCAGTAACACCCGCCACTGACGGCCCAGGGGACGGCAAAGGTCAGCGTTCAGCTTTCGCCGGTGGCGGCAACGGTGCTGCGGAATCGACGTTCCCGCAGCCAGAAGAGAAGATCTTGGATATTTTTCGCGCTCTGATACATACGAGTTTCCACATAGATAAAAGTTTCCATCACAGTAATCTGAGCAGCCACTTCCGTCGCTCGCCGCGCTCTGGCGCGCGGCCGGAAGCCGATGGTGCGCCAGCCGCAAATGCAGGTGCGGCTCGTGGTTCTGCTGCGGCATTCTGTGGTTATGGCAGAGCAGAGCACGGACGGGGCGCAGTCCGGGGCGGCGCCGGTTAGCCGGGTGATCGTCATGGACCAGACGTTGCCCGAGACGCTAGCGGTCCGGCGGGTCGAGATCCGGCGGATCACCATCGCGCCCGGGTACCCCGCGGGGCTGCACGTGCACAACGGACCGGTCTTCGGCAGCATCGAGACGGGCTCGGCGGTCTACCAGATCGACGGCGAACCTGAGACCGTGCTCAGGCCCGGCGACGTGTTCTACGAGCCCGCGGACGTGCGCATCGCGCGCTTCGACGCGCAGGAGGACGGGGTGACCTTCCTCGGGTACTTCCCGCTCGCCGACGGGGTGAACGCCGAGCTCGTCTTCACTACCAGCCCGGCGGACTTCCACGGACTCGAAGCCGTGGTCACGGTCGTCCCAGTTCCCATTCCGGCCTAATACATCAACTCCCGCGGGTCAGCGCCGCTGGCGTATGCCGGGGCGCAGCGGGCATGCTGGTTCGCGACGGCAATCGCGGACAAAGGGGGCCTGGCCGATGGACGTTCAGCGTGGTCGTTTCACGGCGGACATCGAGGGTGACTTCGTTGTCTTCCTGATCGGGATGCGGTTCAACCATCCGCTGCGCGTCCACAAGTGGTGGCCCGTCTTCACGGCCATGCCCACGATGATCCGGGCGCTGCACCAGCACCCGGAGCTGGGCTGCCTTGGCACCCAGAACTGGATCGGGCGGACGACGCTGCTGCTCCAGTACTGGCGGGACTTCGACTCGCTGAACCAGTTCGCCCGCGACAAGGACCTGCCGCACCTCGATCCCTGGCGCCGGTTCAACCGGGCGGTCAGGGACTCGGGTGACGTCGGGATCTGGCATGAGACGTTCCGGGTGCGGGCCGGGGAGTACGAGGCGATCTACGGGAACATGCCGGTGTTCGGCCTCGCCGCCGCCTCCAGGTCCCTGCCGGTCGGGCGGAAGGCCGAGTCGGCGGCGGCGCGCATCGGCGCCAGTGCGACCGACGAGCCCGTCGTCGAGCCGTACTGACGCCGCGTCATGCCGGTTAGGGGTGGCCGGTTTCCGGGAGGTCGACAGTGTTCCTGCGGTAGCTGATCTTCCAGCCCTCCGGGGTTCGCGCGTGCCTGCTGTAGTGGTGGCCGAGCCAGATAATGCGGGTGAGCCCGTCGTCCTGGGTGCGGGCAACGGCGTAGAGCATCGTCGAGCTGGCCTGGTCGCCGTCCAGCGTGACGCGCGGGTTGATCTCCATGTGCAGGACCGACGTGGCGCTCTTGGCGATGACCGCGCCGAGCATGTCCTTGATCGCCTGCCTGCCCTTCGCCAGCCGGCCGGTGCTCATCTCGAACTCGCCGTCTTCCGCCCACAGCTCGGCCCACGCGTCCAGGTCGCGGGCGTCGAGCAGCTCACCGTAGTCGATCAGGCTCTGCCGGATCTCCTCAAGGTCCTCGAGCCGCCTGACCCGGGCCTCAAGGGTCTCGGTGGCGGTGGTAACTGTCACGAGCCTTCGTTCCTCTCGATGATCTGGCTAGTGCCCTAGCCGGGTCAGCACATCGGCCACCGGTGTTCCGGTCGCGATGTCGCCGCGCAGTTTCATCACCGCGGCGGCCGCCGAGAAGCCGACCGCGCCGGTCAGCCGGCCGTCGCGCGCGTAGAGCGCGACAGTCCGCTCCTTCGGTCCCCACTTGATCACGTGCACCGTGTCGTCAGGGGCCGGGCTGCCGAGACCTTGCAGTTTGATGTCGTACTGGTCGCTCCACCAGTACGCGGGCCCGGCGGGGGTCGGCTCCTGGCCCAGGATGGCGGCGGCTACCCGGTCCGCCTGCTCCCCCGCGTTCGTCCAGTGCTCGCCGCGGTGACCGTCCCAGCGGGCCACGTCGCCGACCGCGTAGATGTCCTGCGCGGCGCGGCCGGCCGCGTCGCAGACCACGCCGTCGGCAAGCTGCAGGGTGCTGCCCGCGAGCCAGCCGGTCTCTGGCACGCCGCCGATCGCCTCGAGCACGACGTCGGCGTCGAGCTCCGTGCCGTTGTCGAGCGCCAGCCGGACGGTGCCTTCGCGGCTCGTTCCCGCCACGGCGGCCGCGGTGCCCATGTGGAGCCGCACCCCGTGCTCGCGGTGCAGGCCGGCCACCAGGTCGCATACCTCAGGGCCGACCACCCGGATCAGCGGTCCCGGCAGGACGTCGATGAGGTCAACGACGGCGTCGACCGACCGCGCGCTCGCGGCGACCTCGCAGCCGATGAGCCCGGCCCCGACGATAGCCAGCCGGGTGCCGGGGCTAAGCCTGCCGCGCAGGTCGCGGGCCTCGTCCAGGGTGCGCAGGACGCTGCCGCCGAGGCCCGGCACCCGCCGGGGGCTGACCCCGGTGGCGATGACGAGCACGTCGTAGGGCAGCCAGTCGTCCGCCGCGCGGACCGCCCGCCGCCCGGTGTCGAGTTCGACGACCCGGTGACCGAGCATGATCTCGGCGTCCAGGCTGGCGCGGCCCTTGTCGGTGAGCAGCCATACGGCGTCGGCCTCGCCGCGCAGTACCTGCTTGGACAGCGGCGGGCGGTCGTAGGGCAGGTGCGGCTCGGCGCCGAGCAGGACGATACGGCCCTGGTAGCCGCGGTGCCGCAGCCGCTCAGCGGTGCGCAGCCCGGCCAGGCCAGCGCCGACGACGGTGACTGACTTCGGCGTGGTTAGCGGGGTATTTATGGGCGTGGCTCCTTGTCGCTAGGTTCGTCCTGCCCAAGGTACGCCTGCTCGATCCGTCGCAGGTTCTTGCGTGCCTCGCCCGCCTCACCGGACCACACGACCCGGCCGCGCTGCAGCACGTAAGCGCGGTCCGCGACGGCGAGCGCCTGCCGGGCGTGCTGCTCGACAAGCAGCACGCCGGCGCCGCGGTCGGCCGCGTCGCGCAGCGCCTGCATCAGACGGGCGACGATCAGCGGGGCCAGGCCGAGCGACAGCTCGTCGGCGAGCAGCACCGTCGGCTCGGCCGCCAGCGCCCGCGCCGTCGACAGCATCCGCTGCTCGCCGCCGGAGAGCAATCCTGCGCGGCGGCGCAGTAGCGGCCTGAGCTCGGGAAACAACTCAAGCGCGCGCTCCGCGGGACCGACCCCGATGCGCAGGTTGTCGCGCACGGACAGCCGGGAGGTGACCGAGCGCTCTTCCGGCACCACGCCGAGCCCGTCGTGGACCCGGCGGTGCAGGCCGGCCTTGGTCGGCGTGCCCTGCCAGATGACTTCGCCGCCCAGGCTGGGCAGCGCGCCGGACAGCGTCAGCAGGGTGGTGGTCTTGCCCGCGCCGTTCGGCCCGAGTATGACCACGATCTCGCCCGGATGGACGTCGATACTCACCCCGCGGACGCAGGGCACGCCGCGGTAGCCGGCGTGCAGGTCCCTGGCCTGCAGCGCGGGCTTCACGTCAGCGGGCATCGCCGCCCACCTCCTCCTTGACCTGATGTTCCGCGTGTTCCTCGCCCAGGTAAGCGGCGATCACCCGCGGGTCGCTGCGGATCTCGGCCGGCGTCCCGGTCGCGATCACGGACCCGAAGTCCATCACCACGATGCGGTCGCACACCTGGTTAAGCAGCGGCACGTCGTGCTCCACGAGCAGGATGCCGATGCCCCACTCGTCGGCCAGCCGCCGCAGCATCCGGCCGAGTTCCCCGGTCTCCGACTCGTGCAGGCCGGCGGCCGGCTCGTCGAGCAGCAGGATCGACGGCTCGCCGGCGATCGAACGGGCGATCGCCACCTGCCGCCGCCGGCCGTAGGACAGCTCGGACGGCACCCGGGCGAAGTCCTCGCCCAGGCCGAACATGGCGATCGCCGACCGGGCGGCGGGCGTCAGCGCGCTGCTCTTCGGCCACACCAGGTCGGTCAGGTAGGCTCGCCCGTCCCGGGGGTCGGACGCGGTGCGCAGGTTCTCGAGCACGGTCAGCTGGTCGAAGAGCTCAAGCGACTGGAAGGTGCGGCCGATCCCCTGCCTGGCCCGCCGGTGCGGACTAAGGCCTTCGATGCGCTTGCCGCCGAGAGTGATCGTCCCGCCGCGCAGCCGGGCGAAGCCGGTCACCGCGTCGATGAACGTGGTCTTGCCAGCTCCGTTCGGCCCCATGATCCCGACGACTTCGCCCGGGCGGACCTCAAGCGACACCTCGGTCAGCGCACGGACACCGCCGTAGCTCACCGAGACGTCGTTTACTTCGAGGACCAGGGGCGTGACCCGGTGCGCGACCGCGGGCGGCACCTGCGCGGGGACCGGCTGGCCGCCGACCTCCGCCGCGGCGCCCCCGTGCGCCGCAGCGCCGTGCGGGGCAGCGTCGTGCACGGCAGCGCCGTGCGCCGCAGCGCCGTGCGGGGCGGCGTCGTCCGCGCCGGCCCGGCCGGAAAGCCGGCCAGCGAGCCGCCCGGGCAGCTGCCCGGGCGGGCGCAGCCGGTCCTGGACTGGTTGCGGCGGCCGCCAGGTGACGATCCAGGCGGCGAGGCCGTTGGGGAACTTGACGAGGGTCGGCACGAGCAGCACGGCCAGCGCGAGCGTGACGTACTCGCTGATCGAACCGCTCGTGATGAACTCGCCGAAGATCGTGGTGACCACGCCGCCGGCCGTGCTCCCGCCGGCCAGCACGCCGCCGACCAGGAATCCGACGCCGTTGATGACGGTGTTGATCACCACCGAGATCGAGGCGAAGACGTTGTACTGGGTGAAGTCGACGAACGTCGAGGAGAAAGCCAGCAGGGTGCCGCCGAGGCCGGCGATCGCAGCCGAGACGGCGAAGGCGTACACCTTGGCGCCGTACACGCTGATGCCGAGCGAGGCGGCGGCGCGCTCGTTGCCGCGCATCGCCACTAGCCGGCGCCCGGAGCGGCCGCGCCTGATGTTGGCCGCCGCCAGTGCCGCCGCCACCAGCGCCGCCAGGCACACAATGGCGTAGTTCTTCGGGTGCAGTTCGGTGTCCACCGGCCAGCCGAACAAGGTGGGCGAGGCAAGTACCGTTCCCTCGAGTCCGCCGGTAAGCGAGACGCTCTGGAACAGCACCGCCTGCATCGAGTAGGCCAGCCCGAACGTGGCGATGGCCAGCTGGATGCCGCGCGTCCGCAGCGCGGGCAGGCCCACCACGACGCCGACCGGCACGGCGGCGACCACGCCGATGACCAGTGCCAGCGGGAACGGCAGGCCGTAGACGGCCGCCAGCCGCGAGGCCACGTAGCCGCCCGCGCCCGCGATGGCGTACTGGGCAAGCGACAGCTGCCCCGCATAGCCGGTGACGACGACGAGCGACAGGCAGATGATCCCGGCGATCATCGACGTCGTGAAGGCGGAGCTCCAGGTGGCCGACGTGACCAGGATCAGCACGATCATCACCGCGGCCGCGGCGACGATGCGCGCCGGCCTGAGCAGTCCGGTGCCGATCTCGGGCAGCAGCTCGTTCACGTGGCTGCGCAGCGGCAGCGCCCGGCCGCGCACTACCAGCACGAGGATGACGGCCACGAACGGCACGGCCTGGTCCCAGCCCGGCGCGCTGACGTACTTGGTGATCTCGGACTGCGCGATGCCGATGACCAGCGAGGCGACGAAGGCGACGGGGAAGGAGTCGAAGCCGGCGACCACGCCGGTCGCGAGCGCCGGGATGATCAGCAGGATCAGCGAGCTGATGTTGAGCCCGATGATCGGGACGATGAGCATGCCCGCCGCGCCGGCCAGCACGGACCCGAGTACCCAGTTGACGGCCGCGATGCGGTCGGGCGAGTGGCCGGACAGCTGGGCCGCCCGCTCGCTCTCCGCCACCGCGGCGGTGACCGCGCCGAACCGGCTGTAGCGGTACAGCAGGTACAGCGCGGCCGAGACCACCAGCGCGATCCCCAGCAGGATCAGCCGGTCCTCACCGACCGCGGTCCCGAACACCCGCACGCTGGCGGACGGCAGGAACGTGGGCACGGTGCGGATCGTCGTCCCGAAGATGATCGTCCCTGCCTGCTGCAAGGCGACCATCACCCCGAGGGTCGCGATCACCCGGGTCAGCGCGGGCGCGTTGCGCAGCGGGCGCATCACCAGCAGGTGCATGAGCACGCCGGCCACGCCGGAGATGACGAGTCCGGCCAGGAAGGCCACCGCCGTCGGCAGGCCGGCCTCGACGTGCAGCTCGTAGAAGGACAGCGCGCCGATCGCCGCGAAGGCGCCCTGCGCGAAGTTCAGGACTCCTGAGCCGCGGTAGACGAGGACGAGCCCCTGCCCGGCCAGGGCGTAGATCGCTCCGGTGCCGAGGCCGAGCAGGGCGAAGAGGAACATATATCAGCCTTGCTTCGTGAAGACCGGAACGTAGCCAGTCGATGTCTGCACCAGCTGGCCGTTCTTGACCACCCCTTCCACCGTCTCCTGGTTGAACAGCCGGGAGAGCCCGGGGAAGGCGAAGTTCTTGGTCGTGCTGAAGCCGGCGGGCAGCAGCCCGAAGACGTTGAAGTTGGTCAGGCTGCCGAGGGCCGACAGGACCGAGGCCCGGGTGACGTCGCCCTTGATCGTCCGCGCCACCTGCGCGAACGCCCAGGTGTCGAGCCAGCCGTCCAGGCTGATCTCGTCCTGCGCCGCGCTGGCCGAGTACTGGCTCATTTCCTGCCGGTACTTGACGATCCCAGGCTCTGAGCTGGTCACGAGAGGCAGGCCAGAGGCGACAAGCACGCCGTCCGCCTTGCTGCCGAGCGCCTTCAGCTCACTGGGCAGCAGCGAGGACGCGCTGACGGACAGCTTCTGGGTGTAGCTGCCGCCCTGGTCGACCGTCAGCCAGGAGGCGAGCTGGGCGGGGATGACAGCCAGCGCCACCCCGTCGCCGCTGGCGCCCTTGGCCACATAGGGGGTGAGGTCGGTGGTGGTGATGTCGATCGGGATGCCGCCGAGGACGGAGGTACCCGGCCGCGACGTCGCCAGCACGGCCTTGGTGAACGGCAGCGCGGCGGCCGCCTGCGGTGAGTTGACGTAGGCGACCTGGATCTTCTTAGACCCCGCGTCAGCCAGCGGTATGCCCAGGGACGCGCCCTCTGACCCGGCCAGCGGGAACGAGTTGGACGAGCTGAGCACGGACTGGCCGTTCGGCTGCGGGCCGACGTTGGCGATCTTGGCCGCGGCCAGGATCGTGTTGACCTGGTCCTGGTCGATTTCGAAGTCGCCGACCTCCGCCATTACGCCGGCGTTGCTCACGATGCCGCGCGCGCAGTTGACCGCCTGCGTCACGCTTGAGCCGTCGCCGGCGTCGCACACCGTGACCTTGAGCGGGTGGCCGTTGATGCCGCCGGACGCGTTCACCGCGGCGGCCGCGGCCTGCGCGCCGGCCACGTCCTCGGGCGCCGGGTCGGGTCCGGTGAGCTCGGTGACGATCTCGACGGTGATCGGTGATCCGGTGAGCGCGCTGCCACCGCTGGTGGCGGCCGCCTGCGCGGTCGAGGAACTGCTGCTGTTGCTGCTGCTGCATGCCGAAAGTGCTGTCGCGCCTACCACGGCGACAACGCTCAACGACAGTGTCAAACGCTTATTCACTGGGGACCTCCGGAGATCGCCCTGGCCAGCACTCGGTGCTGTGCGGACTGCCGGTCACTTAGTTAGACTGAGTTTTGAACTCAGTTCATTTTCTTATGTGTAACAGGTGCCGGGTGGCCGCACAAGGCCCGAATCCAGCCCTTGCAAATTTTGACTGAGCCTAACTATTGTCAGCTGATGCGGGTAAGTCCCGCGGTGGCCGTAGGCAGAGGTCAGCGAGCAGAAGGGCAGGCAGGCACGTGCACCAGCCGATGACCGGCGTCAAGATGGTTGAGGTCGCGCAGTTCACGTTCACCCCGTCGGCGGGGGCGGTCTTGACCGAGTGGGGCGCTGACGTGGTCAAGGTCGAGCACGCCGTCCGCGGGGACGCGCAGCGGGGCATGGTGAACCACCCCAAGGACGGCACGTTCATGCCGATCATGGAGCACCCCAACCGCGGCAAGCGCAGCATCGGGCTTGACCTGGAGACCCCGGCCGGCCACGAGATCCTGGCCGAGCTGCTGGGCGACGCGGACATCTTCCTCACCAACTTCCTCCCGGACGCGCGGCGCCGCCTGCACCTGGAACTCGAGGACATCCGCAAGATCAACCCCGACATCATCTACGTGCGGGGCAGCGCCCACGGGCAGCGCGGCGACTGGGCCGAGAAGGGCGGTTACGACGGGTCGTCGTTCTGGTGCCGGATGGGCAGCGCCTGGGGGGTGACGCCGCCAGACAGCCCGCGGGTGCTCACCATGCCGGCCGGCGCGTACGGCGACTCGATGGGCGGGATGACGATCGCCGGCGGCATCGCGGCGGCGCTCTACGGGCGCCGGGTGACGGGCGAGACCTCGGTCATCGACGTCTCGCTCATGAGCGTCGGCGCCTGGGCCTTCGCCCTCGACCTGAGCAACGCGGCGCTGACCAGGGGCGAGAAGGAGCCGGTGTCCATCAACCAGATGATGGCCAACGCGCCGATCAACCCGACGGTCGGCAACTTCAAGACCTCAGACGGTAAGTGGATCAACTTCACGATGATCCAGGGCTTCCGCTACTTCGCCGACGTGTGCAGGCACCTGGAGCTCGACGAGCTCATCGACGACGAGCGGTTCAGCACCGCGCAGCACATGATGGCCAACGCCCAGGTGGCCGGGCAGTACATCGCCGAGGCGATCGCCAAGCGGCCGTTCTCCTACTGGGTCAAGCACCTGACCACCCTGGAAGGGCCGTGGGCGCCGGTGCAGGGGCCGCTTGAGATCCTCGACGACCCGCAGATGGAAGCCAACGGGTACATCCGGACGCTGGACGACAGCGAGGGGGTGCAGCGCACGCTCATCGCCAACCCGGTCCAGTTCGACGAGCTGCCGCCCGACACCAGGCGGGCGCCCCAGTTCGCCGAGCACACCGATGACCTGCTGCGCGAGCTCGGGCACGCAGAAGACGACATCATCCGGCTCAAGATCGACGGCGTCATCACCTGACCAGCCGCCTTGAGCGCAGGCCAGGCTGATCATTCAGAAAGAGGACGCAGGGATGAGCTTCACCATTGACCTCGACGGCCGCACCGCCCTCGTCACCGGGGCAGGCCAGGGAATCGGGCGGGCGATCTGCCTGACGCTGGCCGCGGCCGGCGCCGCCGTGCTGGTCAACGACTACGTGCCCGAGCGGGCGGAGACGGTCGCCAAGGAGATTGCCGCGGCCGGGGGAACGGCCGGGGCACGGCCGTTCGACGTCTCCGATTACGCTGCCGTCGCCGCGGCCGTCAGCGGCGGGCCTGAGATCGGCATCCTGGTCAACAACGCCGGGATGGCGGGCCCTGTCGACCTCGACGCGCGGGCGGCCACGGCGGGGACCAGGGGCGTCTCGGTCAGCGTGGGCGCGTTCGCGGACACCGACCAGGCCGACTGGAACCGTTACTTCGCGGTCAACCTGTTCGGGGTGATGAACTGCACGCACGCCGCGCTCCCGGCGATGATCGCGGCGGGCGAGGGCCGGGTGATCACGATCGTGTCGGACGCCGGCCGGGTCGGCGAGCCGAACATGGCTCCCTACGCGGCGGCGAAGGCGGGCGCCGCGGGCTTCACCAGGGCGCTGGCCCGCGAGGTCGGCCGCAACGGCATCACCGTCAACAACGTCGCGCTCGGTACGGTCGACACGGTCGGGCTCGAGGACGCGGCCAGGACCAACCCGCAGCTGGCCGACCGGCTGCAGCGGCAGCTCAAGCGGTACATGGTGCCGCGGTTCGGCCAGCCGGACGACGTGGCGGGCCTGGTCACCTTCCTCGCCAGCCCGCTGGCGTCCTGGATCAGCGGCCAGACCTACCCGGTCAACGGCGGGTACTCGGTCACGATGTGACCGGGCGAGGGCCAGACCCGCGAGCCTGCGCCACGGGCCTCAGCCGCGGGCGTTAACCGCGGTGCCTGGTCTGCGGCGCGCCGCTCGCGGCATGACGGTCGACCACGGCCGTGGCCGGCGCGACGGCTCGGTGGGCGCCGTCGGCGGAATGCAGCCACCAGGCGCCGACGCCGCAGAACAGCCCGACGAAGATCAGCAGGACGGCGACGGCGGCCTGCAGGTCGGAGGCACGCCCGCCGGTCGCCGGCGCGGGCCTGGCCCGCGGCGGTTCCTGCGGTCGCTGCGTCGGGTTCGCCGGCCAGAACTGCGGCTGCGACGGACGGCCGGAGCCGCCCGCCCCCAGCTGAGCCGCCTGCGTCTCCCCCGCCCGCGGGCGGGGGACCGCAGCCGGCCACAAATAGGCCAGGCGGTGCGCGTACGGGTCGTAGGCCTCGGGCTGCCAGTACCGCGGCGGCTGGTACCCGGCGACGTCCCGCTCGCGCTCATACCCCTGGTCCGGGTGCCCCTGCGGAGCGCCGTCCCCTGACCGCCACATCTGGTCCCCCTCGCAAGGCGCGGTCTGCGCCTTCCCCCGCTTGAGAGACGCCGTTCGGGGCCGGCCGGTGCACCCGACACGCCGGCTCGTTGCCAAGCCGTTACAGAAAACGGCCCGCTGTCTTGGCAGGTCGGGGCGTTTGACTTCAAGCGCTTGAGGTGTGTGACGCTGTCCTCATGACAGCAGGCTTGACGATCCAGGAGGTGTCCAGGCGCAGCGGGCTGAGCGAGCCGACCCTGCGCTACTACGAGGAGGCCGGGCTGATCGGCCCGGTCGGCCGGGATGTCAGGAGCGGGCACCGCCGCTACGGCGACGAGGAGCTCGATGTGCTGCAGGTGCTTGCCTGCCTGCGCGCGCTCGGCATGGGCATCGAGGACATGCGCACGTACCAGGCCAACCGCAGCCGCGGCGGGCGCGCGGCGGCGGCTGAGCAGCGCGACCTGCTGCGGCAGCACGCCGAGCGGATGAAAGCCGAGATCGCCGCCCTGCACACGCGGCTGCGCTACCTCGAGGAAAAGTCGGCCCTCTGGGACGCCCGGGCGCGCGGCGACGCCGCGGCGGCGGCCGCGGCGCAGCTGCGGGTGACCGACGCCATCACGAACATGGACATGAACACGGAGGTCAAGCGATGAGTCAGGCCCTGGTGACCGGCGGAAACGGGTACGTGGCGACGCAGCTGATCGCGGCGCTGCTGCGGGCCGGCCAGCCGGTACGCGCCACCGTGCGCTCGGCGGCCCGTGAAGACGACGTCCGCGCGGCGGTGCGCCGGGCCCCTGGCCTGGACGGCAATGCCGATGACGGCCTCGAGGTGGTCACCGCCAACCTGACGGCCGACGACGGCTGGAAGGCGGCCACGGCCGGCTGCGAGGAGGTCTACCACGTCGCCTCGCCCCTTCCCTACGTCCAGCCGAAGGATCCGGACGAGCTCATCGTGCCCGCGCGTGAGGGGGTGCTGCGGGTACTGCGGGCTGCGCGTGACGCGGGCGCCCGCCGGGTGGTGCTCACCTCGTCGTTCGCCGCGATCGGCTACTCGCCGAAGCCCGTCCGCGACTACACGGAAGACGACTGGACCGATCCGGACACCCCCGGCCTGGCCGCGTACCCGCGTTCCAAGGCGGTCGCCGAGCGGGCCGCCTGGGACCTGATGGAGCACGACGGCGGCGGGACCGAGCTTGTCGTGGTCAACCCGACCTTCATTCTCGGTCCGACTCTGGTCACCGGGCTGCGATCCTCGCTCATGCTGACCAAGGCGCTGCTCGAAGGGACGATGAAGGTCGTGCCACGGCAGCGGTTCGGCGTGGCCGACGTGCGCGACGTGGCCGACCTGCACATCCGCGCGATGGCCGCGCCCGGCGCGGCGGGCAGGCGGTACCTGGGTCTCGCCGACGGCCCCACGATCAGCTACCTGACGATGGCCCAGATCCTGCATGACCGGCTCGGGCCGCTCGGCGCGCGGGTGCAGGCCGCGGAGGCGCCCGGTGACGAGCTGCCGCCGCTGGTCATCCACAACGACCGCGCCCGCGCTGAACTCGGCTGGCGCCCGCGCCCGGCCGAG
>DASYAD010000459.1:0-9344 GCA_036501515.1 Trebonia sp. | reverse complement strand
GCGTCCCTCTGCTCGGCCCAGGCGCATGGCGTCGACGACCGCCCGCGCGGGGCTGTAGACCGGGACCGTCTCACCGGGGGCCACATTGAAGCGCTGGACCGCGAAGTCGAAAGTCCCGGCGGCGTACTGGGAGACCCTTGTGGGCGGATAGCTGATAGACGGGCGGTGGGAGCCGCGTGGCACAGCGATGTGCACCTCGTGGGGGATGTTGTCAATAAGTTCGTGCAGGCTAAGGGCGGATTCTCCGCACACCACTGCATGGGGGGCCCTGGTGCGGACAGCGAGCAGGTCGAGGTATGCGGTGGGCGGGGCGTCGGCGCGCCGGTAGACGCCGCGCGAGAGCTCGTCGATCTCGCCCGCTTCCCGGAGCGTCGCCAGGTCACGCGGAGAAAGTGCGGCGGACGCAGCGCGCGCGGTGAACGTCGGCGGAAGGTGCGAGAGCCGCTGCGACAGGCGCTCCTCAATACCAGCCGTCAGCCCGGGCTACGGGTGTCCGGTAGAAGAGCTTGGAGGTCAACGGCTGTGCGCCGAGGCCGGCGTAGAACGCCTGGGCGCGCTCGTTCGACGTGTCAGTGGTCCATTCAATCCTTGACAACCCGCGGCGGCGGGCGATCGCGCGGAGCTCGTCCATGAGCATCGCGCCGATCCCGGCCCGCCGGTAAGCCTCCGCCACGTAAAGGTCCTTAAGGTAAAGGCCGGCCGTCAGCCCGGCCGTGGGCCACACAAAGGAGTAGGCTGCCAGGCCGGCCGGGGCGGGGCCGTCCCAGGCGACCACGGCGTACGCCAGCGGCGGATCGCCGAAAAGGACGTCCCGCACCTGCGCGGAGCGCTCCTGCGGGGCGCCGGAGGGGAGATCCCCGTAGAACTCCGCTAGCTCGGCGCACAGCGCCGCGATATGGGTTTCGTCGCCTGGCACGGCCGCAGCGATCCTGATCATGCTTGTCCCCTCCTGCTAGCGGTCACGAGAAATTCGGCCAACGACCATGTCATCACGAGAGCGCCAAGGGAAGCGGCATGAACCCGCGGGCCCCGGGACCGCCTTAGTTGCATCCCCAGCTCACGACCAGAGCGGGACAACTCAATCCGAGGGCAAGTCGACTGCCGCGCGCTCGGCTACCAGGCCCGAGCACCGCAGCCGGCGCGGCAGTTGCGTTACTCACCTCAGCCCACGAACGCCGTCAGTAACAAGCTGGCCGTCCACGGGAGTCGACCCGGCTACTGAGCGCGAAGTCATGTTCGCGTACTTGGGTTTCCCGACGGCCGCCGTCAGCTCCTCGCCTCACGGGTGGCCGTCGGTCTGGCGGTGCCGTCTACATCGCCGTGCCCGAAGACGAAGACGAGATCGCCGTGTTGTTGCTGGCCCAGGTGGAGCGACCGGCGGACACCGCACCCGCCCACCAGGACTTCCCGATACGCCGGTGCACACAGATCCAGGCGGTCATCGAGAACCTGCGGTTTACCCGTGCGCCGCTTCTTCCGTGCTACGAGGCGGCACCTGGCGTAATGCTCGAACTGGTCGATGAGGCGCCGCCCGCCCTGATCTGACATCGAAGCGCGAGAGCCTCTGCATGCCCAGGGTCCCGGGTTCTTTAATGCTTTGGCCGGCCCGGACGATCAGGGCGGCGTTCGCATCGCCCACCGGCTACGGTTGTCCGCGTATGGCCTGAATTTCAAGGCCGCGCGGAGCGGAGGGAACAGCATTCACCAGCTCGTTCTGTGGAACATCGACCTGACGCTCGTCGATGTCGCGCGGGTCGCCAGGGCCGCCTACGCGGAGGCGTTCGCCACCGTCACCGGCCGTCCCCTGGTTCAGCTGCCCCAGCTGCCCGGCATGACCGAGCCGGAGATCTTCTTCGACGCCCTCGGCCGGAACGGCGTCAGCCTGCGCGCCGACGGTGACTCCGAGCGGCTGCTCGCCCCGTTCGGCGCGGAGTTCGCGACGTGCCTCGCCGCCCGCAGGGACCTGCTGACTGTGCAGGGCAGCATGCTGCCAGGCGCCGACCAGGCGCTACGGGCGGTGGCGGCGCTGCCGGGCGTGGTGCAGTCGGTGCTCACGGGCTCGAGCCGCCCGAACGCCGCGCTCAAGCTGCGCGCGTTCGGCCTGGACGGCCACCTGGACCTGGCCATCGGGGGATTCGCGGGCTCCGACCCCTACCCGAAGGGCGCGCTGCTGCGCGCCACCCGGCTGAAGGCCGAGGAAAAGTACCGGGTGAGCTTCGCCGAGAAGCTGACGGTCTACGTCGCCGACTCGCCGCGCGATGTCGAGGCGGCCAAGATGGGCGGCGCGACGCCAGTCGCGGTGGCCTCGGGCCGTGCGTCAGCGGGCGAACTTCGCGATTCGGGCGCCGAGCTGGTCCTCGCCGATCTCACCGACCCCGCGCCGCTCGTCGCCCTCCTGAAGTCCCGGGCCTGACCAGCTTCCGGGCCGCAGGCGATCCCAGGGCCGCCAGGAAGTGCTTGTCTGGGGCTTTCTTAGGCCTAGTCTGTAGATAGGAGGGCATCAAGGCGCGTCCTGTGCGCCAGGTCAAGCGATGCGATAGTGATCCGGATCTCACGTTAGCTGCATAGCCACGGTGGCCGTGGCTGCTGCAGCATGCCCGTGTACGCGGCCGGCACAGCGTGGTGCCGGCCGGAGACCACGAAGGAGTGGACTGGCAATGCCGGAACGCGCGGCCGAGGCCATGCAAACCTCGGACGACACCAGGGAGGAACTGCTCGCCAAGGCGGCAGCGCTGTGGGCCCCAGGCCACGACGGCGCCGCCGCGGAGGTCGCACCGGACGGTGCCGCCCCGCCGGGGGACCTGGGTCAGGCGGTGGGCGACCTGGCCGGCTTCCTCGCCGCGTTCTACCGGCTGGTCGCCCTCGAGGACCTGATCGCGGCCGGCCCGGCCCGGCTCGCCGCGACGGCGTCCAGGCACGCCGCGCTCGGCGCCTGCCGGCCGCAGGGCCGCCCCGCGGTCGCCGTCCGCCCCGGGGCCGACACGTCGCTGACCGGGGCGGGAACCGTCATCGACATCGTCACCGACGACATGCCGTACCTGGTCGACTCCGTCACGATGGAACTCAACCGCCATCACGCCGACATCCGGCTCATCGTGCACCCGCTGCTCACGGTCCGCCGGGACGTGGCCGGGACCGCGCACGGCACCGGCTACACCGACGCCAGCGCGGCCGACGGCGACACTGAAGCCGACGCCGACGCGATTCCCGAGTCCTGGATCCACGTCGAGCTCGGCTACGCCGACGACCGCGGCCGCCTGGCCGCCGACCTGCGCCGCGTCCTCGACGACCTGCGCGGGGCGATGGAGGACCAGCGGCGGATGCGGTCCGCCGCCCGTGACCTCGTCGAGCGCCTCGCCGACGCGGGCGGCCCGCAGCAGACGGAGGCCAGCGAACTGCTCGCCTGGCTGTCGGCCGGCCACTTCACCTTCCTCGGCTACCGCGCCTACAGCCTCGAAGCCGGCGACGGCGAGCCTGAGTTCAAGCCCGTGCCAGGCACCGGCCTCGGCATCCTGCGCCACGACGGCGCCGAGGACTCCTTCGCGATCACCCCGCCCGGCGGCAGGGACGGCAGCCG
This sequence comes from Trebonia sp., assembly GCA_036501515.1. Classification (GTDB taxonomy): domain Bacteria; phylum Actinomycetota; class Actinomycetes; order Streptosporangiales; family Streptosporangiaceae; genus Trebonia. The sequence goes on along the minus strand of DASYAD010000459.1, from coordinate 5,767 downwards.
CCGCGCACGCCTGCTCGTGCTGGCCAAGTCATCCACCAAGTCCACCGTCTACCGGCCCAGCTACCTGGACTACGTGGCGGTGCGCAGGTTCAGCCCGGAGACCGGGGAGGTCACCGGCGAGGACCGCTTCCTCGGCCTGTACGCGCAGGCCGCCTACACCGAGTCGGTCACCCGCATCCCCGTGCTGCGCCAGAAGGTAGACCGGACCCTCGCGATCGCCGGCGTTCCCGCGGACAGCCACGACGGCAAGGCGCTCATCGAGATCCTCGAGGGCTTCCCCCGCGAGGAGCTGTTCGAGATCAGCGCGGAGCGGCTCGCACCGATCGCCCTGGCCGTGCTCGGCCTGGCCGAGCGCAAGCAGGTGCGGCTGTTCGTGCGACCCGACTACTACGGCCGCTACGTCTCGTGCCTGGTGTACCTGCCGAGAGACCGCTACACCACCCAGGTCAGGCTGCGTGCGCAGGAGATCTTGCGCAGCGCCTTCGGCGGGTCGTCGGTGGACTACAGCGCGATGGTGGGCAACTCGGCCCTGGCCCGCCTGCATGTCGTGGTGCACGCCGAGCCGGGCCGCTCGCTCGCCTCGGTTGACCAGGCGGCCCTGCAGGCGCGCATCGCCGCCGCGGTCCGCTCCTGGGACGACGACCTCATCGCTGAGTCAGAACGCCAGCTCAGCCCCGAGCTGGCCACGGCCGCGCTCGCGACCTGCGCCGGCGGCATCCCGGAGACCTACAAAGCCGACACCACGCCCGCCGCCGCGGTCGCCGACCTCGCGGTGGTGCAGCGCCTGCGGGAGGAGTCCGCGCCCTTCTCCATCCGCCTTTCGATTATCCCGAACGAGTGCTGGCGTCTCCGGGTCTACCGCCTGTCTCCGATCACGCTGTCTGACGTGCTCCCGCAGCTTCAGCACATGGGACTCGAGGTGCTCGATGAGCACCCGTACGAGTTCGCGGGCGGGGCGCAGCCGTTCTGGATCTACGACTTCGGCATCCGCGGTGACCGCCGCCCGGCGACCGACGCCGAGGCGGACGCGATGCGCTCCGGGTTCGAGTCGGCGCTGACCGCGCTGTGGCAGGGCCGGACCGAGGACGACGATTTCAACGGCCTGGTGCTCGACGCGGGGCTCTCCTGGGGGCAGGTCGTGGTGCTGCGCGCCTACGCGCGGTACCTGCGGCAGGCGGGCATCATGTTCAGCCAGGCCTACCTGCAGCGGGTGCTGCGGGCCAACCCGTCGATCACCAGGCTGCTTGTCCGGCTGTTCGAGTCACGCTTCGACCCGGGCATCCAGGAAGGCGCGGAGGAGCGCTGCACGGCGATCACCGAGGAGCTCAACGGCGCCCTCGACGAGGTGGTCAGCCTCGACCACGACCGCATCCTGCGCTCGTACCTGGCCCTGATCGAGGCCACCCTGCGTACCAACTATTTCCAGGAGTCCGCGGACGGCGGCCCCGCTCCGTACCTGGTGTTCAAGCTGGCCTCCGAGCGGGTGGCGGTGGTGCCGACGCCGCGGCCGAAGTTCGAGATCTTCGTGTACTCGCCGCGGCTCGAGGCCGTGCACCTGCGGTTCGGCGCGGTCGCCCGCGGCGGCCTGCGCTGGTCGGAGCGGCCCGAGGACTTCCGCACCGAGGTGCTCGGCCTGGTCAAGGCGCAGGAAGTGAAGAACTCGGTCATCGTGCCGTCCGGCGCGAAGGGCGGGTTCGTCTGCAAGCGGCTGCCCGACCCGGCCGACAGGGACGCCTACCAGGCCGAGGTGCTCGCCTGCTACCGGACGTTCATCAGCGCGATGCTCGACGTCACCGACAACATCGCCGGCGACGACGTGGTCCCGCCGCCCGGCGTTGTCCGCCTTGACGGCGACGACCCGTACCTGGTGGTCGCGGCGGACAAGGGGACCGCGACGTTCTCCGACGTCGCCAACGAGATCGCCGGGCGCTACGGCTACTGGCTCGGTGACGCGTTCGCCTCGGGCGGCTCCGAGGGATTCGACCACAAGAAGATGGGCATCACCGCGCGGGGCGCCTGGGAGTCGGTCCGCTGGCACTTCGCGGCGCTGCGGCTGAATCCGGACACGGACGACTTCACCGCCGTCGGCATCGGCGACATGTCAGGCGACGTGTTCGGCAACGGGACGCTGCTGTCCACGCACATGAAGCTGGTCGCGGCGTTCGACCACCGGCACGTGTTCCTCGACCCGGCCCCCGACCCGGCGGCCAGTTTCGCCGAGCGAAAGCGGATGTTCAGCCTGCCCCGCTCGTCGTGGGCGGACTACGATACGTCGCTGATCTCCGCCGGCGGCGGAGTCTGGCCCCGGTCGGCCAAGTCGGTGCCGGTCTCCGCGCAGGCCCGCGAGGCGCTCGGACTGGACGCGGCGGTCACCGCGCTGTCACCTGACGACCTGATCTCCGCCATCTTGCGCGCTCCGGTCGACCTGCTGTGGAACGGCGGCATCGGCACCTACGTGAAGGCGGCGCACGAGACGCACGCCGACGCGGGGGACCGGTCCAACGACGCGGTCCGCGTCGACGGCGCGACGCTGCGCGCCCGGGTGGTGGCCGAAGGCGGCAACCTCGGGCTCACCCAGGCGGCGCGGATCGAGTACGCGCTCAGCGGCGGCCTGGTGAACACCGACTTCATCGACAACTCCGCGGGCGTGGACACCTCCGACCACGAGGTGAACATCAAGATCCTGCTGGCCGGAGCCGTGACGGCGGGCGAGATCAGCGAGGGCGGCCAGCCCGCGGCGCAGGCACCGGGGACGCTCGACCGCAACCAGCTGCTGCACGCGATGACCGACGAGGTCGCCGCGCACGTGCTGCGGCACAACGACGGCCAGAACATGGCACTCGCCGCGGGCCGCTTCCAGGCGCCCCGCCTGCTGCACGTGCACGCTCGGTACCTGCGTCAGCTGCTGCGGGAAAACCGGGTGTCGCTGGAGACTGACGGGCTGCCGGATGAGAAGGAGATCGCGGCGCGGCGGTCGGCCGGAACCGGCCTGACATCGCCTGAGCTGGCCGTGCTGCTCGCGCAGACCAAGATCGCGGCGGGCCAGCAGGTGCTCGCCTCCGACCTGCCTGACGACCCGTTCCTGCGCACCGCTCTCGCGGGCTACTTCCCCGCGCCGCTGCGGGAGCGGTTCGCCGACCGGCTCGGGGCGCACCGGCTGCGCCGGGAGATCATCACCACCTCGGTCATCAACGAGATGGTGGATACCGGCGGGTCGACGTTCCTGTTCCGGCTGGGCGAGGAGACCGGGCTGCCGGTGCCCGACATTACCCGGGCCTGGCTGGTGGCCCGCGAGGTGTTCGGCATGCCGGCCTTCTGGCACCAGGTCGAGGCGCTCGCGGGCACCGTCGACGTGGACGCCAGGATCGCGGTCGTGCTCGAGGCGCGCAAGCTGATCGAGCGGGCGACGCGCTGGCTGCTGGTGAACCGGCGCCCGCCGTTCGGCATCGCCGAGACGGTGAGCTTCCTGTCCACGGGCGTCGGCACGGTCAGGTCCGAGATCCCCAAGCTGCTGGCCGGCCGCGACCTGGCCGGCTACGAGGAGCGCCGGGCGTCGTTCACCGGCCAGGGCATCCCGGCCGGCCTGGCCGACGAGGTCGCGGCGATGGTGCCGTCCTACTCGGCGTTCGACATCGTGACCAGTGCCGCGGCGGCGTCGCACGGCGTAGAGGAGACCACCGCGGTCTACTTCATGCTGGCCGACCGGCTGCAGCTCGGCCGGCTGCGCGACCTGATCGTCGCGCTGCCGCGCGAGGACCGCTGGTCATCGGCGTCACGGTCGGCTTTGCGTGACGACCTGTACGCCGCCCACGCGGCGCTGACCAGGGACGTTCTCGCGGTGGGCGGGGCGGCGGCCAGCACCGCCGACCGCGTCGCGGCCTGGGAGTCGCAGAACTCGGCGGCGGTGTCCCGTGCCGCGGCCACGCTGGCCGAGATCTGGGAAAGCAACCGGTTCACGTTCACCACCATGTCGGTGGCCGTCCGGGTCATCAAGAGCCTGGTCGCCCCGGGCTCCTGAACGCCTGGCCGCGGGCTATGCGGCGGTGGCCGAGGTCAGGCCGCCGCCCATAGCGATGACGTGGATCCGGCCGCGCCCCGGGGCCGGATCGACGGCCGCGAACGAAAGCAGCTGGCCGGCCGAAAGCTCGACCAGCGGCGCTAGCTGACCGGACGGCAGCAGTGGCCGCACGTCGCCTGGCACCCGGATCGGCGGGCCTGAGAGGACCGGGTCGGCCTTGTCGATATAGCCGGGGACGGCCACCGTGGTGTGCAGCGTCATCGCGTAGAACACGAGCGCGCCGCCCGCCGCCGTACGCAAGGCGAACTCGGGGAAGCGGGTGCCTTCCAGGTCCCACTGGTAGACGTCGCCGTGCGGCGCCGTCAGTTCACCGGCCCCGTTGACCGCCCCCCGGTACAGGCCGGTGGTGAGCGGCCCGTCCGCCACTGCCCGCATCGCCGCGCTCGCCGGGCCGTCGTCGACGACGGCGGCCTGGAGCGGGCCGACGTCGTCAGGCGGTGCGAGCAGCGCGGCCTCCGCCGGCGCGACGACCGGGACGTAGCCCGCGCTGTCGGCCGCCAGCTGCGGCAGCGTCTCGCCGACGGCGAGGCTGGCGCTGCTGGCGAGCAGCCACCGCGCGCCCGGTCCGGCCTCCTCGAACAGCATCAGCGCGGGGCCGAGTGGGTAGATCCCGGCGCCGTCCACCGCCAGCGCGCCGGCTGCGGCAGCGGAGTCGCCGCTGGCGCGCTTCTCGGTCACGTCCACCACGAAGAAGCGCGGATAGCCCGACTCCTCCGGCAGGTAGAACGCGAGGTCGGCGTAGACGGGCGGGGCAAGCTGCCCGAGCGCCCGGCGAGCGCCGGCTCCGTCCAGGTTCGCGGACTTGCGGGCGGCCGTGTCCGTGACCGAGTCGAACGCGCGCTGCGGGCCCGTTTCGAGTGACAGCGCGAGCGCGGGATCGCCAGCCGTGACCGCCTGCCTGCCGCTGACGGCGACGTAGCGCTCCCACACCTGCCGCGCCTGCGCGCGGGTAATGGCCGGGCTGGCCGCCGGCGCGCGCGGCCCGGCCGGGGTGCCCGCGGGCGTACCGGTGCAGCCCGCGGCGGCCAGCGCGGCCGTCAGCACGGCCGTCAGCACGAGGGCCGGGCGGCCGGTCAGCCGGCGCGGACGCACTGAGGCCAGCGGTTACCAGGTGCCATGAGTGCCGACGATATCGAAGCGGCGGCGCTCGCGCCCCGAGCTAGCGCCCGCCGTTCCAAGGCTAGCTCTAAAGAACCAAATGGTCTAACAAAAATAAGGTTAGACGTATAAACCTCCGCTCTATACGATTGTCGATGTCTTGGGAGCATCGCGGCAACGTCAGGAGAGCCAGTGGAACCGGTTGTCGACGAAGGCCTCGCCCTGAAGTTCGCGACGGAAAAGGGCCGCTGGTTTCCTCCACCAACCTCCCGCCGGTGCTCAACATCTACGACGACGTGGACTTCGTGTTCAACACGACGCGGGACTTCCCGCGCCACTTCGACGGGGAGCAGGACTACTTCGCGGCCAAGACCGCGACCAAGGGCCTGCTGCTTGACACCAACTTCGTGCCCGACGCCCTGGCGCTGCGGCTGATCTCGGCCAAGGAGCGCGGCGCGGGCGGCGGCCACATCCGCTTCTCGATGGCCAAGGGCTCGATGAACAGCCACATCTCCGAGTTCCCAGTCGGCACCTACAAGAAGGGGCACCGGCACGGCCCCGGCGCTCATGTGATCATCCTGTCGGGATCCG
>DASYAD010000458.1:0-10697 GCA_036501515.1 Trebonia sp. | reverse complement strand
CGAAAGCAACGGGTACCCCCATCCGGGCCCCCTCACCTGGCTATTTTCTGCGTCGCCTGCCTAGGGTCAGTGCGTGACTTCCGCACCTTGCCGGTTCTCATGTCACGCAGTCCCCAGGCGGGGTAGCCTTCCATGAGCCTTACGGGTCATGCGACCTAGCCCAGCTGTGGCGGCAGGGGAGGGTACCGCCAAAGTTAAGGGTGATTCCCGGTGAATGCCGGGTCACGGGCTGCTGATTGATGATTATATGTCCCTACCCGATTTGTAACGCTAGCTGGAAGAGTTGCCCTGTGCCGGTCCAGGTGGCCTTTGAAGCTGCGAGGTGTGTAGCGCAGTGCGTAGACGTTCGATGACCAACGGAAACGGCGGCCCGCCGACTCCGGCTTCTGGCCTTCCGCTGAACGGAGGCGGAAGCCCGCAGGGTGGATCGCTAGCCGTCGGCCAAGGCCAGGCCGGTCCAGGCGCTGTCAGCTTTAACGGTCCCTCGGTTCAGGCGAACCTGCCTGTGCCCGCCGCGCAGGTGCGCAGGGGCGGTGTTGCCGTTCCCGCTGGCGGGCAGGCCCCGCCGCGCAAGGGATCACCGTTCTCCATCAGCAACTGGCGAGTCCGCTGGCGGCTAATCGCAATCATTACTGTGCCGACAGTAACCGCGCTGATTCTCGGCGTGATCCAGATTGTCGGCTCGGTCAACAACTATTCCTCTTTCAAGCGCGTGCAGGACCTGGCGAACCTCAACTCGCTCGTGGTCAATGCGGCCGGGCTGCTAGCCGACGAGCGGGACGTGACCGCGGGCTTCGTGGCGGCCGGCGGCCAGAGCGGCTCCGCCGCGGCCGCGCCGCTCAAGAAGACCGCGCTCGCCGACGCGAAAGCGACCGACGCGGTCACGGCGCAGATCGCCGCGGACGCGCCTGCTGTCGTCAACGGCAGCGGCTACCGCTCGCAGACGGTGCTCGACCTCAGCAACGGTGTTCTCGCGAACATCTCGGACCTGCAGTTCATGCGCCAGGCGGCGCTGACGACCAAGTCGCCCGCGCTGTCGGTGATCAAGAACTACGACCGGGTTATCACGGCGTTCGTCACCTTCAGCAACGACGTCGCGGCCGGTACCGGCAACGCGACCCTGCAGTCCAACGTCTCGGTGCTCAACGCGCTGCTGCGGATGGAGGACGATGCCTCACTGCAGCGCGCCTACCTCTACCAGGCGCTCGCCAGCCCGGATCCCGGCCTTACGCCGGGCGCCCTGCAGTTCCTCAACCAGGCGTCCGAGCAGCAGGCGGCGGACACGGTCGCCTTCGACCAGTCGGCCAGCGTCGCTGAGCAGCAGTCGCTCAGCAACACGGTCGCCGGCCCCGAGGTTGACGAAGCCAAGAGCGCGGAGCAGCTGGCGGTCGCCACCGCCACCGCGGGCCAGAAGCTGAGCATCGGTGACCCGCAGACCTGCGCGTCGGCTAAGCCCGCGCTGGACCCGGCGGCGTGCTGGCTGGACACGCAGACCGAGCAGATCAGCCTGATGCGCAACGTCAGTAACACGCTGGTCGGCGACATCAGCAGCCAGGCCGACTCACTCGAGTCGAACTCGCTGCACACCGCCGTGATCGTGTCGATCGCGACACTGCTCCTGCTGATCGTCGTCCTGCTGATCACGACCTTCGTGGCGCGGTCCATGATCCGGCCGCTGCGCAAGCTGCGGGCCGACGCGCTCGAGGTGGCCGGCAGCAAGCTGCCTGAGATGGTCCGCAGGCTCAGTGAGAGTGAGGGCGGCGACGCCTCCGCTGACATCGAGCCGATCGGCGTCAACTCCACCGACGAAATCGGTGAAGTGGCCCGGGCCTTCGACCAGGTACACAGGGAAGCGGTCCGGCTGGCGGCTGACGAAGCCATGCTGCGCGGCAACCTGAACGCGATGTTCGTCAACCTGTCGCGCCGCAGCCAGTCGCTCATTGAGCGCCAGCTGTCGCTGATCGACAACCTGGAGCAGACGGAGCAGGACTCCGACCGGCTGTCCAGCCTGTTCCGCCTCGACCACCTCGCCACCCGTATGCGCAGGAACTCGGAAAACCTCCTGGTCCTGGCGGGTCACGAGGCGGCGAGCCGGCGCTGGAGCCAGCCGGTGCCGCTGGTTGACGTGCTGCGCGCGGCGATCTCGGAAATCGAGCAGTACGAGCGCGTCGTGCTCAACGTGCAGCCCGGTATCCAGGTCATCGGCCAGGCCGTCAACGACATCGTGCACCTCGTCGCCGAGATCGTGGAGAACGCCACCACGTTCTCGCCCGAGGACACCCAGGTGTACGTCACCGGTCAGCCTCTGACCAGCGGCGGCGTGCTGCTCGACATCACCGACAACGGTGTGGGCATCGCCGAGCAGGAGATGGCGCACGCGAACTGGCGTCTCGACAACCCGCCGGTCGTGGACGTCGCGGTGTCCCGCCGCATGGGCCTGTTCGTGGTCGGCCGCCTGGCGGCCAGGCACGGGGTCAGGGTCCGGCTGCGGCACGCGCAGTCCGGCGGCCTCACCGCGCTGATCTGGCTGCCCGAGTCGGTGGCGGCCCCGGAGAGCGGCGGTCAGTCGCTTGGGCGGCTGCGGAAGTTCGAAGCCGACGACTACGGTCCCGCGCCCTCGCTGTCCGCACCGCCTTCTGGCGGGTTCGGCGGCCAGGCCACCCTGGCTGGTCCCAGCGCGCCGGCGGCCCCGTCGACGCCGGCTCCGGCCGGCGCGGGCAACGGCGGCGCCTTCAGCGGCGCCGCGGCCACCGCGTCGCGGATACCGCGGCTCGGCGGCAGCCCGGGCGGCAACGGAAACGGTAACGGGAACGGCTTCCCCGCCTTCGGCGGCGCCAGCACCGGCACCGGGACCAGGCCCACCCCGGTCATCCCCGGCAACGGCGCCGGCTCAGGACCGAACCCGACGATCGACGCGCCCGGCGGCCCGCTGCCGGTCCGTACGCCTGGCAATCACCCGCTCGCGCCCAGTGCACCGGCGAACGGCGGTTCAGCGAACGGCGGATCAGCCAGCGGCGGCTCGGTGTTCGGCGGCGACAGCATCGGTGACAGCGATTTCGCTACTACCAGGATGCCGGCGCTCGGCGGCGACGGCGGTTCCGCGGCCGGTGTCCCGATGCCGCCTAACGGCTCGGTCGGCAGCGGTGTCAGCGGGTCCGACGGCAGCCAGGTGACGGTGCCTCCGGCGATGGGTGCGACCACCGACCACCGCCTGCCGATCTTCGACTCGCTAGAGTCGGACTGGTTCCGGCGCAGCGGCAAGTCGATGAGTTCAACGGCGGCGGCGGCCCCGGCGGCCGGACAGACCTGGAACTCCCCGGCCGACGAAGGATTCCGGTCCGCGCGGATCGTCGCGTCGCCGGAAGCCGGGGAAACTACCACAGCCGGACTGCCTAAGCGCGTCCCGCGGGCTAACCTGGTGCCCGGTTCGGTCGGCGGTGGTGCCGAGGAGACAGAGAGTGCGCCACCGGCCCGGTCGGCGGAGACCATCCGTAACCGGATGTCGAGCTTCCAGCGCGGCGTTCGCGAGGCACGTGCCGCCGGACCCCAGACCGAGGAGCCATAGAGCGCATGAGACCCACGTATAGCGACATCGGAACTAGAGGAGGCGCCTGTATGCACGGGCGAGGAGAGGAGCGCGCGTGAGCACGCCAGGACGCCCGGTCCAGGACCTCAGCTGGCTGATCACGAACTTCGTGGAGCGGGTCCCTGACGTGGCCCATGCGGTCGTCGTGTCCTCGGACGGACTGCCGCTCGCGTTCTCCGCGGGGTTCCCCCAGGAGCGCGCCGATCAGCTCTCTGCGGTCACGTCGGGCCTTACCAGCCTTACCCAGGGTGCTTCCCGGGTCTTCGAGGGCGGCGCGGTCGTGCAGACCGTGGTCGAGATGCAGCGCGGTGTGCTGGTCATCATGGCGATAAGCACTGGTGCCAGCCTTGCCGTCCTCGCGGCTTCCACCTGCGACCTGGGACTGGTCGCTTACGAGATGACGCTGCTGGTCGAGCGGGCGGGCCGGGTACTCACGCCCGCCACCCGCAGCGGCGTCATGCAGGGTGCGATGCCAGGAGACGGGCGGCGATGATAACCGCAGGCGGATCCATTACAAAGGAACGTGGTGTCGGGGCTCGGCCGCGGCGGTGACGACCGCGGCTCACCCGCGTGGCAAGGTCAAGGACGGACCGGGCCATGGGATGAGCCGCAGCCGCAGCGCCAGCCGTATCCTCCTCAGCAGCAGTTCCCGCCGGAAGAGGAAAGCGGTTCCACCCGGCTAGTCCGGCCCTACACGGTGACCGGCGGCAGAACGCAGCCACGGTACAAGCTCGCGCTCGAGGCCCTGGTAAGTGCCACCGTCTACGAGCCGCGTGACCTCTCTGTGCTCGCGCCAGAGTGCCAGGCGATCCTCCAGTTCTGCCTTGACTGGCGGTCCGTGGCGGAGATCTCCGCGGTGCTCAGGATGCCGCTTGGCGTGGCCCGGATTCTGGTGGCGGACATGAGCGCGGACGGCCTCGTGCGCATTCACCAGCGTGACGACTCGGAGGGCCGTCCCGACCTTAACCTGCTCGAAAGGGTGCTTAGTGGACTCCGTAAGATCTAGCGTCGCCCGGCCGGGCGGAGGCGGCGACGCGTCGGCTATGACGTCGGTGAAAATCGTCGTCGCCGGCGGCTTTGGTGTGGGCAAGACCACCTTCGTCGGCTCGGTATCGGAAATCACCCCGCTGACGACCGAGGCCGTCATGACAGTCGCGTCGACCGACGTCGACGACCTGTCGCACGTTCCCGACAAGAACACCACCACCGTGGCGATGGACTTCGGCCGTATCACGCTGGAGAAGGACCTGGTGCTCTACATGTTCGGCACGCCCGGACAGCACCGGTTCTGGTTCATGTGGGACGACCTGATCCAGGGCGCGATCGGCGCGGTGGTACTGGTCGACACCAGGCGACTGGCCGACTCGTTCCCCGCCGTCGACTACTTCGAGGCGAGCGGGCTGCCGTTTGTCATCGGGATCAACGGGTTCCACGGCCAGTTCCCGCACCGTTCCAACGACGTGCGCGAGGCGCTGGCGGTGCCGTCGACGACGCCGATCATCCCCTGCGACGCGCGTAACCGTGAGTCGACCAAGGCCACGCTGGTGACCCTGGTCGAGCACGCGATGACGGTGCAGACTGCCGGACGTTACTAGGGTGCGGGGCGCCCTCGCGCCCCGCCCCTGTGCTGCTGCGCAGAAAAGGAAGCCGGCGACGGAAGTCGTCCGCCCGGAGCTAACTGAGCTGCGCCGCTTTTAGCGTGCGCCACAGTCGGCCGGGCCGTGCCTAGCCGTGCCGCCGTCCCTCGGCCACAATGTGGTGGTAACTCCGAGGCGAGGAGGCCCCGCAGGTGACCCGCTATTACACGACGAGCACCGCGTTCCTTGAGGCGCTGGCAGAAGCGGGTATCGGCTACATTTTCGCCAATCTCGGCAGCGATCACCCGGGCATCATCGAGGCCATGGCGCAGGCCAGGGCCGAAGGCAGGGAAGGCGAACTGCCGAGACTGATCATCTGCCCGCATGAGATGGTGGCGCTCAGCGCCGCCCACGCCTACGCCCTGGTCAGCGGCAAACCAAGCGCGGTCATCGTGCACGTAGACGGTGGCACCCAGAACATGGGCGGCGCGATTTCCAACGCCGCCGCGGGCCGCGCGCCCGTGCTCGTCTTCGCCGGCACGTCGCCCTACACACTGCGCGGCGAGCTGCCGGGCAGCCGCAACGAGTTCATCCACTGGATCCAGGACGTGCGCGACCAGCGCGGCATCATGCGCGGCTACGTCAAGTACGACAACGAGATCCGCACCGGCAGGAACGTCAAGCAGCTGGTGCACCGGGCACTGCAGATCGCGAACAGCGAGCCCAAGGGCCCGGTCTACCTCACCGGTCCCCGTGAGGTGATGGAAGAGCCGCTCACGGAGCACGCGGCCGACCCCGCCGCCTACCGCCCGGTCGAGCCGGCCGCGCTCACCGCCGAGGTCGCGGACGAGATCGCGGCGGCCCTGGCAGGCGCGCGGAACCCGCTGATCATCACCGGCCACCTGGGCCGCGACGCCGACGCCGTGCCCGCCCTTGTCGAGCTGGCCGACCTGCTGGCCGTGCCGGTCATCGAGTCGGCCGCGTTCAGGATGAACTTCCCGGCCGACCACCCGATGCACCGTGGCTGGCAGTTCACCACCGCCGCGCAGAACCCGCTGCTCGCCGCCGCCGACGTCGTCCTGGTGCTTGACAGCGACGTCCCGTACATCGAGTCGAGCAGCAAGCCGGCCGACGACGCGGCGATCTACGTGGTGGACATCGACCCGGTCAAGGCTGGCATGGCGCTGTGGCACGTGCCCGCGCGGCGCAGCGCGGCCGCCAACAGCAAGGTGGCGCTGGGGCAGATAGCCGCTTCCGTTATGGATCACGGTTTCGATACTGATCTTGTCGAGGCGCGCCGGGCCCAGGTGACGGCTGAGCACGACGCGCAACGGGCCGCCTGGGACGCCGAGGAGCAGCCGGAAGACGGCGTGATCACGCCCGCCTTCCTGACCGCGTGCGTCCGTGACCTGCTGGCGGACGAGGACGCGCTGATTTTGACCGAGTCGGTCACCAACTTCCAGACGGTCGCCGAGCACCTGCGGGTCAACCGCCCCGGAGGTTACCTCGGGTCCGGCGGTGCTTCCCTTGGCTGGCACGGCGGCGGCTCGGTGGGGGCGAAATTGGCCGCGCCAGAACGAGTGGTGGTTTCCCTGACTGGCGACGGCACTTACCTCTTCAGCGTGCCGGCGTCGGTGCACTGGCTGGCGCGCAGGTACGGCACGCCGTCCCTCACCGTCATCTACGACAACCGCGGCTGGCGCGCACCGAAGCAGTCCACGCTCGGCGTGCACCCGCACGGCGCCGCCGCCGCGGCCGAGGACTTCCAGGTCTCCTTCGACCCGGAAGCCGACCTGCCCGGGGTGGCCGCCGCCGCGGGCGGAGCGTTCGCGGCGACCGTCAGCGACCCGGCTGAGCTGCCTGGAATCTTGAAGGAAGCGCTGGCCGCGGTGCACGCCGGCCGCTCGGCGGTGGTCGCCGCTCACCTACCGCTCGCCTCGCCGGGCGCGCCCCGCTAACCCCGCGTGGCCGTGTCCGGTCGTCAGGTTTCGAACTAGCCGCGGGACACGGCCTCAGGTACGCATACAGGTTTCGGCCCGTTTTCACCGTGGTGAGGGGTCCAGCTGGGCGCGCAGGTGGATCCGGTAGGAGTAGCGGTCCGGGTGGAAGTGATTGACCGCGAGTTCCAGGGGTGTCAGTTCCCGGTCCCGGTAGAGCCGGTCGATCCGCAGCACGGGGAGGCCCGGCTCGCAGCCAAGCCGGTGTGCTGTGTCGACGTCCGCCGCCACCGCGGTCGCATCCTGCGCCGCACTGTGGATAGGGAGTTCGGTGACCTGATTCATCAGGCTGATGACCGTAAACGGCGCGCGTGCGCCGGGATCAGCCAGCTGGGCCATCTCGGGCAGGTCCCGGAGCTTGCGTCCGATCGCCACGGGGACGTGCACCCGGGTGTAGCAGAACGGTATCCCCCCGTGCAGCCGCAGGAACGAAATGGTCATGACCGTGTCCGCGCCAGGCTGAAGCTGGTCTGCGAGCTCTACGCTCGCCTGCAGGTGGAGAGGCTCCACTACTTCGAGTTCAGTGTCGACCGACAAGGCGACCAGGTCGTCGATGCTGCCCACTGACCGCAGGTACCTGCCGTCTCCAGGTACGGCAAAGGTGCCGCGCCCAGGGACACGGTAGACGACGCCCTCGGTCGTAAGTTCCTGAAAGGCCCGTCGTACCGTCTGACGGCTTAGCCCGGTGGAAGTGACGAGGTCTGCTTCGGTTGGCAGCCGCTGCCCTTCCGGGTAGCTGCCCGCTGCGATCGCGTCGCGGAGGTCCGACGCGAGCTGGCGGTAGGCGGCGGGCTCGCTTGATCCGTCAGCGGCGGGCCGCGCCGAGGTGAAGAAGGCTCCGGCTTCCAACACGACTCCGATCGGGTGCGGAACTTTAGACGGCCATATTGCGACGGATCAAGTCCTACGTCAAGCCCAGTAGTGACCTAAGTATCACTTGTGTGTTCGAGTTGTACGTACTGGCTTATATCTTGACACTAGGCTTCAAGTAAGCTTTGCTAGTGATCATAAAATTTGGCCGACCAAAGTTAGGGCGCGTAGCTCGCTCAGAACGAAGGAGAGGCATGCAGAACCAGCCGGCCAGCGCGGCCCCCAGCGGCCCCGTCAGCGACGTACAGCCAGGGCTCCGGCCGCGGCGCTCGAATCTCGCCGTACCGGGAAGCAACCCCCGTTTCCTTGAGAAGGCGAAGGGGCTGCCCGCTGATCAGGTCTTCCTGGACCTGGAGGACGCGTGTGCGCCGCTGGCCAAGCCGGCCGCACGCAAGAACATCGTCGCCGCGTTGAACGAGGGCGGCTGGGGCGGCAAGATCCGGGTTGTCCGGGTCAACGACTGGACTACCCACTGGACTTACCGGGACGTCGTCGAGGTGGTGGAGGGGGCCGGCGCCAACCTGGACGCGATCATGCTGCCGAAGGTGCAGAGTGCCGAACAGGTGGTGGCGCTGGACCTGCTCATCACCCAGATCGAGAAGACGCTCGGGTACGAAGTCGGGCGGATCGGGATCGAGGCGCAGATCGAGAACGCGCAGGGCCTGATCGCGGTCGACGCGATCGCGAAGGCGTCGCCGCGGGTCGAGACGATCATCTTCGGGCCGGCCGACTTCATGGCGAGTATCAACATGAGGTCGCTCGTCGTCGGCGAGCAGCCGCCGGGGTACGACGTCGGCGACGCCTACCACCACATCCTGATGTCGATCCTGATGGCCGCGCGGGCGAACGGCAAGCAGGCCATCGACGGACCCTACCTGCAGGTGCGGGATGTGGCGGGGTTCCGCCGGGTCGCCGCCCGCAGCGCCGCGCTCGGGTTCGACGGCAAGTGGGCGCTGCACCCGGACCAGATTGAGGCGGCCAACGAGGTCTACTCGCCCGCGCAGGCCGACTACGACCACGCCGAGCTGATCCTGGACGCCTACGAGTACTGCACGTCGGAGGCGGGCGGGGCCCGCGGCGCGGCGATGCTCGGCGACGAGATGATCGACGAGGCGTCGCGGAAGATGGCGCTGGTCATCGCGGCCAAGGGCCGGGCCGCGGGGCTGGCTCGGACGTCGGCGTTCGTTCCCCCGGAGACGTGATGACTGTCCACGAGGCGCAGCTGGGCCGGTTCTACGAGGACTTCGAGGTCGGCGACGTGGTGCTTTCGTGGAAGCCCACCGTGATGATCCCCCGGCGGGGCCAGGGCATCGGCGAGAACTACTTCCCGGCGGCGAAGGCCGGACCCCTTCAGTCACGAGCGGTCTGAAACGACCAGCAGGGAGGATTACCGTGGCCCGTCTGGCTCAGACCGCCGGACTCACCGATGTCCAGACCGAGATCCTGGCGACGGTCAGGGAGTTCACCGACAAGGAGATCATCCCGAACGCGCAGGCGCTTGAGCATGCGGATGAGTACCCGCAGGCGATTATCGACCAGATGCGGGAGATCGGCCTGTTCGGCTTGATGATTCCCGAGGAGTACGGCGGCCTCGGTGAGTCGCTGCTGACCTACGCGCTGGTGGTCGAGCAGATCGCCCGCGGCTGGATGAGCGTCTCCGGCGTGATCAACACGCACTTCATCGTGGCTTACCTGCTGCTGCAGCACGGCACCGTCGAGCAGAAGCAGCGGCTGCTGCCGCGGATGGCGACGGGGGAGGTCCGCGGCGCCTTCTCGATGAGCGAGCCCGGTCTCGGCTCGGACGTCGCCGCGATCAAAACGCGGGCCGTCCCGGACGGGGACGGCTTCGTGATCGACGGGCAGAAGATGTGGCTGACCAACGGCGCGCAGTCGCGGGTGGTGGCCACCTTGGTCAGGGACGACCTCGGCGCCGGGTCCGTCTACCGGAACTTCACCACGTTCCTTATCGAGAAGGACCCCGGCTTCGGCGAGACCCGTCCCGGTCTGTCCATTCCGGGCAAGATCGAGAAGATGGGCTACAAGGGCGTCGAGACGACCGAGATGATCCTGAGCGGCGTGCGGGTCGGCGAGGACGACATCCTGGGCGGCCAGCAGGGCCGTGGCAAGGGTTTTTACCAGATGATGGACGGCGTCGAGGTAGGACGGGTGAACGTGGCCGCCCGGGCGTGCGGCATCTCTCTCCGTGCCTTCGAGCTGGCCATCGCCTACGCGCAGCAGCGCAAGACGTTCGGGACCGAGCTGGCCGGGCACCAGGCCATCGCGTTCAAGCTCGCTGAGATGGCGACCAAGGTCGAGGCGGCGCACGCGCTCATGGTGAACGCGGCCCGGCTGAAGGACGCGGGCCAGCGTAACGACGTCGAGGCCGGCATGGCCAAGCTGCTCGCCTCGGAGTACTGTGCCGAGATCACCCAGGACGCGTTCCGCATCCACGGCGGCTACGGCTACTCCAAGGAGTACGAAATCGAGCGGCTCATGCGCGAGGCGCCGTTCCTGCTGATCGGCGAGGGCACGTCTGAAATCCAGAAGACAATCATCAGCCGCGGCCTGCTCAAGGAATACCGGCTGCCGCGGTAAGCGCGGGACGCCCCGCTAACCGCGCGCGTGGCCGTGTCCGGTTGCGGTACTCTTGCGCCTGGCAAGGGGCGG
>DASYAD010000457.1:0-9973 GCA_036501515.1 Trebonia sp. | reverse complement strand
GACCGCATCAAGCCGCGTCATCGCCTCCGCGACGAAGCGTAACTGAGCGGGGCAGGGTACGGGAGCGGACTTGTTATGTCACGAAATGGTGCAACACCGGCTGCAAACACGCTAAAAACCGCCACTTGCCCGGCTGGACAGTAGACAATGAGGCGCGCGTTTAACGACAGATGCCTGTCCGCGGGCGGCCGCTCCACATGACGGCACCGGACACGCGGCGGGATCCCAGAGGCGGTTACATGAGTGTTATCGAAGCGGCGGGCGCGCGCGTCCTCGCCGGCCACACGGGTGCGGTCAACTCGGTTGCCTTCAGTCCAGACGGCGGGCGGATCAGCACCGCCAGCGAGGACAAGACGGCCCGGGTGTGGAGCGCGTCCACCGGCGAGCTGGTGCACACGCTGAGCGGACATTCCGACGCGGTGTTCGCCGCGCCGTTCAGTCCTGACGGCACCATGATCGCGACCGTCAGCGCCGACCTGTCTCCCCGGCTGTGGGACGCGAAGACGGGGGCCTGTATCCGCGAGCTGACCGGGCACACGATCGCCGTGTTCGGCGTCGCGTTCAGCCCGAACGGCCGGATCCTGGCGACCACCAGCTACGACGAGACCGTGCGGCTCTGGGACACCGGGACCGGCAGCTGCCTGCACGTGCTCGAAGGTCACAGTGACATCGTCTACGGTGCGGCCTTCAGCCGGGACGGCAAGCTGCTCGCGACCGCCAGCGGCGACGGCACCACGCGGCTGTGGAACACCGCCACCGGCACGTGCGTGCGGGTGCTGACAGGCCACACCGGCATCGTGTCGGCCGTGGCGTTCAGCCCGGACGGCGCGCTGATCGCGACGGCCAGCTTCGACGCCACCGCGCGGCTGTGGGAGGTCGCGACGGGCAACTGCGTGCGCATCCTGACCGGTCATTCCGACACCGTGTGGTCGGTGGCGTTCAGCCCGGCCGAGCGCGTGGTCGCGACCGCCAGCGAGGACGCGACGGCCCGGATCTGGGACGCCGCTTCCGGCGCCTCGATCAGGACCCTGGAGGGGCACACGGACTCCGCGTTCGTGGTCGCCTACAGC
Organism: Trebonia sp.; assembly: GCA_036501515.1. Taxonomy (GTDB): domain Bacteria; phylum Actinomycetota; class Actinomycetes; order Streptosporangiales; family Streptosporangiaceae; genus Trebonia. Next base: position 8,903 of record DASYAD010000457.1, on the reverse strand, counting down.
CCGGACGGCAAGCTGATCGCCACCGCCAGCTCGGACACGACGGTCCGCATGTGGGAGTCGGCCACCGGCCGCTGCGCCCGCACCCTGGAGGGTCACGCCGGCGGGGTCAGCTTCGTGGCGTTCAGCCCGACCGACCGCCAGCTGGCCACCGCGAGCACTGACGAGACCGCCCGCATCTGGCCGCTCTAGCGCCGCCGCGGGCCGCCAGGTACCGCGGTGACGTGGAGGGGGAAGGCCGCCCCCGTTCTGGATAATCCGGGCGGTGTGCCTTCCGGGCAGGGAGCGGCGACGGCGGTCGCAGCCAGCCGGACCGGTATCGCGCCTAGTGGTGCGGGATGATCGCGTAGGTGACGACGGCGGCGGCCGCGCCGAGCAGCGACCCGGCCACCACCTGGGCGGTCGTGTGGTCCTTGAGCAGCACCCGGGACCAGGCGGTGAGCACGACGAGCAGGTAACCCGGCACCACCCAGGGCCCGAACAGCAGCGCCAGCATCGTCACCGAGCCGGCCGCCACCGCGCAGTGAATCGAGATCTTCCACACCGTGGTGATCGCTGCGAGCACGGCGACGCTGCCCAGCATGCAGCCGAAGTACCCGGTCAGCTCGCCCGGCGCGCCGAACCCGGCCAGCAGCGCCAGCCCGGCCGCGACCGAGGCGATGATGAAGGACAGCACGACCAGCCGGGGCCCCTTGGCGCCGACGTAACGGTCGGCCCACCGCCCGTCGCTCACCCCCCGGTTGATGAACAGCGTCGGGAGCACCCCGGCGAACAGGGCCGCCAGCCCGCCCCAGGCCAGGCCCGCCAGGCCGTCGGCGTGCCAGCCGACGGCGATGGTGGTGACAATGATCCAGTTCTTCGGCTCGAGCAGGTAAGAGACCCACTCCGCCTGCGACCTGTGACCCCCTGGCGTCCTCACGGTGACCAGGCAATCATCCGACTGGGGCCGATGGCAAGGTCCGTGCTCACGCCACCTGGAACGACCGCTTCGCGAGCCCCATCCAGTAGCCGTCGATGACGGCGGGTACCGGCGCGGACGGGTCGGCCGCCGCGCCGAGCGTCACGAACAACGGCAGGAAGTGGTCCGCCGACGGGTGCGCGTACGGCATCCCGGGCGCCCGCTTGAAGTCGGCCAGCGTCTCCACGTCGCCGCGGGCCAGCGCCTCGGCCGCCCACTGGTCGAAATCGGCAGACCACCCGGGCACGGCGTTGTCCGTGATCATCGACGGGGTGAGGAACGGCAGCCCGTGGGTGAGGAAACCTGAGCCGATCACGAGCACGCCTGACTCGCGCAGCGGGCGCAGCCTGGCGCCGAGCGCGAGCAGCCGGCCCGGGTCCGACGTCGGGATGGACAGCTGCAGCACCGGCACGTCGGCCAGCGGGTACATGATCTTGAGTGGCACCCAGGCGCCGTGGTCGAGGCCCCGGCTCGGGTGCTGATGGGCCGGGGCGGTGTGTGGCATCAGCGCGGCGACCTCAGCCGCCAACGCCGAAGCGTCCGGGGTCGGGTACGTCAGCGAGTAGTACCGCGGCTGGAACCCGCCGAAGTCGTACACCAGCGGCGTACCGGCAGCCGGGGCCGACAGCATCAGCGGCGCCGCCTCCCAGTGCGCGGAGACGATCAGCACCGCCCGCGGCTTCGGCATCGCATGCGTCCACGCGGCCAGCTGCGACATCCACAGCGCGTCATCGAGCAGCGGCGGCGCGCCGTGCCCGATGTACAGCGCGGGCAGCGGGCCGTCGGCCGCCTCCCAGGACCGCTGCGCGGCCGACCGCGGCGCGGCCTCGAGCACGAACGCGTCGTACGCTCCGGCTGGCACTTCCGGGTCAAAGATCGAGCGTCCGGCCATGGCCGCCTCCACTCACCGAGGACTAACTTGATGCTTCAACTATAGCAGTTATAGAATAATGTCCATGGACTGGCTTAGCGATGAACAGCAGGCGGCCTGGCGTTCCGTCGTGGCGTTGCTGCTGCGGCTGCCGGCCGCACTGGACGCCGAGCTGCAACGCGACGCGGGCATCAACCACTTCGACTACCTCGTGCTGTCAGGACTTTCCGAGGCCGCGGACCGCACCCTGCGGATGAGCGAGCTCGCCGCGATGGCCAACAGCTCGCTGTCGCGGCTGAGCCATGTGGTGAGCCGCCTGCAGTCCAAGGGCTGGGTGCGGCGGGAACCGTGCCCGGGCGACGGACGCTTCATCAACGCGGTGCTCACCGAGGAGGGCTGGCAGAAGGTCCAGGCCACCGCCCCCGGCCACGTGGCCGCCGTCCGCGAACTGCTCGTCAGCACCCTCAGCGCGGAAGAGTTCGCCCAGTTCGGCGTCATCAGCGCCAAGGTCCTGGCGGCCCAGGGGATCACGGTGATTATCCCTAACGAAGGCGGCTGACACCGTAACCGCCAGCCGAACCTCGCAGCCGGCCCGACGAAGGCTGCGGGCCCACTTATCGGCAGCGAGACCGAACGCCGGTCACGCGAGGGTGACGGACCGCCTAACCACCAGCGAAACCTCCCCGGCAGCCACCCATTACCCGCCCGTTAATCGCCTGAAAGATCTGTTAGCCCGTTTCCGCGCGCCTGCGTCCCGTTTGGGGCGGCTCGATCGAGGCAGTTGTTCTTAAGCAGGCCAAAGAGGGCCCGCAGAGGTACTTGGTGCTCGTCAGAGGCAGGTGGCATGGAAATCAAGATGGTGTTGTACCTTCCCCGTGATGCCGTCAGCGTGCCGGTCAGCCGCCAAGTGCTGGACAGCTGCCTGGAGACCCTGGGGGTGACTGCCGACACCCGGGGCGACATCGCGCTCGCCCTCGGTGAGGCGTGCGCCAACGTCATACAGCACGCGGGGCCCGGGGATGAGTACGAGGTGCTGGTGAGCGCCAAGGACTGCCAGTGCGTCATCGAGGTGGTCAACGCCGCCAGCAGGGACGGCGGACAGCTAGACGGGTTCGCCCTGACCGGCGACCGGGTGCCCGCGGCCGCTGAGCACGGCCGGGGCCTGCAGATCATTGACGCGGTGGCCGATAACGTGCAGCTGACCGCCAACAAGCGCCACGGCACCACCGTTCATTTCGAGAAGAAGCTGGAATGGGTGCCCGGCGCGCCCGGGCCGCACCTGTTCAACGCCTCAGGCGTCCACTAAGCGCGGCCTGCTAGGGGCGGACATGGAGATTTCCCTCGAAGACGTCCGGCACGCCCTGGTCGAGCTGGGCCGGCTGCGGTTCGGCGAGATGCGGGTGGAAGACGCGATCAGTGAGATCGTCGAGACGACGCACTCGATGTTCGCGGTGGACGGCGCGGGCCTGATGCTGTGCGACTCGGCCCAGCACCTGCGCAGCGTCGCGGCCTCTGACGACCGCTTCGCCCACCTGGAGGACCTGCAGATCCAGCATCAGGAAGGGCCGTGCATCGAGGCGTACGACACCAAGGAACTGATCGGCGCCGCTGACCTGGAGCAGGAGGAGCGCTGGCCGTTGTTCGCCAAGGCCGCGGTCCAGCGTGAGGTCAGGGCCGTGCTCGCCACCCCGCTGCCGTACAACCAGGACGCCGTCGGGGTGGTCGCGGTCCTGTCGGAGCGCAGCCGCCCGTGGTCGCCCGCCAACGAGCTGGCACTGCTCGCCTTCACCGACCTCGCGGCCCTGCTGATCGCCAGCATCATGCAGGGCGAGCGGCAGTCGGAGCTGGCCGGCCAGCTCCAGGGCGCGCTGAACTCGCGGCAGGTCATCGAGCAGGCCAAGGGCATCGTGATGGGTACCAAGGGCGTCTCCGCCAGGACCGCCTACCAGGAACTGCGGGCGCGCGCCAGGTCGGAACGCCGCAAGCTTGGCGAGGTCTGCGCCGAGGTTATCGACAGCGCCGTCCGGCAGTCTTGAATCCGCTGAAGCGCTCTTGGTAAAATTGCCGTAAGGACGCCGCCAAGAACCCCGCGGCCCGTGCACGTCGGCCTTGTCCCCGCACTTTCGCGTGAGCATTCGCGAGGCGCCTCCTGACAGCAGTCGGCTCTAGCTAAGCCATTACCTGCTCACCAGGAGATCTCCATGATCATTCTCGGCATCGTCCTGCTTATCATCGGCTTCGTCGTCAAGATCGCCATTCTCTGGACGATCGGCATCGTGGTGCTCGTGATCGGCCTCATCCTGGCCCTTCTCGGCGCCACCGGCCGCGCCGTCGGCGGCCGCCGGCATTACTTCTAGCGGCCGCGCCGGTCCCTCGCCCGCCAGCAGGCGTCCCCGCGTTCGGCCTATGGCTTCAGCACGACCTTGATGCAGCCGTCGGTCTTGTTACGGAACATCTCGTAACCGCGGGGCGCCTGCTCGAGCGGCATGTGGTGGGTGGCAGGAGGGGTAGGGGCGGAGGAGCAGACTGGATCACCTGCCCGCCAGGCCGCCGATCAACATCCGAAGTCCGCCCGCGGCATGGTTTCTTTCCCGGCCGCCAGGGAAGCGGGCGAAAGTTCCCGCAGGCGATGAGGGGGAGGGCGTCATGAGGGTTCGGGTCGCACTGGCCGCGGCGACCGCGGCGGCGGCTACATCGGTCCTGGCCGCGCGCCAGGCCAAGGACGACATCCGCGGTGAGGTAGCCGTCGTCACCGGCGCGTCGCGGGGGCTGGGCCTGCTGCTTGCCCGCGAACTCGCCCGGCGCGGCTGTCCGCTGGTCATCTGTGCCCGCGACGCTGTCGAGCTGGAACGCGCCGCTGAGCAGCTGCGCGCCGCAGGTGCCGACGTGACGGCCGTGACCTGCGACGTGAGCGAAGAGGCGGCCGCGCAGCGGCTGGTCGATACCGCCGTCGAGCGTTACGGGCGGCTGGACATCGTGATCAGTAACGCCGGCGTCATCCAGGTTGGTCCCGTGGAAAACGACGATCTCGGCCAGTTCGAGACCGCTTTCGCCACGATGGCGCTCGCGCCGGTCCGGCTGGCGCTGGCCGCGCTGCCGGTCATGCGCCGCCAGCGGCACGGCCGCATCGTGACGATCGCCTCTATCGGCGGCAAGGTGGGGGTCCCGCACCTGGTGCCCTACAGCACCGCCAAATTCGCCGCCGTGGGGTTCTCCGAGGGACTGCGGGCCGAACTTGGCCGCGGACCGGTGACGGTGACCACGGTCGTGCCCGGGCTCATGCGGACCGGCTCGCACGTGCAGGCCCGTTTCACCGGCCAGGCGGAAAAGGAATTCACCTGGTTCTCGCTCGGCGCCAGCCTGCCGCTGATCTCGATGGACGCTGAGCGCGCCGCCCGCCAGATCATCGACGCGGTACGCGGCCGCCGGGCCGAGATCATCTTGACCCCGGCCGGCCAGGTGGTGTCCAGGGTCGCCGGCCTGGCCCCCAGCCTGACCAGCGACGTCGCGCACCTGGCGCAGCGGCTGGCACTCCCGCGCCCGGGCGGCGGCGACGGCGGGGAGACCCCCGGCTACCGGCTGGACCCGGCGATGAACTCCGCGGTGTTCAGCCGGCTGACCGCTCTGGGCCGGACCGCCGCGAACCGGTTCAACGAGCGGCGCGCCTCGACACCGGCGCCCCCGGCACAGAACGAAAGGTGAGCTCGGCGCCATCTCGCAGGCGGTGTCCCTTCCCGTCGCCACGGCGGTGACCTGCCCGCTGGTGCGGATCCATCCCGCGGTTATCGTCCAGGCGGCCGCGACTTCGACGCTGCTGACCGGCGGCCGGTTCACGCTGGGCGTCGGCAGCGGCGAGGCGCTGAACGAGCACATACTCGGCACGGGCTGGCCGTCCGCCGAGGAACGGCTGGAAATGCTCGAGGAAGCGGTCGGCGTGATCAGAGAGCTGCTTACCGGCCAGCTCATTACCCACCACGGCAAGCACTACCGGGTCGACACCGCCCGGCTGTATTCGGTGCCTGACTCGCCGCCGCCGCTCTACATGTCAGGCTTCGGAGAGAAAGCGATCAAGTTGGCGGCTCGCCTTGCCGACGGTTACATGGGCGTCCAGCCAAACGCGGACTTCGTCCGCCTGTACCGTGATTCTGGCGGCGGCGACCGTCCCGTCCAGGGCGGCCTCAAGGTCTGCTGGGACCCGGACCCCGGCCGCGCGCGCAAGACCATGCACCGGCTCTGGCCCAACGATGTCCTGCCCGGCGAGGCGGCCCGGCTGCTGCCGTCGCCCCGGCATTTCGCTGAGCTGTCGGAGCTGGTCTCCGAGGACATGATCTCCGCCCCGCTCGGCCCGTCGCCCGACGATCACGTCAAGGGAATCCGCGCCTACGCGGACGCCGGCTTCGACGAGGTATATGTCAACCAGGTCGGCTCCGGGCATGCTGGCTTCTTCGAGTTCTACGCCGACCACGTGCTGCCGCGGCTGCGTGGTGCATGAGGGGCTCACAGTGCCGCTGTAGCCGCCTGGACTGGCTGGCAGGGGCGGGTTTGACGGAGGCTGCTTAGCAGGGGAAACTAGAAGGCAGCAGCGAATGATCACGCGCCTCCGGCCCGGACCCCGCCAGAGCAGGTGATGGCAATGCCCTCTGAAGAGCACCTCCTCGCTCAGTCGTCTACCGAGCGGGTAGTTATTGCGCTGCCTGGTGAGATTGACGTCACGACGAGCCCTCGCGTCCGTGAAGCGTTGCTGACCGCGGTCAGCGGTCGGCCGTCCGTGCTTATCGCGGACATGACGGCGACGACCTTCTGTGATTCCAGCGGCATGGGCGCCATCGTCTACGCTTACCGTCAGGCGGTCGAGGTGGGCACCGATCTGCGGGTGGTTATCGCGCACCCCGCCGCCCGGCGGGTATTCGAGCTGCAGGGTGCGGACAGGGTGATAGGCATCTACCCCGACCTGCCGTCGGCCCTGCGGTAAGAGCCCGGCCTGTGTCTCGGCGTAAGTGGTGAGCAGGTGCCCGAAGCCCATCGGCGCACGAGCCGTCCGGCGAGCCGAAGTCACCACGCTCACCTGGCCGGTGCGGACGATCCGCCCGCCAGCGGCGGCCGCCGCCGACGTGCATCCCGCCTTGCACGCTGCCGCGAAGGCGTTCCCCGTGCGCATGCTCCTGGTGCGGCTTGCGCGCGGCCACAGCCGCGCCGATCAGCCAGATGGCGAGCGCGACGACGACAACCGCGCAGATGATCCAGATCGCAGTCGTGGACGTGCTCACCTCGGGCCTCCTTGTCTTTCTGTCCTGTCTCGCTAACGGCCAGCGAAGGCCGGACCCAAACACCGGGCCGCCTCAGCCGGGGCAGCGGGCGGCAGGGAAATCGGGCGCGCCGTGTGTTCTGCCGCTGTCCAGGGGGCCGTTTGGGGTAGCTTGAACCGACGCTTCGGCGAGGCGTCCAGGGAGCGCAGGGCCGACGATCATGCTGTGACACGTAGGGACTGACCAGTGAAGACCATCCTCTTGTCCGGTGCGATCTCGATGATCATCGCACTGCTCGGGACAAGGCCCGTGATCACCGTCCTGCGCAAGCGCAAGCTCGGCCAGCAGGTCAGGACGGGCGACAACATGCCCGCGCACATGGAGAGAAACGGCACCCCGTCCATGGGGGGCATCGTCATCATCATCGCCTCGCTGATCGGCTACCTGCTCGGGCACCTGTTCACCGGCGAGGCGCTGACCGTGTCCGGCGTGCTGGTGCTGTTCCTGATGACCGGGCTCGGCTTCGTCGGGTTCGTCGACGACTTCCTGAAGCTGTTCATGCGCCGCAGCCTCGGCCTGCGCAGCGGGGCCAAGCTGCTCGGGCAGGTCACCGTCGGGGTGATCTTCGCGGTGCTCGCGATCCACTTCCCCAACGGCGACGATCTCACCCCGGCCTCTGAGCACTTGTCGTTCAACGCCGACTTCGGCGTCTCTCTCGGCGCGCTCCTGTTCGTCATCTGGGTGCTGCTCATCATCACCGCCACCTCGAACGGCGTGAACATCACCGACGGCCTTGACGGCCTTGCCACCGGGGCCTCCATCCTGGTTCTGGCGGCCTACGTGCTGATCGGGAACTGGCAGTGGCGCAATGACTGCACGACCACCCTGGTGGGAAACTGCTATCCGGTGCGTGATCCGCTGGACGCGGCGGTGGTGGCCGCTTCGGTGATGGGCGCCTGCTTCGGGTTCCTGTGGTGGAACGCGCCGCCGGCCAAGATCTGGATGGGCGACACCGGCTCGCTCGCCCTCGGCGGGACGCTGGCCGGCCTGGCCATCGTCACCAGGACCGACCTGCTGCTGCTGATCTTGTGCGGCCTGTTCGTCATCGTCACCATGTCGGTGGTCATCCAGGTCACCTCGTACAAGACGCGCCGCAAACGGGTGTTCAAGATCGCGCCGCTGCACCACCACTTCGAGATGGTCGGCTGGGCCGAGTCCACGATCGTGGTGCGCTTCTGGCTCATCGCCGCCATGTTCGTCGCGCTCGGACTTGGCATCTTCTACATCGGCTGGTTTCCCAGCTAGTTCCGCATCGGCTGGTTCCCCGGCGGGCTGCGGTTTACCCCTGATCCGTTAACCGTCTCGGCTCCGCCAAGTCCTGCAACGGGCCGATGTGCCAATCCGTCGGGTTAACGCCGGCCGCTAGTAGCCGCGGGCGCCGGCAACGGCCTGCGGAACCGGCATATTGGCAGGCAAACCAGAAGATCTTGGAATCTTTTCGGGCTCTGATACATACGAGTTACCAATTAGACAAAAATTTCCATCACACTAACTTGATCAGCAACACTAGCCACTCGCAGCGCTCGCCGGAGCTAGGGCCGCGCTCGCCGGGTAGTCCGGCGCTCGCCAGGCTGGGCAGTGCAGGGCGGGGCGGCGGTGCTCGTCGGGTGGGGCGGTACTCGTCGGGTGGGGCGGTGCTCGTCGGGTGAGGCGGTGCTCGTCGGGTGAGGCGGTGCTGAGCGGGTGGGGTGGCGCTGGCCGGGTGGTGGGGATTACGGCAAGTAGCGGTAACTGAGCGGCGACGCGCGGCTTCCGGCGAGTCGGGCTAGCG
>DASYAD010000456.1:0-2364 GCA_036501515.1 Trebonia sp. | reverse complement strand
GTGGCCGCGGTGGAGAAGGCCGGCGTCATGCTCGCCGTCGGCCACGTAATGCGCTACACGCCGTACACGCGCGCCGTCAAGCAGATCGCCGACTCCGGCCAGCTCGGTGACATCATGAGCGTCCAGCACCTGGAGCCGGTCGGCTTCTGGCACCAGGCCCATTCCTACGTCCGTGGCAACTGGCGGCGCAGCGACCTGGCGACCTCCATGCTGATGGCTAAGTCCTGCCACGACCTGGACTGGCTGCAGTACATCCTGGGCCGGGCGCCGCTGCGGGTCTCGAGCTTCGGCAGCCTGACTCATTTCACCGCCGCGAACCGGCCGTCCGGCGCCGCGGACCGGTGCGTGGCCTGCTCGGTCGAACCGGACTGCCCCTATTCGGCGCCGCGGCTCTACCGCGGCCTGCTCGACCGGGGCGCGCACGGCTGGCCGCTGAGCGTCGTCATCGGCGACTTCTCGGCCGGCGCCCTGGACGAAGCGCTGACCAACGGCCCGTACGGCCGGTGCGTCTACGCCTGCGACAACGACGCCGTCGACCACCAGGTCGTCGCGCTGGAGTTTCCCGGCGCGACCACGGCCACCTTCACCATGACCGCGTTCACCGAGGCCGCCCACCGGCGGACCCAGGTGTTCGGCACGCGCGCCGAGCTCACCGGCAACGGCGAGACCATCCGCGTCTACGACTTCCTCACCCGGGCCGAGCGGACGGTCACGCCGGCGGCCGCGGGCGGGATGAACGCCGGGCAAGGACACGCCGGCGGCGACGCGGGCCTGATGGACGCGTTCACCGCCGCCGTCGCCACCGGGGACCGCGCCCTGATCTCCTCCGGGCCGCGGGAGTCGCTGGCCAGCCACCTCGCCGTCTTCGCCGCCGAACGAGCGCGGCTGAACGGCACGGTCGAAAACATTGATCCCGAACGGGCCGGGTGACGGCTCAGCCAGCGACCACGTGCACCCGCCAGGTCTGGCCGCGGCACGGAGTTGACACCATGACCTCACGGCCCGCGTTGGTGTCTCGGATCGCGTAGTGCGCCGCCGATCCGTTCAGCGTCACCTGGTGCACCGTCGCGCCGGTCGGCACCGTGGCGCCGACGTGCAGCGTGCACGCCAGCCCGGCGGTGACGGTGGTCGTGTACGAGCTGCCGTGGTGCGTGGCGGCCACGTCGACGGCGCCGGTGCCGACCCTGATGTTGGTCCCGCTCACCGACGACTGGCCGGACGGCACGTCCGGCAGCACCTCGAGCAGGCCGTTGCCGAGCTGCGGGTCGACCCCGAGCTGCTGGTTCACCACCGGCCAGAGCACGCCGTAGGTGCCCCAGGCCTGGTTCAGCGAGGACCGCTCGTTGAACGGCTGGCTGACGTTGGCGGCGAAGTCGGGCGACGGGCCGATCTCCGGCATCGCGCCCGGCTGCTCGGCCACGCTACCCAGCTGCAGCGTGGCCAGGTCGTCGGTGTACCGCTGCTGCTGACCCGGGCCGAGCAGGCCGTAGTTGCCCAGGCCGACCGCCATCACGCCGGTGTTGAGGGTGTAGGCCTGCTGGGTGTGCCCGGTGTAGGTGCCCGGGTCGCAGCCGGGGCCGCCCTCGACGTACAGGCCGTAGGTGCCCGAGTAGCACGACGTCTCGCGCAGCTTGAGCGCGGGCAGCGCCTCGGACGGCGGGACCAGGCCCGGCGTGGGTACCCCGTCGGGGTATAGCTGGGCCTCCATCGGGGTGACCCCGGTCCACCAGCGCTGCATCAGCTGGGTCTTCCCCCCGTCCGCGAGCGAGTCGGCGAACTGCGGGATGCCCGGCATCCACCAGGCGGCCGAGAACTTCTTTTCCAGGGCCGCAGCGTGGCTGTCGGCCCACTGCTGCGTGGCGGTGTCGCCCTTGCTCGCCGCCATGTCGGCCAGGTCATAGAAGCCGCGGATGGTGTATACCGCCGCGTCGACCGCGTCCGGGCCGAGCACGTCGGACTCGACGTTGGCCGCGCCGGCCGGCCACGGGTCGTCGCCCTTGATCAGGGTCAGCATGTACTGCATGTTCTTCTTGGTGAACGCGTACATCTCGTCGCGGAAGGCGTTGTCGCCGGTCCAGCGCCAGACCATCGCCACGGCGTCGGGGAACTTAGCCGTCTCGTCGATGTCGCCGGGCTCGTCGTTCAGCCCGAAGTACACCGAACCGTCGGTGACGGTCTCGTGCACGACCTTGCCCGAATCGTGGTTGGCGATCGTGCTCACCCGGGCCAGCGAGCGCAGCCCGTCCTCGGCCGTGCCGAACTGCCCGGCGGCGAGCAGGGCGAACATCGTGTACTCCTGGTCGGTGGCGAACATCCACGGGTAGTCGGGGAAGCCCGCGCCCTCGAACCTGATGCTCGGCACGG
>DASYAD010000455.1:0-1688 GCA_036501515.1 Trebonia sp. | reverse complement strand
GAGACGCAGATCCGCGCGATCCTGGCCGGCGCGACGCAAACCGGCACGGCGTCCGGATCCAGCGCGTCCACCACCGCGGCGATCAGCGGGCCGTCCGCCGTCCAGGGACTGATGTCGGCCGGATCGGAACTGGTTACCGGGCAGGCGGCCGCCGCGCAGGCGGCCCCTGTGCAGGCGGCCGCCGCGCGGCAGGCAGCGCCGGCCGCGGCCGCCGCCAGGGTGTCGGGGCTGACCGGGAGCGGACTCGGGTTCGACACGTGTACGGTTCCCTCCGTCGCGACGATGACGTCGTGGCTCTCCTCTCCGTACCGGGTCGCCGCCACCTACCTGGGCGGGAGGAACTGGGCCTGCAGCTACGGGAACTTCACGCCGGCCTGGGTGCGCAAGGTGGCCGCGGAAGGGTGGCGGTTCGCGCCGCTCTGGGTCGGCAGGCAGGCGCCGTGCACGAACGTTCCTTTCGTCGCGAAGATCAACCCGTCGCAGGCGGCCGCGGAAGGCCAGTCCGAGGCCAAGAGCGCGGTCGCCGCCGCGCGGGCATTCGGCTTCGGCCCGGGCACGCCTGTGTACTTCGACATGGAGGGCTACCAGACGGGCCGGTCCGCCTGCACCCGCGCCGTGCTCAACTTCCTCGGCGGGTGGACGCGCGGGCTGCACGCGGCCGGCTACGTCTCCGGCGTGTACTCGAGCGCCAGCTCCGGGATCACGGACCTGGCCCGCCAGTACGGTAACGCCGGCTACCCGCGCCCCGACGACATCTGGATCGCCGACTGGAACAGCGAGCCGGTGCTGACCGACCACGCCGTGCCGAACGGGGACTGGGCCAATCACCAGCGGCTGCACCAGTACGCGGGCCCGCACAACGAGACGTGGGGCGGCGCCACCGTGAACATGGACAGCGACGCGGCCGACGGGCTGGTGGCCGGCCTGCCCTCCGTGCCGGTGCTCCACGGACCCAACGAGAGTGCCGCGCCGAGCGAACTGCGGGTGGCGCCAGGACAGACCGCCAGCGTGCGGCTGACCTTGCGGGGCGTGCCGAACACGCCGGTCACCGTCCGCTGGCAGGTCGCCGCGCCCAAGGGGCTGACGGTGTCGCCGAGCGCCGGCAACGTGGACCTCTGGCCCAGCATGGCCCTCTCGGTCGGGCTGACCCTGGCGCCGTCTAAGTCGCTAGCCGCCAGGCGGTACAGTCTGCCGATCACGGTGACCGCGGGCGGCAAGCCCGTCGCCGACTCGTTCGTCCTGGTCAGCGTGGTGCCAGCGGGCCGAACGCTGCCGACCGCCCACCCGCTCGTGCTGTACGCGGCCGACAAGACGAGCATGAGCGCCGCGGTGGCGATCGCCCGGGCTCTCGCGCTGCCGCTCAGCGACGTGACCGGCTCGTACAGCCGGGCGTGGACCGCGACGGCCGGCGGCAAGGCCCTGGTGCTCGCCGTGGGGCAGCCGGCGGCGGACGGGCTCTACTTCAACGTCTGCGGCTGGGCGAATCCGGCGAAGAGGAAAGCCGGGTCCACCCCCTTCTACTATCCGGGAGCACCGCAGCGGCAGTCGCCGGGCCGCAATTACTTCGAACTGTCGGACACGCCCAACGCGGCAGGCACGGCACAGCTGACCACTCAGCTCACCCAGTACGCCCTGGCCGGGACGCTGCCTGAGCACCAGACCGTGCCCGCCGCGCCCACGCTCGCCTG
>DASYAD010000454.1:0-12047 GCA_036501515.1 Trebonia sp. | reverse complement strand
GGATCCGGGTGAACAACGGATCGGCCGCACTCGCCACCCACAACCGCCCCGCCGTGCCGCCCCGGTACCGCTTCCAGTACGCGGGCTCCCCCCGCTGCGCGGTCAGCAGCACCGTCGCCTCACCGGTCAGCGCCAGGTCGTTGACCTGGCCGAACGGCAGCCGACGGTAAGGCGCGCCAAGCGGGACGGCGTAGGCCATGGTGCGCTGGGTCGACGGCTGGCCCACGGCGCTGATCGCGAGCACCTCGCCGGCGTCGGTCCAGCCGGTCACCCGGGTGCGCGCGTCCCCCCAGTAGGTGCGCCGCGTCGCGGGTCCGCCGTCCGTCTCGGCCGTGTAGACCTCGGGAATGCCGCCGTCCCGCCAGCTCGTCCAGCCGATCGCGGCGCCGTCCGGTGCGAACCGCGGGTGGCTGGCCTGGCCGCCGTCCGACGTCAGCCGCCAGGCCCGGCCACCGTCGGCGGGCGCGAGCCAGACGTCGTCTTCGGCGACAAAAGTGAGCAGGTCATCGCGGACATGAGGGAAGCGGAGATAACCGGGGGTTGCCACGCGGTTCATCTTATGACGGCCTACCGGTGGCCGGCACAGCGTCGCATCGGCGTGCGATCAGAGCCAGCCGCGCTCCTGAGCGATGCGCTGGGCCTCGGTTCTGTTGCGGGCACCGGTCTTCTGGATGCAGGACGAAAGGTAGTTCCGGACGGTGCCTTCTGACAGGTAAAGGCCGGCCGCGATCCGCGCGATCGACGCGCCGTCGTGGCTGGCGGCCAGCACGTCACGCTCGCGCGGAGTCAGCGGGCTGGCGCCCTCGGCCAGCGCCGCCGCGGCCAGGTCCGGGTCGATGACCCGCTGGCCCGCGAGCACGTCGCGGATGGTCCTGGCGAGCTTGTCGGCCGGCGAGTCCTTCACGATGAACCCGGACGCGCCAGACTCCATCGCCCGGCGCAGGTAGCCGGGGCGGCCGAAGGTCGTGAGGATGATGATCTTGATGCGGGGGCAGGTCCTGCGCAGTTCCTCGGCGGCGGTGAGGCCGTCGATGCCCGGCATCTCAATGTCGAGCAGCGCGACGTCCGGCTCGGCCGCCTTGGCGGCCGCGGCGACCTCGTCCCCCCGGCCCACCTGGGCCACCACCTCGATGTCGTCCTCGAAGGAGAGCAGGGCGGCCAGCGCCTCGCGGATCATCGCCTGATCCTCGGCCAGCAGCACCCGGATGGTCTTCACCCCGTCACGGTAACGCGTCGACCCGGGCCGGAGCGGCCGGGACGGTGGCGATGAGGCAGAAGCCAGGGCGCTGGTCCGGGCGCAGTTCGAGCGAACCGCCGACGGCGCTGAGCCGCTCGGACATGCCGCGCAGGCCGGAGCCCTCCGGCAGCGGGCGCGCGGGCACTGGGTCACCCGCCGCGGCGGCGGGGCAGGGCGCGTGCCCTACGCCGTCGTCGCGGACGGTCAGCGACAGTGCGCTCCGGCGGCGGGTGAGCCCGATGTGGCAGTTCTTGGCCGCGGAGTGACGCACGACGTTGGTGACCGCCTCGCGCAGGCACCAGGCGAGCGCCGCCTCCGCGTCCGGGTCGAACGTGCCGGACAGCAGCGTGAGCTCCGGCTCGTCGTCGGCGGCGATGCCCGCGCTCACCAGGGCCGCGCGGGCGGTGATGATCTCGACCGCCAGGTTCGGCCGGCGGTAACCGCTGACCGCCTCGCGGATGTCGTGCAGTGTCTGCCTGCTCACGGCGGCGACCTGCTCGATCTCGTCGCGCACCCGGTCCCGCTCGGGGCCGTCAGGCAGCCTGGACAGCAGGCGGACGGCCAGCTCGGACTTGAGCGTGATCATCGACAGCGACTGGCCGGTGAGGTCGTGCATGTCACGGGCCAGCCGCAGCCGCTCCTCGTTGACCGCGAGCTGCGCCACCTCTTCGCGAGCCCGGTTCAGCTCCATCGTCAGCTCAAGCTGCCTGCGCAGGCCGATCATGGCCATGCCGAGGAAGAGCACCGGCAGCAGGTTGCTGAGGAAGTCCCCCATGTCGACGTGGCCGGTGTAGCAGAAGATCACGTAGCAGACGGTGACCGCCAGCACGACCCGCACCGCCCAGCGGCGGTTCGGTACCAGCAGCCCGGAGGCGGAGGACACGAAGATCCACAGGCTGGCCGCCCCCATCTCGCCGAACAGGACGCAGTCGGCCGTCGCGAAACCGGCCAGCACGGCCAGGCCGGGCAGCGCGTACCACTTGCCGAGCGGCCAGCTCGGCACCGTGATCACGTAGACCACGGAGAACCCGAGGATGATCGTCAGCCCGAGTACCCGGTCGAGCGCGCTGTGCGGCTGGGTGATCAGGTCCACCACCGGCCCGACGAGGTAGGCCAGCCAGATACCGGTGAACACGATCCCGGCGATCCGCCCGGCCCGGCTTTGATAGCCCGCAAGGGGCCCCTTGTCAGGGACCCCTGCGGGGAGGACCGGGCGGTCCGCGGATGTGGTGGCCATAACGGAAGCGCTACCCATGACGTCACCAGTTAGACCGATTCGGCCATTGAGCGGACCGAGATCGTGGCCAGGCCGAGGAAGACCGCCAGCCAGATCACCAGCCCGATGACCAGGCCGACGGGCACCGACACGTTGCCGATCACGTCGGTCGAGACCTTGACCGCCTCGTAGGTCGGCGTCGCCTGGCCGATCTTCTGCAGCACGCCGCCGAGCGGGAACCAGATACCGCCGAGGATCGTGAACAGGAAGTACACCAGGATCGTGATCGGCTGCGCCTGGTCGGGCGCGAACCGGTAGCCGATCGCCACCGCCAGCGCGGCGAAGATCATCGAGCCGAGCCAGACGATGACCGCGATCACCACCCACTGCCAGATCGGCAGGCTGACCTTCCCGTAGAACGCGCCGAGCAGGAACACGATCGCGATCGACGGGACCGTGGTCGCCATCGAGGTGAGCAGCTTGGCGACCACGTAGGCGTTGGCAGGCAGCGGCGTGAGCCGCAGCTGCCTGATCCAGCCGACCTTGCGCTCCTCCGAGATCCTGATGACGTTGCCGTTGAGCGCGCCGCTGAAGGCGCCGAACGACGCCATCGCGACCATGTAGTAGGCGGCGAAGTCGACCCCGTAGGCCTTGGTCGTCTGCTTGGCGACGATCAGGTACAGGACGACGGGCAGGGCCAGGGTGAACAGGAAGTAGCGCTTGTTGCGCCGCAGCCGGTTGATCTCCGCCTGCGTCAGCAGCAGGATGCCTCTCATTGTCGTTGTCTCCTGTTCGCTGTCTCAGCCGGCCTGGCTGGCGGAAATGGGGTCGTGACCGTTGGCCTCGTCGTCCTGGGCGGTGATGGCGATGAACGCCTGCTCGAGGCCCAGGCTGCCGACCTCGATCTCGGTCGGCCGGTACCCGCCGTCGAGCAGCGCGTACAGCGTCGCGTCGGAGTCGCTGGTCTGGATCTGCACAAAGTCGTGCCTGGTCTGCAGGCTGACCACGCCGGGCAGGGCGACCAGCCGGGCCTCGTCCGCGCCGGGCAGCCTGAACGACATCCGCTTGGCGCCCGCGCGCTTCTTGATGTCCTCGGGAGTGCCGTCGGCCAGCAGCCGTCCGCGGTTGACGACCAGGATGCGGTCCGCCGCCTGGTCGGCCTCCTCCAGGTAGTGGGTCGCGAACAGCAGCGTCTTGCCCTCCGCGACCTCTTCCTTCATCGACGCCCAGAAGCGCTGCCTGGTCTCCACGTCCATCGCACTGGTCGGCTCGTCGAGCACGAGCAGCTCGCAGTCGCCGGCGATCGCCAGGGCGAAGCGCACCCGCTGCGTCTGGCCGCCAGACAGCCGGTCGACGCGCTGGTCGGCGACGGACTCGATGCCCGCCTGCCGCAGCGTCGTGTTCACCGGAATCGGCCGCGGGTGCAGGCCGGCGACCAGCGTCACCAGCTCCCGCACGGTCACCTCGGGCATCAGGCCGCCGGACTGTAGCATCGCGCCCACGTGGCCGCCCTTGACCGCGTGGTACGGGTCGCTGCCGAACATCCGGATCGTGCCCGACGTCGGCTTGCGCAGCGCGAGGAGCATGTCGAGCGAGGTTGACTTGCCCGCGCCGTTCGGTCCGAGGAGGGCGACGGTCTCCCCTGCCCGCAGCTCAAGGCTCAGGCCGTCGACCGCCTTGAGGTTGCCATAGTGCTTGCTGACGTTGTCGAACGAGACGACCGGTCCCGTTCCGTTGTGCTTCATCACGTCTCCGTTTAGCTGGGGGCTCATACGTGCTGTTGGTTACGGGGAAAGTCCACCAGTCAGCCGATTTCGCCGGTAGTGCACCCGCTCAGCACTCCGGCATGACAAGTGTCATGGGCCGTTGTGTGCGGTTTTGCGTCGTAAGCGGCCTGGGCTGCGGCGATCGCGCGTTGCGGGTTACCGGTTTACCGGCCCGCGGCGTAGCCCTGCATGCCGCGGGCGTTGGCGGCGGCGTGCAGCAGGCCGCCGGCCCGGGACACGGCGCTGATCCGGCCGAGCGCCCACGGGGGCTGCACGTGCACGTCGTGGCCGCGGCGGCGCAGCTCGGCGATGACCGCCTCGCCCGCCCGCGACTCGATGTCGAGCCGGCCGGGGTGGGCCTCGCGCGGGTAGAACGAGGACGGCATGTGCGCGGAGTGGAACGCCGGGAAGTCGATCGCCTGCTGCAGGTTCATCCCGAAGTGCAGGTGGTTGAGGAAGAAGGCGAGCGTCCACTGGTCCTGCTGGTCGCCGCCCGGGGTACCGAACGCCAGGTACGGCTCGCCGTCGCGCAGCACCAGGGTCGGGGTCAGCGTGGTGCGCGGCCGCTTGCCCGGCGCGATCGTCGCGGGCAGGCCCGGAGTCAGGGTGAACATCTGCGCCCGGGTACCCAGGCAGAAGCCGAGCGACG
The DNA here is from genome assembly GCA_036501515.1 of Trebonia sp. GTDB lineage: Bacteria > Actinomycetota > Actinomycetes > Streptosporangiales > Streptosporangiaceae > Trebonia. The sequence goes on along the minus strand of DASYAD010000454.1, from coordinate 7,179 downwards.
GAATAACCGGTGAGGACTGCAGCCAGCCGCCGCTCGGCGTCGCGCTGACCATGTTGCCCCAGCGGTCGGCCACGTCGACGTGGCAGGTGTCGCCGCGGAGCGGGTGCGCACCGGAACTGCGGCCCAGGGGCTCGCCGGTGGCCGGGTCGATTCCCGGGTCGCCGCTCCCGCGCCCGCCGCGGTCCCCCGCTTCAACACCACTTGCGCCGAACGGGAGCGTGGCGAAGCCCGGCAGTGCAGGCGCACGCCCGTCGGGGCTGCCCGGTAGCAGCGCCATGCTCGCGGTCTCGCCGATGAGCTCACGGCGGGCGGCGTTGTAGCCGGGTGACAGCAGGCCGTCCAGCGGCACGTCGGTGAACTCGGGGTCGCCGTACCAGGCCTCGCGGTCGGCGAAGGCGAGCTTGCCCGCCTCGGTCACCGTGTGCACGAAGCCGGCCGAGCCTGCCCCCGCCGCGCCGAGGTCGAAGCCGGAAAGCAGCGCCAGCTGCTGCAGGAAAACCGGCCCCTGCCCCCACGGTCCCGTCTTGCAGACCGTCAGCCCGCCGTAGTCGAAGGTGGCCGGTACTTCAAGCCGGGCGTGCCAGGCGGCCAGGTCGTCGCCGGTGAGCAGGCCGCGGTGCCGCTCGCCGGTCACGTCCATCGCCTCGGTGCCCGCGAACGCGGCCATCTCCTCGGCGACGAAGCCGTCGTACCAGGCCTGCCTGGCCGCTTCGATCTGCCCGTCCCTGTCGCTGGCGGCCGCCTCCGCCACGTCGAGTATCCGCTGGTAGGTGGCGGCCAGCGCGCGGTTGGCGAACCGGGCGCCGGGCGCGGGCACGCCGCCGCCTGGCAGGTAGACCTCGGCCGAGGTGTGCCAGTGCTCGCGGAACAGGCCCGCCACGCTGGCGATCGACCAGCTGACGGCGGGCACCAGCGGGTAGCCGGCGGCGGCGTAGCCGATCGCGTAGTCAAGGACGTCGCGCAGCCGCAGCGTGCCGTACTCGCGCAAGAGCAGCAGCCAGCCGCCGAACGCGCCGGGCACGGTGGCGGCGAGCAGGCCGCTGCCTGGCACCAGGTCCAGGCCGAGACCGGTGTAGGCCTCGACGGTAGCGGCGGCGGGCGCGGTGCCCTGCCCGCAGACCACGAACGTCTCGCCCCGGCGCGCGTCGTGCGCGATGACGGGCACTTCGCCGCCCGGGCCGTTCAGGTGCGGCTCGACTACCTGGAGGGTGAACCCGGCCGCGACCGCCGCGTCGAACGCGTTGCCGCCCTTCTCGAGCACGGCCATGCCCGCCGCGGACGCCAGCCAGTGCGTGGACGCCACCATGCCGAACGTCCCGGCGAGCTCGGGCCTGGTGGTGAACTCGGGGATTTCGGTCATTGAGCGCCGCTCCGTCCCGTGCGTGGCTTTCCGTGCCGCCCAGTCTCCTTCATCCAACCGCAACGTCCGCAGTCCCGCTCCAGCAGGTAGATTTCTCGTCCATGGACGAGCTTGAGCCCCGGGTCAGGGCCGTGTGCGATCTCAACGTCGCGGAGGCGCGCGAGTACGGCGGGCGCCACGAGTACGACGGCATACCGCAAGACCTGTCGCCTGACGGCGTGGCGGCCGGGCTCGGCCGGCTGACGACGGCCCGCCAGGGCCGGCCGTCGCTGAGCGACCCGCACGACGAGGCGCACCTGCGCGCAAGCGAGGACCTGCAGCAGGTGGTGTACGGCGACCTGCAGCTGCACCGGCGCAACCCGATGTTCCACCTCGGGGAACTCGACCTGGCCTGCTACGACAAGGACTACGCGCCGGCGGAGCAGCGCTACGCCGCCAGGGCCGCGCACCTGGCGGCCTGGCCCGCGGTGATCGACGCGGCGCTCCGCTCCCTCGACGCGGTGCCCGCGCCGGTGGCGGCCTCGCTGCTCGGCGGCATCCGCGGGCTGGCGGCGGGCATTCCGGCCGACGCCGATCCGCAGGCGCGGGACGCCGCCCTGCGCGCGCACCAGCGGCTGGTCGCGCACGTCGAAGAGGCCGTGCTCAGCGGACCGTCCGACGCCGCGCTCGGCGGCGGCGCGCTGGCCGCGCTGCTGTCGGCCGCCGAAGGGGTCAGCGTGGACCTGGGCGAGATGGCCGCCCGGGCGGACGCCGAGCGGGACCGCCTGCTGGCCCGGCTGGCGGAGTCGGCCGCGCTGATCGACCCGGGGCGCCCGGCCCTTGAGGTGGCGCGGGAACTGGTGAAAGACCATCCCGACCGGGCAGGCGTCATCGAGACGGCGCGGTACTGGACGGAGCGGGCGATCGCGTTCACCCGCGAGCGCGACCTCATGCCGGTCGACGACGGGGTGTGCCTGGTCGGCGAGTCGCCGGAGTCGCGGCGCTGGGCGGTGGCGATGATCTCCACCAACGCCCCGGCCGAGCCCGACGCGCCGTCCTGGTACTGGATCACCCCGCCGGACGAGGCCTGGCCCGCTAAGGAGGCCGAGGAGTGGCTGGAGATGTTCAGCGCGACCACGCTGCCGGCCATCACCGTGCACGAGGTCGCGCCCGGTCACTTCTCGCACCACCAGGCACTGCGCCGGGTGCGCGGTGACGTGCGCCGCACGCTGTTCTCCAGCGCTTTCGTGGAGGGCTGGGCGCACTACGCCGAGGAACTGTGCGTCGAGGAAGGGTTCCTGGCCGACGATCCCCGCTTCGCGGTGGGCGTCTGGCTCGAGGCGCTCGTCCGGGTGACGCGGCTCGCCTGCGCCCTCGGCGTGCACACGGCCGGCTGGACGGTGGAGCAGGCGGCCGCGCGGTTCGAGGCCGACAGCCACCTGACCGGGCCGTCGGCCGCGTCCGAGGCGCGCCGCGCGACCTTCGACCCGACCTACGGCCGCTACACCTGGGGCAAGCTGGAGATCATGGCGCTGCGCGAGCGGGCGCGGCTGGCCTGGGGAGCTGAGTTCAGCCTGAAGCGGTTCCACTCCGCCTTGCTCGACCTGGGCTCGCCGCCGCTCGGGCTGATCGGGGACGCGGTCGACCGCGGCTGAGTTCCCGCCGGGAACAGGGCGGGTTCACAGGGAGCGGGGCAATGTCCTACTACCTCGCGTAGGAACGGTAGCCTTGGCCCCGTGATGAGGTCGTGATGAGGTTTAGCCAGGTCGCCGGCGTGGTCGGCAGCGTCGCGCTGATCGCGGCCGGGGCCACCGGCTGTGCCGGCCGTAATCACGCGGGCGGGGCCGGGATCATCCCGGCGGGCGCGTACGTGCAGCAGCCCGCGTCGACCGGCAAGGCCACCGTCGGCTACCTGGACATAAGGAACAACGGGACGGCCGACACGCTCGAGTCGGTGTCCACCAGCGTCGGCGGGACGGTTGAGCTGCGCGGCCCGGTCACCGCAGGCAAGTCGCCGGTCGTCATGCACACGGTGACGTCGATCCCGATCGGGGCGAACGAGACTACGCAGCTCATCCCGACCAGCTACCACCTCTTGATCTCAGGGTCCGGACCGATGCACGACGGCAAGGACATTCAGCTCACGCTGAAGTTCGCGCACGCGGGTCCGATCACCGTCTACGCGCTCGTCACCAACCCGCAGAACGGCGGATCGAGCTACTTCCTCAACTAGCGGGTTAAGCTGGCGGCTGGCGCCCCGGGCTGCGTGACCGGTTGCGATCGGGCTATACGCGATATATCTTGGGTTTGCCGCCGTTCGGGCATCACGTCCGCACGGTTTCCAGGGCGCTGACTTCGGAGGTCACCGTGTGTTCGAAGAACAACCGGTTTTCTGATAACGCTGGATTCCGCGCAAGCGCGGGGTTCCCCTGGAGCACAGCGACTTCAGAAGACCCGGGCTCTGCTGACCGTCCGGGCTTCGCCGGCGGTACCGGGTTCCCCGGGGGGACGCCCGGCGCGCAGATGCGGGTCAGCGACGCCGAGCGTGACGTCGCGGCGGCTGAGCTGCGGGAGCACTTCGCCAGCGGCCGGCTGAACCAGGACGAGCTCGACGAGCGCCTGACCGCGACGTTCGCGGCCAAGACCCGCGGCGACCTGGACGCGCTGTTCACCGACCTCCCGTCGAGCGGTCGCGTGCTGGCCGGCGTAGGCGCCCCGGGCAGCCAGGACGACCACGAGCACGGCAGGGGGGCCTCGGCCGGGGGCACGTTCGGCCGGATGGTAACGGCCAGCATCATGCTCTGGGTGCTGCTGTTCCTCGGTGTCGTCGGCGTGTTCGGACTGGGGACCGGACGTCCGCTCGGGGTCATCCTGCTCGTTGCCGCGTTCGCGCTGCTGCGGCGGCTGGTGTTCATCTTCATCGGCCGGCGGCGCAGCGGCGGCGGCCCGCGCCGACGGGGCCCGCGGCGACGCCGCTAGCCCTCCCCGGCGACGCCGCTAGCCCTCCCTGGCGACGCCGCTGGTCCTCCCCTGGCAGCGGCGCGAGCACTCCCCTGCGGCGGCCGGCCGGGGCTTAAAGCGCCCCCCGGAGACAAAATCGCTGTTCACGATTTATGGTTAAAGGGACCGAACTTCCAAGCTAACGGGAAGTGCGATGCCGATGCGTTACTACGCTCCCTTTCCCGGTGCCGGCGGCGACCCCGCCTGGCCACGGGGACCGCACACGATGCGCATCGGAGACGCGGAACGCGACGTCGCCGCCGCGGACCTCGGCGATCACTACGCGGCTGGCCGGCTGACCCTCGACGAGCTGCACGAACGTCTGGACGCGGTCTTCGCGGCGAGGACGTTCGGTCAGCTCACCCGGCTCATGTCCGATCTGCCGGGAACCAGGCGGCCTGCCTGGAGCGGCAAACCGGCCGCGGCGGCACCCGCCGGACAGCGGGTGGAACCCTGGTTCTTCGACTTCGGCCGGGAGCCCACGGGTTTCCGCGACGAAGGGCACCTCGGGACGGCGGGCCACCCGTGGCACGTCATCGACTCCCCGGACGGCGACTTCAGGTCCGGGGACGTGCGCGAACCCACGCCGACCGACCGGGCGGGCCGGTTCGCCGCGCTGTCGCTGCTGCTGCTGGCCATGCTGATCTGGCTGTTCACCGCCCTGCTGTTCGCCAGGCACGGCTTCTACCACACCGGCCCGGTTGTCATACCTCCTGGCTCGGTCAGCCACTTCTACCCGCAGGGCACCGGCGGGTAAAGCACCACGGGCCTTTAGCGCAGCCGCTGCGGTACGACCAGGTACCTGAAGCCGCCGCCGGGCACGGCGGTGATCACGGCCGGCTTGGCGGCGCTGGTGAACCGCAGCCTGACCTGGGCCGATCCGGGTTCCTGGTCGTCCGGGCCCGTCGCCGTCGCCGCGATCACGCCGTCGAGCAGGTACTGGGGGCTGAACGCGATCGACGGCTCGTCCCCGGTGAATTCCGCCGCCACCGTCTCCTTCGCCCGCGCCTGCCCCTGGGTCGCCGCGCCGATCGTGACCCGGCCGGGCGCGAAGGAAAGCTGGACCGGCGTGCCCCGCTCGGCGACGAGCGCCACCCGCCGCACCGCCTCCGCGAACGCGTCGGCGGACAGGTCGGCGCTGCAGCCGAACTCTTCTGGGAAGCGGGACTTGTACCGGACGAACTCCCCCGCGAGCAGCCGGGTGGTCAGCCGGCGCTGGCCGGCCTCGAAGCCGATCATGGCCTCGGCCGCGCCCGCGCCGCCGCCGGCCCCGGCTCCCGCGTTCCCGTCCCGCCCGGCGGAGTCTGGTCCGTCGCCGCCGTGCCGCAGGACCACCCGTACCTCAGTGCCGCCGTTCATCATCCTGGCCGCTTCCTGCAGCGTCTTCGCGGGCACCAGCAGGGCGACCCGGCCCCGGGCGGCCACGCCCTTCCCGGCCCCAACCTGCCCGGCCCCAACCTGCCCGGCCCCGTCCTGGCTGGTTCTGCCCTGGCCGGCCGCGTTCCGGCTGGCTGGATCCGGCGCGGGTGTCCAGGTCAGTTCCCTGACGGCGAGGCGGTAGCGGTCGGTCGCGGCCAGCGTCATCGTCGTGCCCTCAAGCTCGACGCTGACGGCGGTGAGCATCGGCAGCGTGTCGTCGCGGCTGGCGGCCGGCGTTACCTGGCCGATGGCCGTGGCCAGCTGGCCGCCGTCGACCGTGCCCGCCAGCTGCGGCAGCTCGGGCAGCGCGGGGTAGTCCGCGAGCGGCAGCGGCGTCAACATGAAGGACGCGTCGCCGCAGGTCACCGAGACCCCGTCGGGGTCGTCTGAGAACTCGACCGGGTGCGCAGGCAGCGCCCGGACGATCTCCACCAGGAGCCGCCCGGGCACCAGCACGGTGCCGGGCTCGGCGACCTCGGCACGGACCCTGACCCGGGCCGACACCTCGTAGTCGAAGCAGGAAAGCGTAAGGAAGGCGCCCCCACCGTCCGACCCGGCGCTGTCCTCCCTGTGTGCACTGTCATCCCGGCCCGCACCGTCGGTCTCGCCAGCACTCTTACTCTGGGCCGCACCGCCCACCCGGCTCGCACCGCCATCGTGGCCAGCACGGCCATCGTGGCCAGCAATGTCTTTCTGGCCAGCACTCAGCAGCAGTCCGGTGAGCACCGGCAGAACCGGCCTGCCCGGCAGCGCCCTTGCCGCCCAGGTGACCGCTTCTGCGAGCGCGTCGCGCTCCACCGTGAACTTCATCCCGCGTCCCTCGTGCTCACTCTCGGTCCCGCGCGGCGTCGCCCGCTCGCCGCGCTGGCCCTGTGCCGACCCTGTGCCTGGCGTATGCCGTCCCGGCATCCTGCCACCCAGCACCGACATTCGGCACCCGTTCCCGATGACCGTGACAGAGGTGGAGCCCCCTGGCGCCGCTGCCCGTCAGCAATGGGCAGGATCGGAGCATCGTGCAGGCTGGGAAGGCTGGGAAGGCTGGGAAGCGCAACGACGGCAACCTGTCGGGTTAACTCGGGCCGCGCGCCCGCGCTGGCCCGCACAGAGAGCCGACGCCGGAAAAACGGCCCACACGATCATCGTTTCCGCAGGCAAGTACAAGGATACTGGAAACTTTTCGGCCTATAGTACATAATAGTTTCCAATTAGATAAAAGTTTCCATAACAATAACTCTATCAGTCACATCAGACGCTTGCAGAACTCCTGCTCCGGCCCGGTCCCGGCAGGGTGGCCAACTTAGCGGTCTTGCGTCATGACGCCGCCGGTACTGCACAGTCGCCGCCACCTAACGGAGCCACGCGGAACGGCGGAGCCACGCGGAACGGCGGAGCCACGCGGAACGGCGGAGCCACGCGGAACG
>DASYAD010000453.1:0-64628 GCA_036501515.1 Trebonia sp. | reverse complement strand
GCCGAGGCGGACACGCTGGTGCTGGCGGGCATCTCCACCAGCGGCGTGGTGCTGTCGACGCTGCGCCAGGCGGCCGACCTTGACTACCGGCTGATAGTGCTGGAAGACGCCTGTGCCGACCGCGACGACGAGGTGCACCGCGTGCTGACCGGGAAGGTGTTCCCCAGGCAGGCCGTGGTCACCACCGCCGACGAGTGGATCGCGGCGCTGTAGCGGTCGCCGCTCAAGGACGGACGGCTGGCCCGGTTGACGTGGTGACCGGGAACACCAGCCGGCCGTCCGCCGGGGCCAGCGGGCTGCCCGGCTGGCTGGCACCGGTGGGGTAGACGATGACGCCGCCCACCGCCGTGCCGTGCAGGCCGAGCCGGCCGAAGACGGTCATCCACGGTGCGGCCCAGTCCTGCTCGACGATGACAGCCCCCACCCCGGTCATGCGAAGGTAGTTCAAGAACCCCTGGTACCTCGCCCTCGTCCCGTGCGTGAGCAGCGCGACCGGCACCGGGAGCGCGTCTGGCGGGGACAGCGAGGCGTTGATGAAGCCGCCGGCGATCCTGAAGTAGAAACCGGCGTCGGCCTGGAACAGCATCCCCCCGTTGCCCCGGTTCGTCACCACCACCACGGTCTCCCCCGGCCGCAGGTAGTGCCGGTACAGGCCGTCGGTGATGAACGCCGGCAGCGGGTCAGCTGGACGCGTGGCCGCTGACGCCGTGGCACCTGGCGGAACCGGGTTCACCGCCTGGTAGGCCGACGTGGGCAGTCCGGCGAGCATCGCCGCGACCGCGAACAGCTCGAGTCCCCATCGTGCGGCCCGCGCCCACCCGCTGGCGGCGGGCGCCGCGAGCCAGAGCGCCAGACCGAGCGCGAGGATCAGGTAGCAGAAGACGATCAGCCGGGACGGCTCGGCGCTGCGCGCCGCCGGCAGGCTCCACAGCCCGCCCCACGGCAACGGGAACAGCGGCTTGCCGCCGACGATCAGGCTGGGGCCCGCGGCCAGGGCGATCACCGCCGCGAACGTGATGACCAGCAACCGGGTGAGCCTGTTCGACCAGGCACGCACCGCGAACGCGAGCAGGATCAGCAGCGGAAGGCCCACGTAGTCGTCGAGGCTGGCCCGGCCGATTCGGCTGGAGTAGCCCGCCAGCGCGGCGATGCCGAAAAGCTTGTCCGGCACCGGGATGACGAGCCTGGCCAGGTGCAGCGAGTAATCCGGCTGCTGCCGGTTGAGCGCGGCCGGGTAGTGGCGTACCGCGTAGAGCAGGTACGGCGAGGCCAGCAGCAGCGCGCCCGCGTAGGCGACGGCGGTCAGGCGGCCGAGCCGGGCCACCTTGCGCCAGCCGGGCCGCCCGGCGACTGCCAGGCCGATGACCAGGGTGACCGCTCCGGCCGCGGTCATCTCGGCGAAGGCCTCGCTGAACGTGTAGAACTCGAGCGCCATGACCACGGCCATCCAGATCACGAACCCGGTCCGGCCGAGCGACCCGTCCCACCACAGCAGGACCAGGTACACCAGCAGCGGCAGCAGCCCGATCACCGTGAGGTTCGGCTCACCCTGCCAGCTGTGCACCATCTCGAACGGGCAGAAACCGTAGACCCCGCCGGCCAGCAACGCCGGCCAGAAACGGCCGGTCAGGCGGCGGGCGGCGATGAAGGCGGCCAGCGCCGAAGCCGGCGGCACCAGCAGGAGCATCACGTTGAACGACACCACCACGCCAAAGGCGGCGGTGACCGGCCACATCAGCAGGCTCACCGACGGCGTCGTGGTTGCCCAGGCCAGGTTATAGCCGCCCGGCGCGCCGATCTGGCTGGTCTGCAGCGGGTTGATCCCGTGCGACACGGCATAGGGCCACCAGCGCAGCGCCCAGGTATAGAAGTTCGGGTCCGTCCAGTACTGCCCGATGTCGGGCACCCCCAGATGGCTGATCAGCGGCCGCGCGAAACCGATGATGAAAACGGCCAGGTAGACGGCGAACGCCAGAACCCCCTGAACCGCCGGGGGCGGGGCGGGGGCGGCGAGCAGCCGTGACGTGGCTATCCGCAGCGTCGCGGCCGGCGTCCAGGCACGCGGCAGCGACTCGGCTTGCTGTATCCCGGGGCCAGCCTCCACGGGGCCTCCACGCGTCGGATCGGGAAGGCTATCCAACGTACAGCGGAATTTCGGCGAACTCTAATCAGCTCTTCAGCGACTTTTCGGACTTCCCCGCACAAAAGAGTTAGCCGACCTGCTAGCCGGCCCTGCTAGCCGGCCCTGCTAGCCGGCCTCGCTAGCCGGCCCCGCTAGCGGTCCCGTTAGCCGGCCAGCCCCGGTCGTGACTTCCGGAGCGACTTCCCATCAGTTGGAACCGTTTCCCCGACTTTCTATCAGTTAGAGCTATTTTCTGTCCCTTTTGTCATGATTTCAGCAACCCTAACTGATAGAAAGTCGCGAATGGCCCGCCATTCGGTGGCGGTTAGGGGAGCGCGGGCGCCGCGGGCCGGGTCAGTCCGGGCACCGCGGGCCAGGTCAGCGCGGGCGCCGCGGGCGCCCTGGGCGGGGTCGGTGCGGGGCGCCGGGGGCGGGGGTCGGTGCGGGCGTGTGGGCGTGTGGGCGGGGTCAGTGGGCGGGGTCAGTGGGCGGGGTCAGTGCGAGGCGTCGGGGGCGGGGTCGGCGTGGGCGTCGTGGGCGTAGATCCAGGCGCTGGCGGCCAGCGGGTCGGACTCGGCGAACGAGGCGTCTCTGGCTTGCTGCTCGGGGCCGTCCGGCAGGTGGTTGAGGTGCGCGCGGGCGTGGCTGACCTGCTGCAGCCGGGTCGTGCGGTGAATGCGGGTCTCCTCGTAGCGGCGCAGGGCGTCAGCCGGACTCGCCGGGTCGGCCGCGAGGCAGCGGGCCAGCGTGGCCGCGTCCTCGATCGCCTGGGCGGCGCCCTGGCCGAAGAACGGGAACATCGGGTGGGCGGCGTCGCCGAGCAGGGTCGCGGCGCCGCGCGTCCAGCGGGTGAGCGGTGCGCGGTCGAGCAGCGCCCAGCGACCGGGCTGCTGGGCGGCGGCGATGAGGCTGACGAGGCGGTCGTCCCAGCCGGCGAACTCAGCCAGCAGCTCCTCAACGGTCGCGGTCGCGGTCCACGACTCGGTCGTGTAGTCGCCGGCCGGGGCGAAGGCGACCAGGTTGACCAGCTTGCCGGCCGAGATCGGGTAGTGCACCAGATGGTGGCCGGGGCCGAGCCAGAGGGTCTGCGCGGGCCGCCGGGCGAACGCGGGCGCCTGCTCGGCGGGCACCAGCGCGCGGAACGCGCACAGCCCCGAGAACACCGCAGCCCCGGACCCCGTGACACCGGCCCCGGACCCCGTGACGCCGGACCCCGTGACGCCGGACCCGGTGACGGCGGCGCGGACCATCGAATGGATGCCGTCGGCGCCCACCAGCACGTCGGCCTCGACCGTGGCGCCGTCCGCGAACCGCAGCACCGGGTGCGGGCCCGTCAGGTCCGTCTCCACGCAGCGGCGGCCCAGCTGGATATCCTCCGCCGGGACCGCACGACTGATCGCGTCAAGCAGGTCGGCGCGGTGCGCGGTGTAGGTGCGCTCACCGTAGCGCCGCTCGCACTCGGTCGCCAGATCCTCCGCGGACAGCACGCGGCCGTCACGCCAGCGGCGGAACTCCCAGCCGGTCTCCAGCGGCACCGCCCGTTCCGTGAACGGGCCGAGCACACCGAGCGCGCGCAGCAGGCGGACGGCGTTCGGCGCCACCACCACGCCCGCGCCCACCTCCCTGAGCTGGGAAGCCTGCTCGTAGACGGTGGCCCGCAGGCCAGCCAGGCGGAGGAACGCGGCGGCGGCGACGCCGCCGATACCGCCGCCGAGTACCGCGATCCGCGGCGCGCCCGCAGCTCCCGGTTGCCCGCTGGTCATCTGGTCACCCCGCCTCTCACCGCACCTGCCGCCCGGACACGTATTACCGCCCGGACACGTCTCACCGCCCGCACAAGTCGCAGCGCCCGGACACGTCGCCCCGCCTGGACACGTCTCCCAGCGCGGGACACGCTAGGACGTAACGGTCAGAACGTACACGGTGCCGTCGAACGGGACGCCGCCCTCCCCCGTGCCGCCGCCGCGCTTCACGGTGACCGTCCGTTCGCTGGCCTGCCAGCCCCGCCCGCGGGCGGCGCTGACCACGGCGGCCGAGAAGTCCCTGGCGGCGTCCTGGTAGCCGTCCGGGTGGGCGGTGGCGATGCTGCCGGGGCCGCCGTCGACGCAGTGGTAGGCCTTGTCCGGGTGCAGGGCCGCGTACGCCTTGTCGGTGCTGGCCGGCACCAGCTTGCCGTTACGGACCAGGCACAGGGTCTCGTAGCTGGCGGCGATGAACCAGGCGCCGTACTTGCTGCCCGTGAGCGGCTGGTTCCAGATCCGCACGTGGTCTTCGTCCCCGGTGAGCGAGCGGTCGTTGCCGTCAAGGCAGCCGCCGAGCCGCCAGGCCACCTGCTGCGGCGCGTAGCCGTGGCCGGTGACGTTAGCCGACTCCGAGGAGATGCACTTGAGGTGGATCCCGGTAATGCTCACCGTGGTCGCGGTGGAGACCGTCTCCCACTTGGTCAGCGCCTGCTGGATCGCGGCCAGCGAGACGGTCGACTTAGCGCTGATCACCACGTTGAGCGGCTCGGAGAACGGCGGGATCTGGGTCAGCGGCGTCGTCGCGCGGGCGGTGTCCCAGTCGGCCGGCGGGCAGTAGTCGCCGCCGCACCCGGGGCCCGTGGAGGGCGAGGGCGGCACCGGCGACGCGGACCCGGTAGCCGAGGCCGGTGATCCGGCGGACGCGGCGCAGCCGCCCAGGGCAAGCGCGGCGGCGAGGGTGAGCGCGGCGCCCAGGGCCAAGGCGCCGAACGGAACCCGCCGGACGCACCGGAAGCTTCTTGCTGTTATCTTGACTCCTCAGACGGGGGCTCGGCCGAAAGCTCGGGGTGGGCCGCGATGATGGTCTCGATCCGCCGGTCGGGGATGATCCACAGGGCGGCGACCGCGACGAAGCAGGCGACCGCGACCCAGATGCCCGGGCGGTAAAAGCCGGTTCCGGTGCCGAACAGGGCCGCGACGCACCCGATGACGTAGCCGACCGGCGAGGCCTTGCCCTTGAAGTCGCGGCCGATCGCCTTGCGCAGGGCCGAATCGGGCCCCTGGGACCTGATGATCACCGACTGCAGCAGCCAGTAGGCGACCCCCGCCGCGAGCAGGTTAAGGGCGTAGCAGAAAACCGGGGTGCGGGCGTAGCCGGTCTCATCCGCCCACTGCGTGGTAAACGGGAAGAGCGACAGGCAGAACAGCAAGGCGAGGTTGGCCCACAGGATGCCGCCGGTGACCCGCTCGGTGAGCTGGAACATGTGGTGGTGGTTGGTCCAGTAGATGCCCACGTAGACGAAGCTGAGCAGGTAGCTGAGCAGCCCGGGAACGGTCGTGTGCCACAGGTCGGCGAACGTGGTGCCCTCGTGGCCGTGGGCTTCGACGGGCTGGCGGAGGTCGAGCACCATGATCGTGATGATGATGGCGAGCACGCCGTCGCTGAACGCCTCCAGGCGGCTGGTCCGCATCGGAGAAGGCTACCAAGGCTCACAGGTCGGTGAGGTACCGCTCGTCCGGCGTCTTCCTGCTCCGCCGCGGCAGCTCGCTGACCAGGCCGCGGCCGCGCCTGAGCATGGCCGCCGCCGCGCTGGCGTCGACCGGGACCGACAGCAGGTACCCCTGGCCGAACTGGCAGCCCATCCCGGCCAGCAGCTCGCGCTCGGTCTCGTTCTCGATCCCCTCGGCGATGACCTCGACCTCAAGCGTCCGCGCGAGCCTGATGATGCCTTCCACCAGCGCGTGGCGCCGCCAGGAGGAGGCGATACCCGTCACGAACGTCTTGTCGATCTTGAGCACGTCGATCGGCAGCTCAAGCAGGTAACTGAGCGACGAGTAGCCGGTGCCGAAGTCGTCGATCGCCAGCCGCACGCCGATCTCCTTCAGCTCGGACAGGTCGCTGCGGATCCGGTCGTTGCCGCCGAGCAGCAGGGATTCGGTCAGCTCGAGGAGCAGCGCCGAGGGCGGCAGGCCGGCCGCTTCCAGCGCCTGCCGCACGCTGTCGGCGAACCCGGGGTCGCGGAACTGGCGGGCGGACACGTTGACGGAGACGTGCGGGGCGGGCAGCTCGGAACCGGCGGCCTCGAGGCCGCTTGAGCCGTTGGAACCGGACCGCCCCGACCCGGACCGCGCGTCATCGGACAGCGGGGCGCCAGCGTCCTCGGGCACCCGGGCCGGCAGCTCGCGCCGCCAGCGGGCCATGTCCTGCAGCGCCTGGCGCAGCACCCAGGTGCCGAGCGGCACGATGAGCCCCGTCTCCTCGGCCAGCGAGATGAACTGCCCGGGCAGCATCATCCCCCAGCGCGGGTGCGGCCAGCGCAGCAGCGACTCGAAGCCGGCGATCTCGCCGCTCTCCAGGACCACGATCGGCTGGTAGACGAGGGTGAAGGCGGAGCTCTGGACGGCGTCCTCGAGCGCGGCCTGTATCTCCCGCCGCCTGAGCATCCCGCTGGTGAGCACCGGCTGGTAGTGGCGCCAGCGGCGCTTGCCGGCCGCCTTCGCCGCGTACAGGGCGAGGTCCGCGTGCCGCAGCACCTCGTCCACGTCGTCGCTGTCCTCCGAGGTGGCCACCCCGACGGTGGCCGAGGCCAGCACCTTGGCCTCGCTGAGCGTGAACGGCTCGGTGAACGCGGCCACGATCCGCTCGGCGAACGCGTCCACCGCGTCGGCGTCGGCGGCGTCGTCGATCAGCAGCGCGAACTCGTCGCCGCCGAGCCGGGCGGCGGTGTCGGACTCGCGCACCGTGGCCGCCAGCCGGGTGGCCACGGCGACGAGCAGCTCGTCGCCCACGCTGTGCCCCATCGTGTCGTTGACGACCTTGAAGTCGTCCAGGTCGACGAACAGCACCCCCGCCGTCCGCCCGGACCCGCGCGCCGCCTCGAGCGCGGTGCCCGCCTCCTGGGCGAACAGCGACCGGTTGGGCAGCCGGGTCAGCGCGTCGTGGAAGGCGCGGTACTTCAGCTCCTCCTCGAGCTCGTGCTGCTCGGTCACGTCGCGCAGGGTCAGCACCAGGCCGCCGACGGTCGAGTCGGCCCGCAGGTCGCTCCAGCGCACCTCGAGCACGGCCGTGCGGCCGTCAAGCCGCTCGATCTGCAGCAGGTACCCGGGGGACGCGCCGTCACCGCTGAGGGTGAGCATCAGGTCGAGCACCCGGTCGACGTCCTCACGGGCGGCGGGTGCCACCAGCTCGGTCAGCCGCGCGCCCTCGACGGTGACGGGCCCGAAGATGTCGACCGCGGAGGGGGTCGCGTACCTGACGCGGCGCGCGTCGTCGACGATGAGGATCACGTCGGAGGTGTCCTGCACCAGGGTGCGGAACAGCGCCTCGCCGCGCTGGCGGACCACCTCCTGGGTGAGCCCGACGCGCTCGACCGCCAGCGCCGTCTGCCCGGCCAGGATCTCCAGCGCGCCGGCCAGGCCGCTCATCGTGCGCCGGTCGCCGAAGAACACCAGCAGGCCGATGAACGGGTCGCCGGCCGGCCGGTCCTTCAGTGTCAGCGGGCACAGGAGCGCACCCTCGTAGCTGAGCCGCGGCGAGAGCTCAGTCGCCGCCTGGTCGTCCGGTATGACCTCGTGCCTGACGGTCCTGATGTCCGTGAGGGAGACGAACCGCGGCGTGCGTCCCCCGGCCAGCCGGGTCCAGACGTCAACCGGTTCTGGCGGGTAGGGGGGCGCAGCGGCGCCTGGCGGCGCCACGGGGCGGAGGCAGTCACCGTCCCTGACGGACAGGAACGCGGCGTGTTCGACCGGGAGCCCCGGAACGAGGCTGGTCGCCGTGTCCCTGACGGCGGCCGCGACGTCCTCGACCGAGCTGGCCGACGCGAGCGCGGCGCTCGCCATCCGCAGCGTCCGTTCACGGACGAGGCTTCGCCGGTGCGAGGCGGCGACATCCCACAGACGCGAGAGCATGAGTAGGTATAGCACTCCGACGGCGACGGCGACGACTCCGTCCAGTCCGTCCCTGTGCTGGATGGCGTGCACGAACAAGATGACCGGCGGGACCAGCGACGCGACGACGAGCAGCACGACGCTGCCCGCGGCGGCCTCGGAGGCGCGGGCGGCCGGCCGGGTCAGGTCGGTCATCGACGGGTGCAGCGCGGCGGCACCGATCGCGACGTAGCAGAGCAGCCAGCCGAGATGGAGCAGCGGACCGCCCGCGTGGTGCCCCGTGGCCTCGGCCAGGTCGTAGACCACATCGGAGGCGATTCCGGCGAGCGTCCCGACGGTGAGCAGCGCGAACGAGACGCCCCGCCAGGTACCAGGTGTGAGCAGCCGTCCGAGCGTGACCAGCACGAGCAGGTCGCCGACGGGGTAGGCGCTGGCGACCAGCCGCTGCTGCCAGGTGTACCCGGGGTCCAGCGCGTTCGGCAGGACGAGGAACAGCCAGTAGAGCAGCGCCAGGGCGACGGTGGCGGTGACCGCGTCGACCAGGCTGCGCCGGTCCCGCTCCACCGACCTGGCCCGGATGAACAACGCGAGTCCGGCCACGAAAAGGGGGTACCCAAGCAGGTAGACGGCGTCGGAATACGAAGGGAACGGCAGGGCGGCATGGCTGACGGACACCTGGACCCGGGCGACGAGGTCGCCGAGGGCGCCGGTCAGGGTCGCCCCGGCGAGCAGCAGCCAGGGCGCCCTACGGGCCGGGGAGTTGAGCAGGGTGCCAGCCACGATCGCCGCCGCGCTGCCCACGTCGATGACCGCCGCGAGCCAGCTGCCCGGCCGGCCGAGCGCGTAGTGCGCCGCGACAAGGACCGCCATGCCAAGCGCATAGCCGGCCAGCAGGCGTCGCGGCGCGAGCCGGATACCCATATCCCCCCCTTCGGCGCTGCCCATTCCGCTCATTGGCTATCTGTCCAGTTCAGCGATTCGCAAGCACGTTACTCGGAACGTGAGCGGCTGACTCCGGCCGGCAAAGGCGCTGCCTCGCGGGCGAAGTCGCGCCTTCGGCCGGCTGATTCCTGCTTTTGTTTCCAGACCACAAGAGAGCCGTCCAAGCGTGCCGATAGCGGGCATTACGCCGCACAGAACCGAGAGCTAGCATGTGGACCGCATGAGAAGCCGAGGCCGTAGCAGAACAGGTGACAAATGAGTAAGAAGAACCTGCAGGAGCTGCTCGACAGCGCGGGGAACACGGTCGAGCTGCTGCGCAATTCCCCGCTTGGCGCGTACATCTACCCGGTCGTACCGTCCGAGTTCACCAACTTCCGGCGCGAGGTGATCGCGTGGCGGGAGACCGCTGTTCTGTATGACCAGTCGCACCACATGCACAACATCTTCATCTCCGGCCCGGACGCGCTGAAGCTGATCACCGACACCGGAATCAACTCCACCGCGAAGTTCCCGGTCGACACGGCCAAGCAGTTCGTCCCGGTCTCGCCGGAAGGCGGGGTGATCGGCGACGGCATCCTGTTCCGCGAAGCTGAGGAAGAATTTACCTTCGTCGGGCGCGCGCCGGTGGCCAACTGGCTGCTCTACAAGGGCTCGAACGGTTACAACGTCGACATGGTGCTCGACCCGCGGTCGCCGTCCCGGCCCTACGGCAAGGCGGTGACGCGCAAGCTCTGGCGGTTCCAGATCCAGGGGCCGAACGCCTGGCCGGTGATCGAGAAGCTCAACGGCGAGCCGCTTGAGCAGGTCAGGTTCTTCCGTATGGGCTGGATGAACATCGGCGGCGAGAAGGTCCGCACGCTGCGGCACGGCATGGCGGGCGCGCCCGGCCTGGAGATCTGGGGCCCGTACGAGTCCTACGACAAGATCAGGGACACGGTCCTCGAAGCGGGCGCGGAGTTCGGTCTCGAGCCGTGCGGTGCGCGCGCCTACTCGTGCAACACCCTGGAGTCGGGCTGGATCCCGTCGCCGCTGCCCGCTATCTACACCTCCCCCGAGCTGCAGGGGTACCGCGAGTGGCTGGGCGCGGACTCCTACGAGGCGAGCAACGCGATCGCGGGCTCGTTCGTGAGCGACAGGATCGAGGACTACTACACGAACCCGTGGGAGCTCGGCTACGGCGGTTTCGTGAAGTTCGACCACGACTTCATCGGGCGCTCCGCGCTCGAGGCCCTCGACGGCGCCGCGCAGCGGCGCAAGGTGACGCTCGCCTGGAACGCCGAGGACCTGGGCAAGCTGCTCACCTCACCGCTCGGCGACGGGCCCGGTTACCAGTTCTTCGACCTGCCGAACGCGAACTACGGCTCGTCCAACTTCGACTCCGTAGTCGACGCCAGCGGGAAGATCGTCGGCCTGTCGATGTTCACCGGCTACTCCGCCAACGAGCGGGCTGGGCTGTCGCTGGCCACGGTCGACCCGGACGTGCCGGTCGGCGCGGAGGTGAAGGTCATCTGGGGCGAGCCGAACGGCGGCTCGCGCAAGACCACGGTGCAGCCGCACGAGCAGTTCGAAGTGCGCGCGGTGGTGTCTCCCGCCCCGTACTCCCGGGTCGTGCAGGAGAGCTACCACGAGGGCTGGCGCTCGACGGTATGAGCGAGCGTGCGAGCGAGTCAGTAAGCACTGCGCGTCCGCGAACGCGGACACCGAGCGCCAGCGAGGCTTCCGAACGAGCGAGCGTGCGAGCGAACCAGTAAGCACTGTGCGTCCGCGAACGCGGACGCCGAGCGCCAGCGAGGCTTCCGTCTGAGCGGCGCGCCGCAGGCGGTGTCGGGAGTCAGCTGGCCGCGTCGCCCTTGGCGGCGATCTCGTCCAGCTGGCTCGACACCCAGTGGAAGACGTCGTGGGTGCGGACCTGCGCCGCCATCTTCTCGATGGCACGGCGGCGGGTCTTCTGGGCCAGGCCGAGCGACTGCTCGATCCGGTACGAGAGCCCTTCGACGTCGAACGGGTTGCACAGCACCGCCTGCGTCAGCTCGACCGCGGCGCCGGTGAACTCGCTCAGCACGAGCACCCCGGACCCGCCGGTGGCGTCCTGCACGGTGACGTACTCCTTGCAGACCAGGTTCATCCCGTCGATCAGCGGCGTGACAAGCAGCGCGTCGGCGAACGCGTAATAGCTCGCGAGCTGCTTCTGCTTCAGCCCCCGGTACAGGTAGTGCACCGGCACGTCGTTGCCCGGCCTGGTGAAGATGCCGTTGATCCGCCCGACGTGCTGCTCGACCGAGCTGCGCAGCGTGCGGTACTCGCGGACCTCGTCCCGGCTGGGCACCGCGATCTGCAGGAACGAGACGGTGCTGCGCAGCTCCGGGTTGCGCTCAAGCAGCATCTCGACCGCCAGCAGCCGCTCGACGATGCCCTTGGTGTAGTCGAGCCGGTCGACGCCGAGCAGCACGGTCTTGCCGGCGAACTGCTCCTCGAGCGCCTGCACGCCGGCCTTGACCTCGGGTTCGTCGGCCAGCGCGGCGAACTCCCGCGCGTCGATGGAAATCGGCGCCGTGGCGGTCGCCACCACCCGGCCGTCAGGCAGCACGATCGTCGAGCCGCGTACCTTGAGGCCTGAGTCGCCCAGCTGGCGCGCGCAGGACCGGAGGAAGTTGCCGCGGTACTGGTCGGTGTGGAACGCGACCACGTCGGCGCCGAGCAGGCCCCACAGGATCTGCTCGCGCCACGGCAGCCGGGCGAAGATGTCAGGCGACGGCCACGGCACGTGCAGGAAGAATCCGATCGCGGCGTCGTCGCGGCGGTTGCGGATCAGCTGTGGCACCAGCATCAGCTGGTAGTCGTGGATCCAGGCGATCGCGTCGGGCCGCTCGTCGAGCGCGGTCACCGTCTTCTCGGCGAACGTCCGGTTGACCTCCTGGTAGGCACGCCACCAGGAACGTTCGAAGCGGGGCTTCTCGATCGCGTTGTGCAGCAGCGGCCACATGGTCGCGTTGGAGAAACCCCGGTAGTAGTCGCGGACCTCGGCGGCCGACAGCGCGATGGGCAGCAGCCGGACATCCATGTCGGGCAGCGTCTCCGGCATGCCCCTGGTGCCGCCGTCCCAGCCGACCCAGGCGCCCGGGTGGGTGGCCATCACCGGGCGCATCGCGGTGACCAGGCCTCCAGGTGACAGTTCCCAGCCGTCTTCGCCCCGCTGGACGGGCAGCCGGTTGGCCACCGCGATCACGGGCCGGTCGTTCGAGCCCGCGCCGTGGGCCGCTTCACCGGGGGATTTGGTCACGTGCCCCAGTTACCCGCCCTGACGCGTCCGAACCACCAGATCGACGTGGCCCGCCTCACAACGCGGTTTACCGCGCGGAAATCATTGACCGATGTTGATTTAACGCGGCATACGATGATCCGGTGCCTGCCCTGTCCGGAGTCTCCCCCGACCATGACCGTGTTTCCGCTGACCAGGCCGCCCAGACCGCACTCCAGTATTACGGGATCGACGGGACCGCGCAGCGGCTGGCAGCTGAGTTCGACGACACGTTCCGGCTGACCGCCGCCGACGGGTCGTCCTGGCTGCTGAAGATCGGCGCGACCCGGCCGCCGCGGCCGCCCGCCGGGCACGCGGCCCACGGCGGGGTGTCGCTGGAAACGGCCATCTTGCTGCATCTCGCGTCGGCCGCGCCGCGCCTGCCGGTGCAGCGGGTGATTTTCGCGCTCGACGGACGGCCAGAGGTGCGATGGGTGGACAGCGGTCAGCCGCGCCTCGTTCGGATGACCTCATGGCTCGACGGCGGCTTGCTCGGGCGGGACGGCAGCACCACCGGACTGCGGCGCGACCTTGGCTCCGTGCTCGGCCGGCTCAACCGGGCGCTGCGCGGGTTCAGCCATCCGGGCGCCAGCCGCACGCACCAGTGGGACCTGCAGCGTTTTGGCGCGCTTGAGCCCCTGCTGGCGGAACTGACGCTTGACGACGCGCTGCGGGCGGCCCTGTCCGGCTGCCTCAGCCGCTTCGGCGCCGAGGTCGCGCCCCGGCTGGGCACCGCCCGGTCGCAGGTCATCCACGCCGACTTCCACGGCGAGAACCTGCTCGCCGACGGGACCCGGGTCACCGGCATCCTCGACTTCGGCGACGCGCTGAGCGGGCCGGTGGCGATGGACGTCGGGATCGCGGCCTGCTACCAGCTCGGCCACGGGGCCGATCCGCTCGCCCCCGCGCTCGACGTGGTGGCCGGCTATCACGCGGCCGACCCGCTCAGCCCGGGCGAACTGGACCTGGTGGGCGAGTTCATCCTGGCCCGGGTGGCGACGCGAATCATCGTCTCGCGGTGGAACGCGATACGCGAGCCCGCTAACAGGGGATACCTGCTACGGCGGACACCGCAGGCCATCGGGCAGTTCGAGGCCCTGCGGCGGCTCGCACCGGACGAAGTCGCCGGCCGCTTGCGGACGGCCTGCGGGATGTGAGGTGGATCGGTGGCCGAAGCTGTGACTGAATCAGCGCCGGTGATGGTCAACGGCTTCGACGGCGCGCGGACGGCCGAGCTGCCGTCGCCGGCCCGGGAGCTCATCGCGCGGCGGGAGGCCGCCCTCGGCGGCGCGTACCGGCTGTTCTACGAGCGGCCGGTGGAGTTCACCCGCGGTTCCGGTGTGTTCCTCTACGACGCCGCCGGCGCCGCCTACCTGGACGCGTACAACAACGTGCCGTCGGTCGGCCACTCGCACCCGCACGTCACCGAGATGGTGGGCCGGCAACTGGCGACGCTCAACACGCACACCAGGTACCTGACCGACGGGGTGGTCCGCTACGCCGAGCGGCTGCTGGCCACGCACACCCTGGGCGCCCCCGCGCACGCGATGTTCACCTGCAGCGGGAGCGAGGCGGTGGACCTGGCGCTGCGGATCGCCAGGCAGTACACCGGCGGCACCGGGATCATCGTGACCGCCAACGCCTACCACGGGGTCACCGCCGCGGCGGCCGAGGTCTCCCCCAGCCTCGGGCCCAACGTCCCGCTCGGCGCGCACGTCCGCGCCGTTCCCGCGCCCGCCGCCGGGGTGAACTTCACCGCCGCGGTGTCCTGGGCCATCGCCGACCTCGCGCGGCACGGGGTGCGGCTGGCGGCGTTCCTGGCCGACTCGGTGTTCTCCTCCGACGGCGTGCTGACCGACCCGCCCGGCTTCCTCACCCCGGCCGCCGACCTGGTGCGGGCGGCCGGGGGGGTGTACATCGCCGACGAGGTGCAGGCCGGGTTCTGGCGCACCGGCACGCACATGTGGGGGTACCAGCGTCACGGCCTCGCGCCCGACATCGTGACGATGGGCAAGCCGATGGGCAACGGGCTGCCGATCGCCGGGATCGCGGCCAGGCGCGACGTCCTCGAGGAGTTCGGCCGCGCCACGCGGTACTTCAACACCTTCGGCGGCAACCCGGTCTGCGTCGCCGCCGCCTCAGCCGTACTCGACGTGATCGACGCGGAGGGGCTGCCCGCGAACGCCGTCGCCACCGGCGGTTACCTGCGGGACGCGGTCACCCGCCTGGCGGCGGGCAGCCCGCTGCTCGGCGGTGTCCGCGGCGCGGGCCTCTACCTGGGCGCCGATGTCATCGACCCCGCCACCGGGGCGCCGTCAGGCGAGCTGGCGGCCGCGGTGGTGAACGGGATGCGGGACCGCCAGGTGCTGATCAGCGCCACCGGCCCGCAGGGCAGCGTGCTCAAGGTCCGCCCGCCCCTTCCCTTCGGCCGCGAGCACGCCGAACAGCTGGTCACGGTGCTGGCCGAGGCGCTCGCGGAGGCGCCGGGCCGGGTCGCGGCAGCGCCGGGCCGGGCCGCGGCGGCGAAGAAGCGTCCAGGCGCGGGCTAGCCGCCGGCGGCCGCCGCCTCAGCCGGTCCTGAGCTTTCTCTCAACTCCGGCGCAGCCGGCGCTAATAACAAGTTCGCATACTCGGCGGTATGAGCGACACCCCCGCGGTCTCCGAAATGCCCCTCGTGGAGATCGTCATCCCGGTGAAGAACGAGCAGCGGGAGCTCAGTGACCACGTGACCCGTCTACTCGAGTACCTGCGGGCGGACTTCCCCTACGCGTGGCAGGTCACGGTCGCCGACAACGGCTCCACCGACGGCACCTGGTCGCTCGCACAGGAACTGGTCATCGCCAACCCCGGGCGCGTCCGCGCTGTGCACCTGGACCTGCCAGGGCGCGGGCGGGCGCTGCACAGCGTCTGGTCGGCCAGCGACGCCGAGGTCGTCGCGTACATGGACGTGGACCTGTCCACCGACCTGAAGGCGCTGCCCGCGCTGGTCGCGTCCCTGCTCGCCGGGACCAGCGACGTGGCCATCGGCACCCGGCTGGCGCCGGGGGCGCGGGTGGTGCGCGGCCTGAAGCGCGAGGCCATCTCGCGGGGCTACAACCTGCTGCTGCGGGCCACCCTCGGGGTCGGGTTCTCCGACGCCCAGTGCGGCTTCAAGGCGCTCCGGGCCGACGTCGCCCAGGAGCTGCTGCCGCTGGTCGAGGACCGGTCCTGGTTCTTCGACACCGAGCTGCTGGTGCTAGCCGAGCGGTGCGGCCTGCGGATCCACGAGGTTCCCGTGCACTGGACCGACTCAGACGACTCACGGGTCAAGATCTTCCGTACCGTGCTGGCCGATCTGCGGGGGATCTGGCGGCTCAGGTACGGGCTGTGGACGGGCGCGCTGAAAATACCGCCGCTCGGCGGCGGGCGCCCCGCGCGCGACCCCGCGCTGAGCGCCTCGTGAGCGAGCTTGCGAGCGAGCCGGTAAGCACTGCGCGTATGCGAACGGGCCTGACGAGCGCCAGCAAGGAGGGGCCGTGAGCGAGCTTGCGAGCGAACTAGTAAACACTGCGTGCATGCGAACGGGCCTGACGAGCGCCAGCGAGGAGGGGCCGTGAGTGCCACCGCCGTCAGTCCGCCTTCATATGCCGGGGATGCCGGGCGCGGGGTGCCGTCACGCCTGCGCGGCCTGTGGCGGGGACCGTCACGCGACCCCGCATGGGCGCGGCCCGCGCTGCTGGCGCTGCTCGCCGTCACCGCCCTGCTGTACCTGTTCAACCTGAGCAGGAACGGCTACGCGAACGACTTCTACGCGGCCGCGGTGCAGGCAGGGACGAAGTCCTGGAAGGCGTTCTTCTTCGGCTCGTTCGACGCGTCGAACTTCATCACGGTCGACAAGACGCCCGCGTCGCTGTGGATGGACGAGATCTTCGCCCGGGTCTTCGGATTCTCCTCCTGGACGCTGCTCGTCCCGCAGGCGCTCGAGGGCATGGGCGCCGTGTGGCTGCTGTACGTCGCGGTCAAGCGCTGGTTCGGCCCCGGCGCGGCGGTTGCGGCGGGCGCGGTGTTCGCGCTGACGCCGGCGGCCGCGCTGATCTTCCGCTTCAACAACCCCGATGCCCTGCTCACCCTGCTGATGGTCGCGTCGGCCTACTGCGTGCAGCGCTCAGTCGAGCGGCCGCGCGGCGCGGCGCGGTGGCTGGTCGTCGCCGGGCTGCTGCTCGGGTTCGCGTTCCTGGCCAAGATGCTGCAGGCGTTCCTGGTACTGCCAGGGTTCGCGCTCGCCTACCTGGTCGCCGCCCCTGTGCGGCTGCCGCGGCGGATCTGGCACGTCCTCGCGGGCGGGGTCGCGGTGATCGTCGGGGCCGGCTGGTGGGTGGCGGCCGCCCAGCTGTGGCCGGCGGGCTCCCGCCCCTACTTCGGCGGGTCGACCAACAACAACATCCTTGAGCTGACGCTCGGCTACAACGGGCTCGGCCGCCTCGACGGCACCGAGACCGGGTCGATCGGCTTCAACGGCAGCTCCGTGGGCGGTGCGGGCGGCGGCGGCAACTTCGGCGGCTCGACCGGCATCTTCCGGCTGTTTCAGTCCGAGTTCGGCGGGCAGGTGAGCTGGCTGATACCGGCCGCGCTGATCGCCCTGGCGGCGCTGCTGTGGGTCGTGCGGCCGCGGCGGACCCGGGCGGCGGCCTCCCCGGCGGTTCTGGCGGACACCGGGGAGGCCGGCGCTCTGCCCGGCGGGCCTGCGGGCTTTGGCCGTGTGAGCCTGGGCCGTGTGAGCCTGGGCCGTGTGAGCTTTGGCCGTGCGCGCGGCGGGCGGGGACCGGGGACGGCGGCGAGGGTTTCTGGTCCGGCGGCCCGTATGCGTGCGTTCGCCGCCATCTGGGGCGGCTGGCTGCTGGTCACCGGGCTGGTGTTCAGCTTTATGCAGGGCATCATCCACCCCTACTACATGGTGGCGCTCGGGCCCGCCATCGGCGCGCTTGTCGGGGTGGGCGCGACCGCGCTGTGGCAGGCGCGGGTGAGCGTGGCCGGACGGGTCACCGCCGCGGTCGCGGTCGGCGTCACCGCCTGGTGGTCCTACGAGCTGCTTGACCGGACGCCGTCCTGGCTGCCGTGGCTGCGCTGGGTGGTGCTGCTGGCCGGGGGCGTCGCGGTGCTGGCGCTGGCCGCCGCCGCGGTCGTCGCCAGGGAGCAGCGGCTAGCCGGGCCGGGTGCGGCCGGGCTGGATTTGGATGGGCAGGATTTGGATGGGCAGGATGCGGCCGGACTCGATGCGGCCGGACTGGAAGATGTGGTCGGGCAGGGCCCGGCCGCGCGCAGGATGCCTGCCTGGAGGCTGCCTGCCTGGAGCATGACGGCGGCGGGGGCGGTAGCGACCGGGGCCGCGCTTGTCGCGGGGCTGGCCGGGCCGCTCGCGTACACCCTGGACACGGTGAACTCCACCCACACCGGGTCGATCCCGAGCGCCGGGCCGACGGTGACCGGCGCGTTCGGCGGTGCGGGCGGGCCTGGCGGCGGTGCCGGGCGCGGCTTCGCGGGCGCCGGCGGCGCGCGGACGGGGACGGGCGGTAACGGCGGCGGGGGCTTCGGTGGCGGCGGCTTCGCCGGCACGGGGAACGGGACTGGGACCGGGACCGGGACGGGGAACGGGACCGGGACCGGCACGGGGAACGGGACCGGCAACGGGACGGGCTCCCCGGCGGCCGGCAACGGCACCGGGACAGGGACCGGGAACACGCCTGGATTCCGGCGGCGGGGCGCCGGCGGAACGCAGGGCGGCTTCGGCGGCGCTGGGGGCACCGGACGCGCGGGCGGCGCGGGCGGCGGCTTCAACGGCGGTGGCGGGCTTTCCGGCAGCACGACGGTGAGCAGTGCGCTCATCAAGCTGATTGAGACGGACTCCTCGAAGTACCGGTGGATCGCCGCCACCGAGGGAACCCAGGAGGCGGCTCCCATCGAGCTGGCCACCGGCGGCCTCGCGGTCGTCGCGATCGGCGGCTTCAACGGGTCTGACCCCTCTCCGACGCTCGCCCAGTTCGAGTCCATGGTGGCCGCGCACGAGATTCACTACTACGTCGGGCAGGGCGCGAACAGCTTCGGCGGCAGCTCGGTGTCCTCCGCGATCAGCTCGTGGGTGGCAGCGCACTACACGGCGCAGACCGTCGGCGGCAGCACCGTCTACGACCTGACCAAGCCGGCCTCGTAGCCGGTTTCACTGACGGTCAGCCCCGCCAGGCTGGCCCCGCCAGGCCGGTGGTTTTGTCGGTACCCGGTGATAGACCGGAACAACGGCAATCCACCGGCCTGAGCGGAGGAACCATGCACTGGTCAGATCTCGAAGAGGCCCAGCCCCGGCTAGCCGAGCTTGGCAAGGAGAAGCTACTCGGTCCCGGCGTCGTGCTGGTGGGGACAATCAGGCGCGACGGCACCCCCCGGCTCAGCCCCGTCGAGCCCTACCTGCTCGACGGCGAGCTGTGGCTCTCCATGCTGTGGCAGTCAACCAAGGCCCGCGACCTGCTGCGTGACCCGCGCATCCTGGTGCACAGCGTGATCACCGGCCGCGACGGGGCCGAGGGAGAGTTCAAGATCCGCGGCACCGTGCGTACCGAGGAGGACCCGTCGGTACACCGACGCTACGCGGACGCGGTGTCGGCCAA
Source organism: Trebonia sp. (assembly GCA_036501515.1). Taxonomy (GTDB): domain Bacteria; phylum Actinomycetota; class Actinomycetes; order Streptosporangiales; family Streptosporangiaceae; genus Trebonia. The sequence goes on along the minus strand of DASYAD010000453.1, from coordinate 45,779 downwards.
CCTGGGCTGGAACCCGACCCCTGGGCGGTTCCACCTGTTCGCGGTCGACATCGACCAGGTCACTTACATCCAGTACGACCCGGGCGGCAGCGGCGACCAGCACACCGCCCTGTGGCCGGAGGGCCGGGAGTTCATCCGCCGCGCCACTTCCTCCACCAGCGTGGGCGACCCGGAGCCGGCCAGCGACATCCTGCAGGCCAGCTAACCCAGCGGCCCGCCCCGCCCCCGTTGCCGCTCCAGCCCTTCAGTCTCGCGACTAGCGGTTGCGGGGGTTGCGCCCCGCGCTTCTTGCTGTTATCAGGGCGTATCGCGACCACGATGGCGGGTAGGGCCGTTGTTTGGGCGTGCCCGGGCTCAGTCGCGGGCGTGCCCGGGTTCAGGCTTGGGCATGCCCGGGCTCAGTCACGGGCGTGCTCGGGCTGGGCTTCCGCCTCGACGTCGTCGCCCGGCCAGGTGCCGGTTAGCTTGCGGGTGCCCTCGGCGGTACCGCGCTCGATAGCGGCCTGGACCACGGCGAAGATCGCTCCCTGGAGCCCGGCGGCTACCAGGATCTCCGGCCAGCCGCGCCGTTCGTCGGTGGCGGTCGGCGTCTCGTCCTCGCCCGCGGTGACCTTCCACAGCCGCTTGAAGATGGCGCCGGCCACGATCCCGCCGACAATGCTGGTGGCCAGGCTCAGCAGCTTGTAGAGGCCCTTGTTCACCGCTTCCTCCGCAGCAGCACCGCCAGCAGCGCGGCGATCAGGAGCCCGGCCCCGGCCGCGACCTGAACCCGTCGCTGCCTGACGAGCGTCGCGCCGGTTGCCGCCGCGTGCCGACCCGATCGCTGCGCACCCTGAGCAGCGGAATTGGCCTGCTCCCGTGCCGTTGCCGTGGTGTCCGCGAGCTCGCCACGCACCTTGCCGGACTCGGCCGCGAGCTGGCCGCGGGCCTTGCCCGACTGCGCGGCGAGCTGGCCGCGAACCTTGGCCGCCTGAGCGGCGGCCTGACCGCGAGCCCGCTGGGCGGCCTCGGTGACCTGACCGGTGATGCGCGCGGCCTGGGCCCGGGCTTGGCTTTTCACGTCGAACTTGGCGACTAGTTCCTCAACCGCCTCCCCCAGGCGCTCCCTAGTCACGGCGATCTCCTTCTCCAGCTCCTGCACGTCATCTGGCGGCGACTGGGACGGGACCTGGCTGGCTGTCATCGGTGCGCCCTCTCCTTGATTTCCGCGACGTCGGTCTTGACGCTGCTTACGGTCTCCTCGGGCACCGGCGGCGTGGCCCGGCTAAGCCGCCCCTTGCCGAGCAGCGCGGCGATCCCGGCCACGGCCAGCAGCGCCGCTCCGACTGCGAGTGCGGCGAGCCAGGGCTGGATAACGTGGCTGAGCCCGATGATCGCGCACGCGATCAGGCAGGCGACGCCGTACAGGGCGATCAGTCCGCCCCCGCCGAGCATGCCCGCGCCTATCCCCGCCTGCTTACCCTTCCGCGTCATCTCCAGTTGCGCGAGCTTGAGCTCATCGCGCACGAGCACCGACGCCTGCTCGGTCACCTGCTTGACCAAGTCCGCGGCAGAATGTTCGCGGGGACCGGGCACCGGGGTGCCGTTTACCGTCTCCGTCATAAGATCGTCCTCCCCTCCATGGGAAATCCCTTGATGAGGCGGCGCTCTACCCGGTCGCCACCGTTCGTAACGGCGTCGCAGCAAACCAGCGCGGTATATCGGCGCGACGGCCCGAATATCTCTCAAGGCCCGGGGTAACAGCGAGCCAGTGACTATTACAGGGGCGAAAGCCGCCGAAAGGCCGCGAACCGCGGCCGCCAGGGCGGGGGTCGTCTAACCATGGCAGGGGGGAGCCCGCGATGAGCCCAATGGATCCGGTGCGGAAGGTAATGGGCGCGGTCGACGGCTTTCAGCGCCGTTACCGCTGGCTGGGCGTCCCGTACGCGGTGCAGAAGAAATTCGGCGACGACAACGCCAACCTGGTCGTGGTCTCCCTGGCCTGGTACGGGTTCACCGCGATCATCCCGCTGCTGCTGGTCGTCGTGACGGTGTTCGGGTACATCGGCGCGGACTCGCTTGGTACCGGCATCACCAACGCGCTGCACAATTTTCCCGTGATCGGCCAGAGCTTCCCGCAGAACAATCCCCAGGACAGCAACCTCCACGGCAACCCGTTCGGCCTGGTCGTCGGGTTGGTCGGACTGCTCTACGGCGCGCAGGGCGTGACCCAGACGGCGCAACTGGCGATGGCCACCGTGTGGAATATCCCGCAGGACCAGCGCACCGGCTTCCTGCCCCGGCTGGGCCGCAGCATCGCCGCGCTGATCACCATCGGCGGCGCGTTCCTGATCAACTCCGTGGTCGCCACCTACGTCAGCGCCGGCACCAGCAATTACCTGATCAGGGTGCCGGTCGTAGCCGGCCTGCTCGTGCTCAACTTCGGGTTCTACTTCGCCGCCTTCACCCTGCTGACGGCCAAGGTGATCGGCCCGCGCGGGTTCATTCCCGGTGCCATCGCCGGCGCGGTCGCTTTCACCGCGCTGCTCACCGTCGGCACCGGGCTGCTCGCCCACCAGGTGAACAACGCCTCGGAGACCTACGGCACGTTCGGCGCCGTCATCGGCATCGTCGTGGTGCTGCTGCTGCTGGCCAAGCTGAGCATGTACGCGGCGGAGCTGAACCCGGTCCTAGCTCGCGGTCTCTACCCGCGGGCCCTGCCGCTTGGCCTCGACCCGACCGAAGCCGACCACCAGGTGCTCGCCTCCCTGGTGCACCAGGAAAAGCGGCGCGAGGACCAGGCGATCGGCGTCGGCTTCGGCGACGACGCCGTTGACGAGGCCGCGGCCGACGCCCGGCGCGCGCACCCGCGGCGTCCGGCCGACGACGATATCGCCGACGATGCGGTGCCTGACGAGACGGGAGGCGACGCCCGTGGCAGGCACGCACGCCGCGCTGCCAATGGAGCCGCGCCGGGCGACGCCCGGGCCGCCGACGACTCGGCCGCCGGCACAGTGACCGCCGACGACACGGTGTCCGCCGAGGCTGCAGTGCCCGCCGACGCTGCGTCCGCCGACACGGCGTCGCCCGAAACGGCGCCGGCCGATACGGTGTCCGCCGACGCTGTGCCCGCCGACGTCCAGCACCGGCAGCCCCGCTAGGAACGTGTCCCGCACACTTACCGCGAGCCCCGCCGGGTCAGCGCTAAGCGTGGAAACTTTTTTCTGATTGGTAATTCTTATGTGCTATTTGCGAAAAAGTTTCCAAGATCTTTCCGTGGCCGCGTCTGACGCGACGAGGACCGTGTGGCCGGACCCAAGTGCCCGGAGTGACGCTACGTGAGGGACGTGACTAGGGCGATGCGGCGGGGACTATGGGGCGGATGGGCGTGGTGGAGCGACGTGGGGTGGGTGACCAGGTGACGACGCATCCCGGGCTGGCGGAGACCGTTCCCTCTGACGCCGCGCTGGCCAAGGCCGGGCCCGCCACGCCGGCGCTGACGCAGACCAAGCCGGGGGTGCGGCTCTTGCAGTCCGACCTGACCGGCGCGGGCTTCCGGCGGCGACGGCGCGGACGCGGTTTCCAGTATCTGGGAACCGACGGGAAACCGCTGGCCGACGAGCGGGCGGTGGCCCGGATCAAGGCGCTGGTGATCCCGCCGGCCTGGGAAGACGTGTGGATCTGCCCGCAGTCGCACGGCCACATCCAGGCGCTCGGCACCGACGCGGCGGGGCGCCGCCAGTACCTGTACCACCCCTTGTGGCGGGAGCGGCGCGACCGGGAGAAGTTCGACCGGGTGATGGAATTCGGCCGGGTGCTGCCGCGGGTGCGCGCCGTGGTCGAGCGTCACCTGGCCGGGGAGGGACTGTCGAGGGACCGGGTGCTGGCCGCTTCCGTTCGGCTGATCGATCTTGGGTTTTTTCGTCCTGGTGGTGAGGAGTACGCGGCCGAGAACGGGTCGTTCGGTCTCGCCACGATTCGCCGCGAGCATGTGACGTGCGGGAAGTGTGAGCTGAGCTTCGAGTACACCGGGAAGAGCGGCAAGCACCGCGAGCACGCGGTGGCTGACGAGCAGGTGTGCGCGGTGGTGCGCGGGCTCAAGCGGCGCCGGGCCGGCGGCATCCCCGACCTGCTCGTGTACCGCAGCGGCCCGCGCTGGCACAACGTCACCGCGGGTGACATCAACGACTACCTGCGGGAGCTGTCAGGCGGCGACTTCACCGCCAAGGACTTCCGCACCTGGCACGCCACCGTCCTGGCCGCGGTGGGCCTGGCCGTGTCGGAGCCCGCGGCGACGGAATCGGCGGCGGCCCGCAAGCGCGCGGTCGCCCGGGTGGTCAAGGAGGTGTCCGGGTATCTCGGGAACACCCCCGCGGTCGCGCGCGCCTCTTACATCGACCCGCGCGTCATCGCCCTCTACGAGGAGGGCACCACGATCGCGCCGGTGCTGGCCGACCTGGGCCGCAGCACGGAGTTCGGTGACGTCGCAACGAAGGGCGACGCCGAACGGGCGGTGCTGAAGATGCTCACGGGAAGCGGCCGGACCCGGCCGGCCCGGGCCGGGACGTTACCGGCTTACTAGATCGTTCTAGCAAATCGATTTAGTAATGCTAACCGGCGGGTTCCCGTTCGGCAAGCTCGTTCTGGCGAAGGGTAAGGATGCGGGGTGCGGCCCGACGGGCCGCGCAGGCGCTTCGTCGGCCTGCTCCCGGCGGGCCGATGAGGCGCCCCGCTGGCCCCATATCCGCCCGTAACCGGCGGGAATGCGGCCGGCCGGCTATATCGTGTGACACGAGGGACAGGCGACGCGATCGCTGCGAACCCGAGGTATTCGGGCGCCGCAGGCGGGGTAGTCGACCTCGCCACGGAAACGGCGCAGGACCACCGAACGGCGCACGACCACCGAACGGCGCAGGACCACGGAAACGGCGCAGGGCCGCGGACATCAGAGCAGGGGAAGACCCGGGCATCGAGGAGCCGGAATGGGCATGATCAGCCGGGTTGACGCCTACCAGCGGCGGCACCGCTGGGCCGGGATGTCGCTGGCGGTGATCTACAAGTTCTTCGACGACCAGGGCAGCTACCTGGCCGCGCAGATCACCTACTACGGCGTTGTATCGCTGTTTCCGCTGCTGCTGCTCGTGACCACGTTCCTCGGCTACGCGCTGCACGACAGCCAGCACTTCCAGCGCGAGGTGCTGGACTCCGCGCTCGCCCAGTTCCCGGTCATCGGCGGCGAGATCGCCAAGAACGTCCGCTCCTTCCACGGCAGCTTTCCCGGCCTGGTCGTCGGCGTGATCGGCTGCCTGTACGGCGGACTCGGCATCGTCCAGGCGACCCAGAACGCGCTGAACAAGATCTGGGGCGTACCGCGCAACGCCCGTCCGAACCCGATCAGGGCCCGCTTGCGCAGCCTGCTGCTGCTGGCGGCCGGCGGCGGCAGCGTGATCATCACCACCGTGCTGTCCGCGCTGGGCTCGGCTGCCGACTCCTACGGCGTCGTGCTCACAATTAGCGTGCGAGCGGCCGCCGCCTCGGTCGCCATCGTGCTGAACATTACCCTGTTCACGGTGGCGTTCCGGGTCTTGACCGCCCCGCACGTCACCGTGAAGGAGATCCGCGCGGGCGCCGTCGCCGCCGCCGTGACCTGGCAGGGCCTGCAGCTGGCGGGCACCCTGCTGCTCGGGCAGGAACTCAAGGGCGCCACCGCCACGTACGGCCTGTTCGCGGTCGTGCTCGGCCTGCTCGCCTGGATCTACGTCGGATCGGCCACGGTGATTCTCTGCGCCGAGTTCAACGCGGTGCGCGCCCGGCATATGTGGCCGCGAAGCCTGCTGGCCCCGTTCACCGACAGCGCCGATCTCACCCCCGGCGACGTGCGCGCCTACACCTCGTACGTCACCACCGAGCAGCACAAGAGCTCCGAGACCATCAGCGTCAGCTTCGGCGAGGCCGCGCAAGGCGGGGCCGCGCAAGGCGGGGCCGGGAAAGCAGGATCCCGGCCGGCGCCGGGCGATCCCGGTATGGCGCCCGATGCCGCCGCCGAGGGTCCCGGTACAGCTGCCTAGCGGGGCGCCCCCGCGTAGGTGCCGAACGACCAGTGGTTGCCCTCGGGATCTTCGATCGCGAAGTCCCGTGAGCCGTAGTCGGTGTCGCACAACTCCATCGTGACCTTGGCCCCGTGCGCGACCGCGCGGGCGTGCAGCGCGTCCGGGTCACCGGTGACCACGTAGGCGCTGAAGTTGCCGGGCTCGCACACCGGGTGCGGGTCACCGGGCTTGACCGAACCGAGCATGATGCCGCCGCCTGGCGGCCAGGCGAGCTCGGCGTGGTGGACGGTGTCGCCGTCGTCGTAGACGACGGTCGCCTCGAAGCCGAGTGCCTCGGTCAGGAACTTGATCAGCCCGTGGGCGTCGCTGGCGCGCAGCGAGGGCCACACGTTGGGCGGTGGCGGTGTCTTGTTTTCGCTCATGACCCCATCATTCCCAGTCGCCCCGCAGCACGGCTTGGACGTTTCGGAGCTCTTCCGCCAGCAGCGCGCTCGGCGGGCAGCCGGCCAGGTCGCGGAAGTCGCGGGCCAGGTGCGCCTGGTCGTAGTAGCCGCACTCCGTCGCGAGCCGAGCCAGCATGACCCGGCCGCCTGCGGCCTGCCGCCGCAGCATCAGCCGCCGCGCCCGGTCGAACCTGACCACCCGTGCCCCGGCCTTCGGCGACAGCCCGGTCTCGGCCCGGAACTGCTCGCCGAGGTGCCTGGCCGACCAGCCGGTCTCGGCGGCCAGGTCGGCGACGCTGACCGCGCCGCCGGAGCGCCGCAGCCGGTCCCACGCGTAGCTGACCTCAGGCCTGGGCCCGGGAATGCCAGGCGCCTGCGCGGCCCGCACCCGGCCGGCCAGGAAATCCTCGAGCACGTCAAACCGGCTGGCCCAGTCAGGCGCGGCCAGCACCCGCTCTCTGACCTCGTCCGCCAGCCGCCCCAGCACGGCGGACGCCTCCACGTCGACGCCGGCCAGCTCGGCCGCGGGCATTCCGAGCAGGGTGCGGGCGCCCAACGGGGTAAGCGCCAGCTGGATCCCTGACTGGCAGCCGTCGTGCGTGATGAGCGCGGGGGCAGTGTGCAGGCCGCCCAGCAGGAAGTCGTGGGCGCTTGCGGGCTGGCGGGGATCCGGGTGCCTGGCGATGACCAGCGGCTCGTCGAGCGTCACGATCATCGTCAGCCAGGGCGACGGAAGCCCGCGGTGCGCGGCCGGTGCGACACCGGCTTGCCGGTAGCCGACGAACCAGGCCACGTATGACCGCAGTCCACCGCCGGGCTGTCGCACGGAGTGCTCGTCGATCACCCTTCCAAGTGTCGCACGCGAATTTCGCGTCGCCGGACCGCCCGTTCATCGCTGGCCTGTCCTCGCTGGCCTGTCCTCGCTGGCCTGTTCCGCACTGGTCCTGCCTCGCTCGCGTGCTGCCTCGCTCGCGTGCTGCCTGCCGCGCGGCCGGTCGCTACCATTGCCAGCGTGGAGATCTCCGCGCACGCCCGCCACTCTGCCCCCGGAGAGAATTACACCGTCGAGGTATGCCGGCAGGCTCTGGCGACGAAGGCCGATTACGTCGAGTTCGACATTCGCCGCACCGCGGACGAGGAGCTGGTCGCTTTCCATGACGCCCGCACCAACCAGGGGATACCGCTGTCAACGGTCGGTTATCCCCAGTTGTGCGACCTGGCTGGCTACGAAGTTCCCAAGGTCACCGACATCCTCGCCACGATAAAAGGCCGTGCCAAAGGTCACCTGGACTTGAAAGAACTAGGCTACGAGGAAAAGCTGGTGCGGCTGGCGCTCGACGTGCTCGGTCCCGGCGAATTCATCGTCACCACGCTGGAAGACGCTTCCGTCGCCGGCATCAGGTCGCGGTTCCCCGACGGCGAGGAGGTGCCCGTCGCACTGTCCATCGGACGCGGCATGCGCGGGATGCCCCGGGCCGTATGGCTGCGGGACCGCTTCCGCGACCTGCGGCCGATGTCGCGCGTGCGTGCGTCCGGCGCCGAGTGGGTCGCAATCGATCACCGGGTCGCGCTCTCCGGGGTCCTGCCGCAGCTGCGCGCCAAGCAGTTGAAGATCATGGTCTGGACGGTCAGCAACGAGCGCGAAATCCGTTACTGGCTAGCGCGCCAGCGAATCGACGTCCTCATCACCGACCGGCCCGCCTTCGCGGTCGAAGTGCGCGACCGGAAGCGATCCTAAAACCTTCGCCGGTTATCAGTGTCCTGCCCTAGCCGCCCTCGCGGTGGAGAGCATGACAAAGCTGGATGAGACGGAGTCGTATGTCCCGGTCAGCCGCCCTGGTGACGGTGGGTTCCGAGCGTGCGCCGCTGCTTTGCCTGGCCTGTCGCGGTCAGCTGTTCAGCGAGCGGGAGATCAAGCTGAACACCTCCGGCATGGAGTTCTTCAACGTGGAGTGGGCCAACAGGTCCCGGACGGCACTCATCTGCGACCGGTGCACTTTCGTCCATACCTTCGCCGGAGACGGGTTCGAGATGTGGGATCCCGACGGGGGCTACCCGGGCCGAAGTGCGGCCGAATAGCCGATAGTGTTTTGGCCAGTTCCACCGGGACAGTGGGCTCACGTACGAATCCTGGCGAACAGGCTGGAGGTGAGCGGCCGCGGCCAGCATCGGCACTTCCGGCTGGAGCTACGACCACTGGACCCCGGAGCTCTACCCGCCCGGCCTTCCACCGCGGCAGCGCCTGGCCCGGTACGCGGCGGAGTTCCCGACGGTCGAGCTGAACGCGAGCTTCTACCGCTGGCCCCGGCCCGTGACATTCCGCGGCTGGCGCGAGCGGCTTCCCGATGGTTTCCGCATGTCGGTCAAGGCGCCGCGCGGGCTCACCCACGCCCGCAAGCTGCGTGAGCCGGGGGCCTGGATCGAGCGCATCGCGGCCGGCTGGCACGAGCTTGGTGACAAGCGCGCGGTTCTGCTGGTCCAGCTCGGACCGGGACACGAGCGCGACGACGCGGTGCTCGGCGGTTTCCTCGGCGCCATCCCGCGGTGGATCCCGGTCGCGATGGAGTTCCGTCACCCGAGCTGGCACGTCGAGGATGTCTTCGCGATCCTCGAGCACCACAGCGCGGCCTACTGCGTGATGAGCGGCGCGCGGCTTCCGTGCATCCTCCGGCTCACCGCGCCGTTCGCCTACGTGCGCCTGCACGGGCCCGCCGACCACCTGTACGGCGGGTCCTACAGCGACAACGACCTGTCCTGGTGGACGGACCGGATCAGGGAATGGGCCGCCCTGGGCGCAGACACCCTTGCCTACTTCAACAACGACGGTGACGCCAACGCCGTGCGAAACGCGCGCACCCTGCGCGGGAGGCTGAGCAGCTAACGGCACTGCAGGCTGGGCGGCTGACGGCACGGCGCGCCGGCGGCGGTTCAGGCGCTTCCCAGCCTGACGTCGCGGGACAGCGTCACCGCGCACTCGAGCGTGCCGGCGTGCACGAACGCCTGCGGCAGGTTGCCACGGAGCTGGCGCTGGTGCACGTCGTACTCCTCGGTGTACAGGGCGGCCGGCCCGCAGGCGCTGCGGCTGCGCTCGAACCAGTGGGCCGCCGCGACCGGGTTGCCGCCGGCGTGCTCGACCTGGGCCATCCAGAACCCGCAGAGCAGGAAGGCCCCCTCGGCCTTGTGCAGCGGCCGGTCATCGTGGCTGAACCGGTACACGTACCCGTCGGCGGCCAGTTCCCGGCGTACCGCCTCAACGGTCGCCGCGTTCCGCGGGTCGTCGGCGGGGAACCCGCCCCGGACGACGGGGAGCAGCAGGGCCGCGTCGACCCGCTCGTCGCCTGGTGACCGCTGCCACCGGCCGCTCGGGTGCACGCTGTCGCTGAGGCTGGCCGCGATGGCGTCGGCCAGGGCGCTCCACCGGCCCGCCGCACGGTGACCGCGCCCGCCAGGCGGCCCGGCGGCCGCCGCGACCGCGATCGCCCGCAGCCCTGACACGCAGGCGAGCCGGGAGTGGGTCCAGTGCCTGTCGCCGAGTTCCCAGATGCCGGCGTCGGGTTGCTGCCAGCGCTTCCCGATGACGTCAGCGGCGATTTCCGCCGCGCGCCAGTCGTCGGTGGAAAGCATGTCGTGCCGCGCGGCGGCCGCGAACAGCGACAGCGACTCACCCACCGCGTCCAGCTGGAACTGGCCGCGGACCCGGTTGCCTGCCCGTGCGGAACCGCCGGGGAAGCCGCGCAGCGGCAGCGCCGTCTCGTCGCCGACGGGCTGGCCGGCCGCCGTGTAGGCGGGCATCAGCCCTGGCCCGTCCTCGAGCAGCCGCCCCGCGACAAACCGGACGGCGCCGGCGAGCAGCGGGTGCGGGCCGTGGGCGGCGACGGCAAGGCCCGCGTAGCACTGGTCCCTGATCCAGGCGTAGCGGTAGTCGTAGTTGCGCGCGCCTTCCAGGCGCTCGGGCAGCGACGTGGTGGCGGCCGCCACCATGGCCCCGCTCGACGAGGTCAGGCCGTGCAGCACCGCGTAGGCGTGCCGCGCGTCGGAAACCGCGATCAGGTCCTCGCAGCCGGGAGCGACATCCGACCACGCTTCTTCTGTCGCCGCCCACAACTTGCCGGCATCAGGCGCCTCGTCGGTAAATTCACGATCGGAGATCTCCAGAACGAGGTCATGCTGCGCGCCCTCCTCCAGCCGCACCCGCATGCCGAGCAGGCCGTCGGCGGGCCGCGCCCGGCCTGCCCCCGACCAGCGGAACCAGGTGCCGCCGCTGCGCCCGGTCCACGTCTCGCCGTGCCGTTTCAAGCCCGTCATGCGGCCGCGCCCGTAGCGGCCCCTGATGTCGACCGACACGCTGACCCTGGCCGGCCCGTCGATCGCGTCGATCCGGCGCAGCAGCACCGCGCGGTGCGGGTCGGCGGGCATCGCGAGCGCCTCCCGGCACTCGATCTTGCTGTCGCCGACCCACCGGCTGCGCCAGATCAGGCTGCCGTTCTCGTAGTAGCCGCCCCACACATGCCACGGGTCCGTGGGCGCGACCGTGTAGTGGCCGGGACCGCCGAGCAGGCCGCTGAAGACGGCCGGGCTTTCCCAGCGCGGGACGCAGAGCCACACGACGGAGCCGTCGGGGCCGATGACGGCACCGCGCTCGCCGTCCGCGAGCAGGGCGTACTCCCGCAGTACGCGTGGCCGGCCCACGTCGCCCGCGCCCGCTTGAGCCTTCTCGCCAGTACGCATGGCCTCCTACTTCCTTGTTTGGAACTGTCTATGCCAGGCAGTAGGACAGTCGGCACAGCCGAGGCGACACAGGAGGCAGGCACGTGACCGAGACAGTGGTGATCACCGGTGCGAGCGCGGGAATCGGCCGGGCCACGGCCAGGCTCTTCGGCCGCCGGGGCGCGAACGTCGTGCTGCTCGCGCGCGGCGAGGACGGTCTGCGGGCGGCGGCGGCCGACGTGGAGAAGGCAGGCGGCCGTGCGCTCGCCATCCCCACCGACATGGCCGACTTCCCCGCCGTAGAGCAGGCCGCCGAGCAGGCAGAAACCGAGTTCGGTCCCATCGACGTCTGGGTGAACGTCGCCTTCACCTCGGTGTTCGCCCCGTTCTGGGAGATCAAGCCCGAAGAGTTCCGCCGGGTCACCGAGGTGAGCTACCTGGGATTCGTGCACGGCACGATGGCGGCGCTCGCGCGCATGCGGCCCCGCGACCACGGCACGGTCATCCAGTGCGGCTCCGCGCTCGGCTACCGGGCGATCCCGTTGCAGTCCGCCTACTGCGGCGCCAAGCACGCCGTCAACGGGTTCACCGAATCGGTCCGCTGCGAGCTGCTGCACGAGGGAAGCCGCGTCCGGGTCACCATTGTGCAGATGCCCGCCGTCAACACCCCCCAGTTCTCCTGGGTGCTGTCCCGGCTGCCCCGCCGCGCGCAGCCGGTCCCGCCGATCTACCAGCCGGAAGTCGCCGCCCAGGGAATCGCCTTCGCCGCCGACCACCCGGACCGCAAGGAGCACTGGGTCGGCGCCTCCACGGTCGGGACGATCGTGGCCCAGAAGTTCGCCGCCCCGCTGCTCGACCGCTACCTGGCCCGCACCGGCTACGACTCGCAGCAGACGAAGGAGCCGGCCGACCCCGCTCAGCCGGCCAACCTCTGGCAGCCTGCCGACCAGGCGCCAGGCAGCGACCACGGCGCGCACGGCGACTTCGACGACCGCGCCGGCTCCCGCAGCGTCCAGCTCAACGTCACCGAAGCCGTCGAGGGAGCCGGCTCCGCCGCCGCCGAGGCGCTCGGCAAGCTCAAGCACGGGCCGGACGGCGAAGGCGGTCAGGACAGCGAGAGCTCGCCGTCATGACCGCCCAGACGGCGACGCCGGCGACCAGCCGGGACTTCCCGGCGGTGGACGCGGTCACCGCGGCGGTCTACGAGATCCCCACCGATCAGCCGGAAGCTGACGGAACGCTCGCCTGGTCAGCCACCACCCTGATCGTGGCGCAGGTCAGCGGCGGCGGCAGGACCGGGCTCGGGTACACCTACGGCGCGGGCGCGTGCAAGCCGCTGATCGAGGGCGAGCTCGCGGCCGCGGTGACCGGCCGCAGCGTCCTCGACACCGGCGCGGCCTGGCAGGCGATGGTCCGCGCGGTCCGCAACATCGGCCGGCCGGGGCTGGTCTCCTACGCGATCTCCGCCGTGGACACCGCCCTGTGGGACCTGAAAGCCACCCTGCTCGGCGTCCCGGTCAGCCGGCTGCTCGGCACGGCCCGCGAGGAGGTGCCCGTTTACGGCAGCGGCGGGTTCACCACCTACGACGAGGGCACCGCACGCGCTCAGCTCGAACACTGGACCGGCGAGCTGGCCATCCCCCGCGTCAAGATAAAGATCGGCGAGTCGTGGGGCACCAGGCCCGGCCGGGACCTGGCCAGGATCGCCTTCGCCCGTGAGGTGATCGGCCCCGGCGCCGAGCTGTACGTGGACGCCAACGGCGGCTACACCCGCAAGCAGGCCGTGCGGATGGCCCAGGCCATGGCCGACCAGCAGGTGACGTGGTTCGAGGAGCCGGTCAGCTCCGACGACCTGGACGGCCTGCGTGAAGTGCGCGACCAGGTGACCCCCGACGTCACGGCCGGCGAGTACGGCTATGACCTGCCGTACTTCGCCCGCATGGTCGACGCCCAGGCCGTCGACTGCCTGCAGGCCGATGTCACCCGCTGCGGCGGCTTCACCGAATGGCTGCGGGCCGCCGCCGTCGCCGCCGCCCGCGGCCTGCAGGTCTCCGGCCACTGCGCGCCGAACCTGCACGCCCACGTCGCCGCCGCCGTCCCGAACCTGCGCCACCTCGAGTATTTTCACGACCACGTGCGCATCGAGTCCATGGTCTTCGACGGCACTCTCGACCCGGCCGGCGGTGCGCTGCGCCCCGACCCGGGACGGCCCGGACTCGGCCTGACCCTCAAGGAGTCCGACGCCGCCCCGTTCCGCGTGGCCTGAACGTCACGGCTGGCTGAACCACCGCCAGGACCGCGGCGGCAAACCCGTCCGCCAGCTCAGCGCGGCGGAGCGCCGGGTTAGCGCCGGCAAACACGAGCATTGAGGCGGCATGGCAGAGGTCGGCCGCCGCGCCGGCCACGACCAGCCCAGGCTCCGGCGCCCAGGCCGTGACGACGGCCTGGGCCAGGTGCCGGGCGCCGAGCACCCGGGCCACGCGGCATGCCTGGCGGCTGGGAGAGTGCCCGGTGCAGGCGCGGATCACCGGCCCTGGCGCGCAGAGCAGGACGGCGCCGTATCCGGCCCGGGCCAGCGGGACCGCCAGCGTCGGCGGTCCCGCGGATGGCTTCGTCACGTTAGCTGTCCTTGCCGGGCATGACTTCCCTGGCCTTGGCCTTCAGGCCTTCCTTGATGATGCCGAGGCTGTTCGGATCGCCGTGCAGGAGCGCGGCGGCGAGGTCCTTGGCCTGTTCGAAGGTGGCGTGCGGCGGGATCGGCGGTACGTCCGGGTCGGTCCTGAAGTCGAGCACGGTCGGGCGGTCGGCGGCGAGGGCCTGGTCCCAGGCCGGGCCGACCTGCTCCGGCTTCTCGACGGCGATGCCGTTCAGGCCCAGGCTGCGGGCGAACCCTTCGTAGGAGACGTCGGGCAGCCGCTGGGACTCGGTGAACTTCGGCGCGCCTTCCATCGCCCGCATCTCCCAGGTGACCTGGTTGAGGTCGTTGTTGTGCAGCACCGCGATGATCAGGCGGGCGTCGGACCACTGCTCCCAGTAGTGCTTGACCGTGATCAGCTCGGCCAGCCCGTTCATCTGCATGGCGCCGTCCCCGGCGAAGACGATGACCGGCCGGCCGGGGTTGCCGAACTTGGCGCCGATGCCGTACGGGACCCCGGGGCCCATGGTGGCCAGGTTGCCGGACAGCGAGCCGCGCATGTCGCCGCGGAACTTCAGCTGGCGGGCGTACCAGTTAGCTGACGAGCCTGAGTCGGCGGTGACGATGGCGTCCAGCGGGAGCCTGGTGGACAGCTTCCGGAAGACCAGCATCGGGTTGACCGGGTCGGCCTCGACGTCGGCCTCGGCGTCCATCGACCGCCACCACTTGGCCACGTTGTCTTCGATGCCCTCCCGCCAGGAGCGGTCCTCCTTGCGGCGCAGGTGCGGGATCAGCGCGCGCAAGGTGGCGGCGGAGTCCCCGACGAGGTTCAGCTCGTACGGGTAGCGCATCCCGATGAACTTGCCGTCGATGTCGATCTGCACGCCGCGGGCCTGGTCGAAGGCCGGCAGGAACTGCGTGTAGGGGAAGCTGGAGCCGACGGTGAGCAGCGTGTCGCAGTTCATCATCATCTCGTAGCTCGGCCGGGTGCCGAGCAGCCCGATCGACCCGGTTACATAGGGCAGCTCGTCAGACAGCACGTCCTTGCCGAGCAAGGGCTTGGCCACCCCGGCGCCGAGCAGGTCGGCGACCTGCTCGAGCTCGGCCCTGGCGCCGCGGGCGCCGTGGCCGGCCAGGATGGCGACCTTGCTCCCGGCGTTGAGGATCTCGGCCGCCTTGGCGATTCCCTGGTCGTCGGCGGTGGGGGTCGCCCAGTCGACGCCGAGGGACGACGGGACCATCTTGAACGCGTGGGTCGGCGCCGAGTAGGCGAGTTCCTGCACGTCGGACGGGATGATCAGCGCGGTCACGGTGCGCTCGGTGAGCGCGATCCTGATCGCCCGGTCCAGGACGTTGGGCAGCTGCTCGGGGACCGTGACCATCTGCACGTAGTCGCTCGCGACGTCCTTGTACAGCGACATCAGGTCGACTTCCTGCTGGTAGGAGCCGCCCATGGCGCTGCGGCTGGTCTGCCCGACGATCGCCACCACCGGGACGTGGTCGAGCTTGGCGTCGTACAGGCCGTTCAGCAGGTGAATCGCACCCGGGCCCGACGTCGCCATGCATACCCCGACGTTCCCGGTGAACTTGGCGTACCCGACGGCCTCGAAGGCCGCCATCTCCTCGTGACGCGCCTGGACGAACTGGGGTTTGTTGTCCGCCCGGCCCCACGCGGCGAGGATGCCGTTGATCCCGTCGCCTGGATAGGCGAACACGTGCCGCACGTCCCAGGCGCGCAGCCGCTCGAGCAGGTAGTCGGCAACTGTGGGTGATGCCATCGCTAATCCTCCGTGACCTCTCGGTATGTCAGGTCCTGCCGGCCAGGTGATCCGCCGCGCGAGCAGCCACCGCCATGATCGTCAGGCCCGGGTTCGCGCTGCCCTGGGTGGGCAGCACGCTGCCGTCGGTGATGTACAGGTTGGGAACCGCGAAGCTGCGGCAGTTCGCGTCGACGACTCCGTCGCGCTCGCCGGCGGCCATCCGTGCGCCGCCGACCAGGTGCGCGTAGCGCTTGATCGTGATGACCTCGTCGGCCCCGGCCGCGTGCAGGATGTCCTCCATGACGCCCTGCGCCGCCTTGACCAGGGCCCGGTCGTTGTCGCACTGGGAGTAGGCGAACCGGGCGACCGGCAGCCCGTGGGCGTCCTTCTCGTCGGCCAGCGTTACCCGGTTCTCCGGCCGGCCCAGGAACTCGCACAGCGCGCCGAGGCAGGACCAGTGCACGTAGTCGCTCATGTACTCGCGCAGCGCGGCCCCCCAGTGCCCCTGGGCGGCGACGTGCTCGGCCCAGGTGATGGGCAGCGGGGAGACCGTCTGGATCGCGAACCCGCGCTTGTAGTCCTTGGCGGGGTCGGTTTCGTAGAACTCCTCGCTGCTCACCTCGGGCGGCGGCGCTTTGTACATCCGCACCTCGGCGTCGAAGCGGCCCGCGGTCTGCGGCGCGCCCTGCACCATCAGGTAGCGCCCGACCTGGTCGAAGTCGTTGCACAGGCCGTCGGGAAACCGCTGCGAGGCGGAGTTCAGCAGCAGCCGCGGCGTCTCGATGGAGTACCCGGCGACCGCGACCATCCGAGCCCGCTGGAAGTGCTCGCGGCCGTCGCGCAGGTAGTTCACGCCCAGCGCCCGGCCGGTCCGCTGGTCGATCACGACCTGGGTGACCATCGCGTTGGGCCGGACCTCGGCGCCGCGGGCCAGCGCGTCGGGAATGTGGGTGATCAGCGGGGACGCTTTGGCGTTGACCTTGCAGCCCTGCAGGCAGAACCCGCGGTAGATGCAGTGCGGCCGGTTGCCGAACCGGCCGTTGCTGATGGCGACCGGACCGACCTTGGCGGTGATCCCGAGCTTGCCCGCGCCGCGCAGGAAGATCTCGCCGTTCCCGCCGACCGGGTGCGGCCGTTGCGGGTAGCCGTGCGGGTCGCCCCACGGCCAGTGCTCTCCTGCCACCGGCAGTTCCTGCTCGATGGCGCTGTAGTAGGGCCGCAGGTCGGCGTAGCCGAGCGGCCAGTCGGCGCCCACGCCGTCGTCGGTGAAAGTGCTGAAATCGCTCGGGTGGAACCGGGGCGTGTACCCCGCGTAGTGCACCATCGAGCCGCCGACCCCCCGGCCCGAGTTGTTCGAGCCCATCGGGACCGGGTCGTCGCCCGCGATCACCCGCGGTTCTGTCCAGTACAAGTGGTGCGATCCGGCCTCGTCGCTCACCCAGTCAGAGTCGGGATCCCAGAACGGCCCCGCGTCGAGCGCCGCCACCCGCCAGCCCGCCCGGGCGAGCCGCTGGGCCAGCACCGAGCCGCCGGCTCCGCAGCCGACGATGACCAGGTCGATCTCGTCGTTGTCGGCAAACGTCCGCATGTCGCGCCGCAGCCCGTGATTGGTGCGGGTGCCGTCGTTGGGCAGCAGCCAGGCCGACTCGTTGCGGTCACGCACGCTGGTCATCGGCTGTCATCCCCGACCGGGTCTTCGTCCGGCCGGCGGTCGGCGACCTCGAACGGCTCCAGCTTGCCGACACCCGCGTTCTTGTAGCCACGCGGGTACGCCGGGCCGGGGAACCCCATTTCCGACCAGGCCAACGGGTGCGAGTACAGGGCCGTGCAGGCGTACCTGGTCCACAGGCTCCACACCCGCGCGGCGGCCAGCCCGTGCCATTCGCTCGCGTCCTGCACGGCCTGGATGATCGCCAGCTGGTCCCGCCGCGGCGCGTCGGCGAAGCTGGTCCCGCAGCGGGTATGCGCGTCTTTCTCGAGGTACCCGAGCGTCTCGTGCCACGCCTTGCCGTCCTCGGGCATGTCCGCGTACCGCCAGCCGTCGGTCTCGCCCGCGGCCAGCCTCGCGTCGACCATTTCCATGATGGGAACTCCGAGCGGCTCGTCGTCCTGGCCAGTGAGCTGGTTGAGCAGCGCGGCGGCGGTTGCCTGTTCCGACGCGGAAAAGAACCGCGGTTTCCCGGCCGGGCCGGTCCGCGCCGTCACCAGGTCAGCCGTCACCTTGTCCCAGCGCTCCGCCTGGCCGAGCACCTCGAAACCGGGGAACCGCCCGGTCGCGCGCCTTGTCACTGCTCTCGGCGCAGGACAGCGGCGAGCAGCCCCATGCCGCCCACCATCGTGACCAGGAGCGGGGCAAGCAACGGCGGCCCCATCTCCAGGTTGTAGCGGGCGTTGGACCAGCCCCCCGGCTTCTGCGAGATACCCCTGGCGTGCAGGTACACCCCTTGCAGGCCGTTAGCGACGATGGCGGCGGAGGCGACAGGAAGCGCGGTCTTCGCCATCCGCTGGCTGAAGAAACCGGCCACGCCCGCGACCGCCCCGACCGGGCCGAGCGCCACCGGCACCCACATCATCTTGTTGCCGAAGCTGGCGCTGTCGTGCTCGAAGTAGATCTCAGCCGCGGTCACCAGCGCGCCGGCCGCCGTCAGCGCCGCCAGGCTGCGCTCGAAGCGCCCGGCCCGGACATTGCGCACCATCCTGTCGATGCCGTAAACGGTCCCGCTGGCCGCGTTCCGGCGTGCGAGCAGCGCTGTCATGCGGTCTCCCTCCCGTGAGGCTCTTCCTGCCGTGACCAGGGCGTGGTATCGCCCCGGACGGTTATCGCGACGCAGGCCCGCTACCCGGGGCCCGGCGGTCTATTCAGCGCGTTAGAACGCCGGTCGTCCGGGTAGCCCGTCGCTCATTCAAACGTGAGACGGCACAGGGCTTCCCGCGCCGCCGACTGACCGGCTGCTGGCCGGAAGGCGGCGCGGATCCTGGTAAGCCGGAAGGGGACGCATGACGACGTTCGGCCTGCGCCGTAACAAGAACGCGGCCGTTCGGGCCGCTGCCAACCAGGACAGCGCGCCCGCTGAGCCCGCCTCCGGCCGGGGCGCGGAGGCGATCCCACCGCGGTCGGAGGTCGAGGGCGGCCCCGAGACACCGCTGGAACTCGGCGAGACGGGCTGGCGCATCGCCCTGCGGCGGTCCTTCAAGGAGTTCACGGCTGACCGGTGCAGCATGACGGCCGGGAGCCTGGCCTACCACTGGTTCCTGGCCCTCTTCCCGGCCCTGATCGCCCTGCTCGGCCTGGCCAGCCTGGCTCATTTCGGCGACGGCACGGTGACGCGGCTGGTTAACGGCCTGGACAAGGCGCTGCCTCCTGGTGCGTCGGACGTGTTCAGCCAGGCCGTGCAGTCAGCGACCAGCCGGTCGTCCGGCGGCTCGCTCACCGCCCTGATCATCGGGGTGGTCGTGGCGATCTGGAGCGCTTCCAGTGGCATGGCCGCCCTCGAAACCGGACTGGACATCGCCTACGACGTGCCCAGGGACCGCAACTTCGCCGTCAAGCGCCTCTACGCCTTCCCGCTGATGCTGGCCACGGTGCTGCTGGGCGGGATCGCGGCCGCGCTGCTGGTGTTCGGCCAGCCGATCGGGGCCGGAATCCAGTCGCACGCCCCGGTCGCCGGGGCGGCGTTCGTCATCGCCTGGACGGTGATCCGCTGGGTGATCACGGTCGCGGCGGTCACGCTGCTGTTCTCGGTGTACTACTACCTCGGCCCGAACCGGGAGACGCCGCGCTGGCAGTGGATCAGCCCTGGCGGCCTGGTCGGCTCGGGTATCTTCCTGCTCGCGTCCCTCGGCTTCTCGTTCTACGTGGCGAAGTTCGGGAACTACGGCAAGACCTACGGCGCCTTCGCCGGAGTGGTCATCTTGATCTTCTGGTTGTACCTGACCGGGATCGCGATCCTGCTCGGCGGGGAAATCAACGCGGAAGCGGAGCGGGAGGCGGCCGCCCAGGCAGGACACCCGCGAGCACAGGCCGGAGCGGCGAAGCTGGATCACGCCAGCTGAGGCGGCTGACTGGCCGTCCGGACATGACGCCGGAACCCGCCCGCCCTTCGCTTACTCGCCGGGGTAGCGCAGGCCGATCTGGGCGCGGATCTCGTCGAGGGTGGCCATGATGGCGACGGTCTCCTCCGGTGGCAGGATGTCGCCCGCGATGCGGCCCTCGCTGACCAGGCGCTCGGCTTCGTCCGCCTGGAACTGCATGCCGCGGCCTTCGACGGGCGGCCGGAATTCCTCGAGCAGGGCACCGTCG
Source organism: Trebonia sp. (assembly GCA_036501515.1). GTDB lineage: Bacteria > Actinomycetota > Actinomycetes > Streptosporangiales > Streptosporangiaceae > Trebonia. The sequence goes on along the minus strand of DASYAD010000453.1, from coordinate 25,905 downwards.
GCGTCGTAGACGCGCAGTCCTGTCGCCTGGTACCAGACGCTGTCGAGTTCGATGCGGCCGTCGGTGCCGAGGATTACCGCGACGTTCGGGCCGCGGGTGGTGCTGGCCGAGTAGGTGGTCGCTATCTGACCGCCCGCGTAGCGGAACATGGTGGCCACCTGGGCGTCGGCGCCGGTCTCCTTGAACGTGGCGGCCGACTGGACCGACTGCGGAGCCCCGAACAGCTGGGACGCGAACGAGACCGGGTATATGCCAAGGTCGAGCAGCGCGCCGCCGCCGAGCGCGAGGTCGTTGAGTCGGTGCCCGGGATCGCTTGGCAGATGCTGGGTGTGGTCGGCGGTCATCGAGCGCATGTCGCCGATCGTGCCGGCGGCGACGATCTCCCTGAGCCGGACCATGTGCGGGAGCCACCGGGTCCACATCGCCTCGAGCACCAGCAGGTTCGCGTCGGCGGCCTGGGCGACGAGCCGCCGCGCCTCGTCCGCGTTGAGCGTGAACGGCTTCTCGACCAGCACGTGCTTGCCGGCGCCGAGCGCGAGCGACGCGTTCGGGTAGTGAAAGGGATGCGGCGTCGCCACGTAGACCAGGTCCACCTCAGGATCGGCGACCAGCGACTCGTAGCTGGGGTGGGCCGCGGCGATGCCGAAGCTCGTGGCGAATCCCTCGGCGCTCTCCCTGGCCCGCGAACCGACCGCCGTCACCGTGTGCCCCGTGAGCAGCAGGTCCTTGGTGAACTGGCGGGCGATGCCGCCCGTCCCGAGTATGCCCCAGCGCAGTGCCACCGCGACTCCCATCGCCGGCCGGCCGCGTCACGCGGCCGGCTTCGCCCGGCCGCTCATCGGCGGCCCGTCCGCTGACCGTTATACACGGCCAGCGGGCCCGGAGATATGCCGGCCGCAGCAGGCGGCGGACGTCTCTACCCCGCTGATCTCCCGCACGTCGTTTACGCGCTGTCAACATCGACCTGCCGATCATGGGCCCCGGCGGTGGCCATGGTTGGCGCACCAGCCGCTTCCTGACCCGTCAGCCACGAAGAATCGGCATTGCCGGGGGCAAACCAGAAGATCATGGAATGTTTTCGGGTTCTGGCACATACGAGTTTCCAATTAGATAGAAGTTTCCATAGCAAGTGTCCAGGCAACCACTTCAGTCACTCGCGGTGTTCGGACGCTGGACCGGGTAGCGAGGCGCTGAGGCGGCAGGATGCTGAGGCGGCGGAGTGGCCGGTGCGGCCGGCGGTGGTGGCCAGGTGACGGGGCGCCGACCGCTGGACGGCCGACGTCGCGCGGCCGCGTGGCGGTAAGCGCGGCCGCAGGCCGGGTCGGCGGGGTGCCGCGCGGCGACCGGGGCTGTGGGGTGCGCGTTAGTTAGTGAAGGTGGACTGGTAGACGCGGAGGGCGGTGGTGGCCGCGTCCAGGAGCGGGGTGCGGACGTTTTCCTTGCGGGCCGCGGCGGTCAGGTCGCCGAGGATGGGCTCGACCTCGACCGGCCTGCCCTGCTGGAGGTCGCGGTACATCGACGAGGTGAACGGCGAGCCCGGGGTGGTGAGCACCGCCAGGGTCTGGTGCAGGTCCCGGTCGGGGACCGGGTAGCCCGCGGCGCGGGCGACCGCTTGGGTCTCCTCGACGACGGCGCGCGCCACCTCGCCGCCGCCGGCCGCGGTGATCTCGCCCACCGTGCCGCGCAGCAGGCAGGTGACCGCGCCCGCGGCGGCGATGAACGCCCACTTGGACCACATGTCGGCCACGATGTCGTCGCTGACGCTGAGCGGGAAGCCGGCCCCTGACAGCTGGCCGCCGGCCTGTTCCACGGCCGGGGTCCGCTGCCGGTCCTGCGCGCCGATGCGCAGGCTGGTCGCGTCGTTGAGCAGGCGGATGTCCCCGTTGCGGTCGAGCTGGGCGGACAGTAGCGCGACGCCGCCGAGGACCCGGTCGGCGCCGAAGGCGGCGTTGAGCGTGTCCAGGTGCCGCATGCCGTTGAGCACCGGGACGATCGCGGTCGCGGGGCCGGCCGCCGGGCCGGCCTCGTCGATGACCGCGTGCAGGCCGGCCGCCTTGACTGTGACCAGCACGACGTCGGCCGGGACGGTCCCGGCCAGCTGGGCGGCGGTGACCAGGTTCGGCTCGGTGACCATGGTGGTGCCGCCGGGAAGGGTGATCCGCAGGCCGCGCTGATGCAGCTGCGCGGCGCGGCGCTCCCGAACCAGGTACGTCACGTCACGGCCGGCGGCGGCCAGGCGGGCGCCGAAGTACCCGCCGGTCGCCCCGGCGCCGACGATCAGGATGCTCATGGTTCCTCCCGGGTCTAGGGACGCTTCGCCCGCTCGGCAGTAACAAGCCTAAACGGGCGGCGAGGGGGAGCCAGGTGCGCATCGTGCCCGGGCCGCGGTTGGCCCACTGGTGGTAGGGGATGAGGCGGGCACGGGCGCGGACGCCGGCCTTCTCGCCTGGCTCGGGGTAATAGGGCCACTCCGCGGAAACCTCCCCCGAGCCCTCCCCTGTCACCGGCCGGTGCCGGTAGACGTCGATCACCGTGGCGCCGTCGGCGGCGCTGAGACTGCGCGGGTCCGCGGTGACGTCGTTCACGTTCCACTCGGCGGGCAGGTCGGGTGACTCGAGCGCGAGCACGAGTGGTCCCCGCTCGACCGCGAACGTGCCGCGGACGGCGTCGATGCGCGGGTCCGGGTAGGTGGCCCGGGCCTCGTACGGGAACGTGATGTGCACGGACTCTCCCGCCGAGAACAGCCTGGTGATCGAGGCGTAGCCCTGGCTCCTGACCGTGGGGGGCTCGCTCAGCACGGCCGAGCCGCGGGCCCAGGCGGGTATCCGCAGCCGCAGGGTCAGCGCGGCCGCGGGGGCCTCGACCATCGTCACCGTGACCGCGCCGCTGGCCGGGTAGGCGCTGCGGACCTGGAGCGTGACGGTCCCCGCGTCCAGCTCGGTCGACAGGCGGTAGTCGCCGTACTGGTGCAGCTGGATCCCGTCGTCGCTGGCGGTCGCGAAGTACAGGCCCACGCTGGCCAGCGTGCGGGCGACGTTGGTGGGACAGCAGGAGACCTCGAACCAGGGCGCGCGCAGCCCCGCCTCCGCCCGCAGGCTGAGCTGGTGCTCGTCGGGCGCGGGCCCGGGTGTCCGCTGGTGCAGCGTGTTCGTGTAGTAGAAGGCCTGCCCGTCGGCGCGCGGCGAGGCGAGGACGTTGTTCAGCAGCGTGCGCTCGATGAGGTCGGCGTACTTGTCCTGGCCGGTGGACAGCAGCAGCCGCCAGCTCAGCATCACCGACGCGATCCCGGCGCAGGTCTCCGCGTAGGCGCGGTCGGCGGGCAGCTCGAAGTCGTCGCCGTATGCCTCGTCCTGGTGGTGCGAGCCGACCCCGCCGGTGATGTAGGTGCGGCGGGCCACGCCGCTGGCCCACTGGCCGCGCACGGCGGCCGCCAGTTCCTCGTCGCCGGTTTCCGTCGCCACGTCGAGCGCGCCCGCGGCGAGGTACAGGGCGCGGACCGCGTGGCCGCGCAGCGTGGCCGCCTGACGGACGGGCAGGTCGTCCTGGAAGTACTCCTGGCCGAACCGGTGCGGACGCAGCGTCCCGGTGCCGCGCCGTTCGACCAGCAGCCGGGCCAGTTCCAGGTACCGCCGCTCCCCCGTCGCGCGGGCCAGCTCGGCCAGGGCCATCTCGATCTCCGGGTGGCCGCAGACGGCGACCCGCCCGGCCGGGCCGAACTCCTGGTCCACATGGTCGGCCAGGCGCCGCGCCAGCTGCGGCAGCAGGTCGTCGTGGCCGGTCCGCAGCCGGGCGACGGCCGCCTGGAGCAGGTGGCCGAAGCAGTACAGCTCGTGCCCGGACTCCAGGTCGGAGTACCGGGGCGGCTGGCCGGGCCGGCCGAAGCTGGTGTTCAGGTAGCCGTCCGGCTCCTGGGCGGCGGCGACCCGCGCGACCAGCGTGTGATACCGGCTTTCCAGGTCGGCCGAGTGCTCGCGGCCCAGTTCCCAGGCCATCGCCTCGAGCAGCTTGTAGATCTCCGAGTCGACGAACTCGATGCCGGCGTGGGCGCCGCCGATGACGCCCGCCGCCGCGCGGTCGAAGTTGCCGGTCCAGCCGATGCGCTCCATCCACGACTCGCAGTGCCCGAGGATCGTGTCCGCGTTAAGCCGCTGCTTCTGGCCCCAGATGCCGCCGGTGACCTTGATCTCGTCGGCCCCGAGCGGCCGCCAGACCGAAGCGGACGGCTGCACAGGACCGCCCTGCTTAGCGGAAGACATCGAGTACCTCTGCTCCTTCACGGACGAAGACGGGGATGTGACCGGCGGAAACGGGTACCCGCAGGGCGGCTCCCCCGTCATGCCGCTGCCCGGTCGCGGCGTCGGTCCAGGCGGTGCCAGCGGGGCCGGCGGGCAGCCAGACGTCGCGGACGAGCGCGCCAGGCGCCAGCACCGGGGCGACCAGCAGGTCGGGACCGAACATGAACTGGTCGTCGGCCTCCCACGCGCCGGCGTCACCGGGGAAGTCGACGAACAGCGGCCGCATCGGCGGCAGCCCGACGGCCGACGCCGCCCGCATCTGCTGGTGGATGTAGGGCCGCAGCCGCTCCCGCAGCCGCAGCGCGGCGCTGATCAGCTCGTAGGCCTCGTCGCCGTAGGACCAGGCCTCGTTGGGTCCGCCGGTCATCCCGTAGCCGGTGGGCACCCGCGGCTGCCGGTCGCCGTGCAGCCGGAACAGCGGGCAGAACACGCCGTACTGGAACCAGCGGACGATCAGCTCCTGGTAGGCCGGGTCGCGCGCGTCGCCGCCGTGGAACCCGCCGATGTCCGTCGTCCACCAGGGGATGCCGGCGATCGCGATGTTCAGCCCGGCCCTGACCTGCCGGCGCAGCGATTCCCAGTCAGCCGGGATGTCGCCCGACCAGACGGCGGCGCCGTAGCGCTGCGCGCCCGCCCAGGCCGACCGGCACAGCAGCACGGCCGGCGGCTGGCCGGCCGCGGCCATGCCCTCGGCGAACAGCCGGGCGTTGTCGCGCGGGTAGATGCCCGCCACTTCCGCGCCCGGGCCGGCATACAGGCTCAGGTTGCCGGGCTGAGCCGGGTTGAGCTCCGGTTCACAGGCGTCAAGCCAGAAAACCCGGATACCGAACGAGAGGTAGTTCCTCGCGATCAGACCCCAGACTCGCTCCCTGGTGCGGGGGTTGGTCGGGTCGTAGAACGCCACCGGCATCGGCGCCGCCATGCCCTTGTCCTGGATCGTCTGCTGGAACTCGGCGCCCTGGTCGGCCCCGACCAGCAGCCCCTGGTCGGAAAACTCGGCGTAGTTCTCGCTGAGCGGCGACACCGTCGGCCAGACCGAGACCATCAGCTCGACCCCGAGCTCGCGCAGCTCGGCCGTCATCGCGGCCGGGTCGGGCCACTCGGCCGGGTCGAAGCGGTAGTCGCCCATCGCCGTCCAGTGGAAGAAGTCGGCCACGATCACCGACAGCGGCAGGCCGCGGCGCCGGTACTCGCGGGCGACGCCGAGCAGCTCGTCCTGGGTGCGGTAGCGGAGCTTGGACTGCCAGAAGCCGCTGGCCCAGGCGGGCAGCTCGGGGACGTGCCCGGTGACGTCCGCGTAGCGGGCGAGGATCTGGGCCGGGGCGGGCGCGGCGGTGAACCAGTAGTCGATCTCGCGGGCCTGGCCGGCCTGCCAGCGGGTCGCGTTCTCGGCGAACTCGACCCGGCCGGCCGCGGGCACGTTCCACAGCAGCCCGTAGCCCCGGTCGGACAGCACGAACGGAATGCTGACCTCGCCGTTGCGCTGGACCAGGTCCAGGGCGAGGCCTTTGAGGTTCAGCCGGCCGTGGGTGCGCTGGCCGAGCCCGAACAGCCGCTCGCCAGGGTAGGCGGCGAACTGCTGGTGGATCTCGTAGGCCCCCGAGCGGTTGCCCGCGAACACCCGCGCGCCCGGCATCCAGAAGTGCTCGCGCTGCTCGGCGAGCAATTCGGCCCCGTCGGGGCCGCGGAAGACGATCAGCGGTTCCGGGTAGCTCGCGGCTTCGTCGAAGCTGACCTCGACCCGGAGCCGACCGCTGGTCAGCGTGGCCGTCGCGCCGTCGATCGTCACCTCCCCGTCCGAGCCGGGCGGGGGGTCGTCGGCCAGTGCGCCGGCTGACTCCGCCGGGATGCGGTACTGGGCGGCGCGGAGCCGAACGCTGTCAGCACCCCAGGCCTGGACCCGGATGATTTCGTGACGGTGGCGTACCTCGAGGACGCCGCCTTCGTTCTGGTAACTGAGCATTAGTCTTTGACGGCTCCTGCCGTGACGCCGGCCGCGACGTAGCGCTGTGCGATGACGAGCAGCACGGCCGCGGGGACGGAAGCGACGACGGCGGTGGCCATGATCGCGTTCCACTGCTGGTTGTTGTTGCCGATGTAGGCGTAGATGCCGAGCGTGATCGGCTGCATGGACCCGCCGCCGTCGAGCGTGTTGGCGAACAGGAAGTCCGACCACGCCCACAGGAAGGCGAACAGGGAGACGGTCACCACCGCGTTCCTGCTCACCGGCACGATGATGGACAGGAACGTGCGCAGCGGGCCCGCGCCGTCGATCGTGGCCGCCTGGACCAGTTCGTCGGGGATCCGCGACATGAACGCGGTGAAGATCAGCACGCCGAACGGGACCGCGATCGTCGAGTCGGCCAGGATCAGGCCCCAGACGCTGTTGAGCAGGCCGAGCTTCAGGTAGATGACGTAGAAGCCCATCGCCATGATGATCGCGGGGATCATCTGCGCGATCAGCAGCACGAAGCTCAGCGCCCCGCCGCCGCGCGGGTGCAGCTTGGCCAGCGAGAAGCCGGCCGGCGCGGCCAGCAGCAGGGTGAGCGCGACCGTGCCGGCCCCGACGAGCAGGCTGGTACCCAGGTAGGGCAGCTGCTGGTGCAGGACCACGGTGTAGCCCGCGAGGGTCCCGTCGAGCGGTATCAGGTTCGGCGGGCTCTTGCGCATGCTGGACGTCTTCGTCAGCGAGACGTTGATCATCCAGTAGACGGGAAACAGCATCACCGCGGTCAGCAGGACGCCGGTCGCGGTCAGCCACCAGGCGCGGCGCTTCATGTGGTCTCCAGCCGGTTCCTGGCCCTGATGTAGATCAGCGCGAAGACGACGGCGATGATGATCAGCACGTTGCCGACGGCCGCGGCGGAGCTGAAGTCCGGCAGCAGCGAGCCGAAGCCGAGCTGGTAGGACCAGATCGCCAGGGTGGTCGAGGCGGTCGCCGGGCCGCCCCTGGTCATGATCCAGATGATGTCGAACACCTTGAGCGTGTAGACGAAGCCGAGCAGCAGGGTGATCGCCGACACGGGGCGCAGCAGCGGGAAGGTGATCCGCCAGAACCGCTGCCACCCGCTGGCCCCGTCGATCGCGGCCGCCTCGAACACGTCGGGCGAGATCGACTGCAGGCCGCTGTACATGATCACCAGGTTGAACGGGATGCCGATCCAGATGTTCGCGATCAGCACCGCCGCCAGCGACCAGCTGGGCGAGGTCAGCCAGTCGACCTGGCCGATGCCGAACGCGTGCAGGAACGCGTTGACGATCCCCGAGTCGCTGTTCAGCATCCAGGACCAGGTCGACGCGGACACCAGCAGCGGCAGCAGCCAGGGGACCAGGAACAGCGCCCGCAAGATGGCCGACAGCCGGAAGCTCTTGTAGAAGAACACCGCGAGCGCCAGGCCGATCGCGAACTGGAAGGCGATCGAGACGAACGTGAAGACCGCCGTGTTCAGCAGGGCCGGCAGGAACGTCGGGTTCTTGATCACGTTCGCGTAGTTGGCCAGGCCCGCGAACGGCGCGTCGCCGGTGACGAACGACGCGACCGTGTAGCTGCGCAGGCTCAGGTCGAGGTTGCGGTAGAGCGGGTAGGCGTAGAACAGGGCCAGGTAGATCAGCACGGGGGCGACGAACCCCCAGGCCGCCCACTGGGTGCTGCGCCGGAGCCTGGTGCGCAGGGCCCGTGACGGGGCGGATATGGCCGCCCCGTCACGGTGCCGCGCAGCGGAGCGCTCCGCTGTGGTGGTTTTCACGTCGGTGGGCTGCCTACTTGTCGATGGCCGCCGTGGCGGCGGACTGCGCCGCCTGCAGCGCGCTGGCGGGCGAGGCGGCGCCGCTTTCCGCCTTCTGCACAGCGGTCCACAGCTGCTGGGAGATCAGCGGGTACTTGGTGCCCAGGTTGTCGCCGGTGCGCGCCTTGGCCACGCCGACGGCGCTCACCCAGTCGCTGAGCGACGGGTCGGCGGCGACCTGCGCGGCCTGCCCGGCCTTGGTCGGCGCGACGTAGTTCAGCGTGTTGTCGGTGGTGACGATGTTGGTGGTCGAGGACAGGCAGCTGACGATCTTGGCCGAGGTGGCGTAGCTGGCGGTGTCCTTCTGCACGGGGATGGTGAAGAACTCGCCGCCGGTCGGCACCGGGGCCTGGCCGCCGCTCTCGGCCGGGATCTGGATGACCTTCGCGCCCATCTGCGCGGCGAGGGCCTTCTGCCAGGTGCCGTTCTCGCCGAAGGCGAACTGGCCGGTCTGGAACTCCTGCCACGAGGTCGTCTGGGTGTCCTGGATGACGGAGTTGGGCGCGTAGCCGTCCTTGATCCAGCTGGTCCACAGCGTCAGCGCGGCGACGGCCTGCGGCGAGCCGATGTTGGTGAGGTTCGCGCCCGCGCCCCAGAACCAGGGCAGGAACTGGAAGCTGCCCTCTTCGGTGTTGATGCCGGAGAACGTGATGCCCTTCTTGCCGGCCGCCTTGACCTTGGCCAGCGCCGCGGTGAGCGACGCCCAGCTGTTGATCGAGGCGGGGTCGACGTTGGCGGCCTTGAGGATCGTCGGGTTGTAGTAAAGCGCGAGCGTGTTGGCGCCGATCGGCACACCGTAGGTCTTGCCGTTGATGACGCCGGCGCCGAGGATGTTCTGCGCGATCGCGCCGGTCGCCAGCCCGTTCTGGGCGGTGGTGGTGAGGATCCCGGCGCTGGCCAGGGTAGACACGACCGGGTTGTCGACCAGCAGGATGTCGGGTGAGTTGCCCTGCTGGCCCGCGAGCAGGGCCTGGGTGGTGAGCGCGGTGGTGTCGTAGCCGGTGCGCTTGATCGTCACGCCGGCCTCGGTGCCGCACTTGCTGACCAGCGTGGCCCAGGCCGAGGTGGCGTTGTACTGCGGGTAGGGATCCCAGAAGGTGTAGGTGCCGCCGGCCGACGCGGACGCGGATCCGCCTGATCCGCCTGATCCGCCGGTTCCGCCGGTTCCGCCGGTTCCGCTGGCGGAGCCGCTTGAGCAGGCCGTGAGGGCCGCCGCCGTCGCACCGAGGGCCAGCAGCGCGGCGCTGATCGTTCTCGCTTTTCTGGTAATCGTCACGGTCATTCCTCTCTGAATGACCGGCTTCCGGCCGGGGGGACGGAAACCGGGGGCAATGTGCTTGTCGTGTTCTTTGTTTTTTGCGGGTTCTCGGTACTTGGTGTCGTCGAACCGGTTCGACAGTCGGGTTTGAGCTGGCACTGCGGATAAGTTGGCGCTGGGGTCGTTCGGCACCGCGGCGCTGAGTTAGCGGGTGCTTCCCCGGTCGGTGACGTGGGGTGCGACGAGTTCCACCCGGGGAGCGCTGGCGCCCTCCGGGCTGGCCATCCGCTGCACCAGGGCCTGGACCGCCAGGCGGCCCAGCTTGTTCGGCGACGTCTCGACGGCCGTGTAAGGCAGCGAGAACAGCCGGCCGAAATCCTCGGAGAACACGCCGACGACCGACAGGTCGTCGGGAACGCGGATACCGCGCGAGTAGAGCACCGAGGGCAGGGCGGCGATCACCGCGTCGTTGTGCACGATGATCGCCGACTCGCCCGGTGCGTCGAGAATGTCGTTGAGTTGCTGGTTGACGGCCGGCTGCTGGGTTTCGCCGAAGTAGGAGCGGACGCGGACGCCGTAGCTGGCCGCCTGCTGCAGCGCCGCGTCCCTGAACCGCCAGGCGTAGGCGCCGCCGCGCTCGTAGACGTGCTCGCGCGGTGTCACCAGGATGACCTCGCGGTGCCCGCGCTCCACCAGGTGGTCGATGAGGATCCGGCCCGCCTGGGCGAAGTCGAGATCGAACACGTCGAAGTCGTCAGGGACCCGGGGCAGGCCGACCATGGCCCCCGGCTGCCGCATCTTGCGCATGACGGGCAGGCGGGCGTCCTCGTAGGCGACGTTCAGCAAGATGACGCCGTCGACCATGCCCGAGCTCAGTATCCGCTCGACCGCGTGCGGGCCGTCGGCCTCGGTGACCATCAGGATGTCGTAGCCCGCCTCACGGGCGGCATCGGAAATCGGCAGCACGTACTGCAGCATCGCGGGCGAGAACTCGTCCTCGAAGAACTGGACGAACAAGCCGATGACCATCGTCTGGGACGTGGCCAGGGCCCGCGCGCCCGCGTTGGGAGTGAAGCCGAGCTCAGCGATCGCCGCCTCGACGCGCTCGCGCGTCTCCCGCGAGATGCTCCGCTTACCGGACAGCGCGTAGGAGACCGTGCTCCGCGAGACACCCGCGCGGCGCGCTACGTCTTCGATAGTCGGCACCTTTGCCCGCCTTTGAGTCGAACCGATTCGACTATGGTAACGACGGCTCTCCGGGCATGCAAGAGGGTGTTTCGCGGCAATTGGGAGCCGCGAAAGATCAGTGCGGGACGGACATTCAGCCTGTTGAGGGCCGGAATGCGGCGCACACCGCGATGGCTTGTAGTCGAACTAAAGAGAACCGATTCGACTGCCGCGATGTATTGCACGACCGGGCCGGCGGGCTTACATTCCAAAGCACCGCGATGGCCATCGCCCCGTCCAGGTTTCTATGCCTTGAGGAGGACTCAGATGCCACCATCGCGCCTGCCCTGGCCGCATCGCGCCGATGGCGCCCGTCGCGCAACGGCACGCCCGCGCTCGGTGACAACCCGGGTCGCCGTGCGGCCCACCGCCGCCGTGAGGTCGGCGTGCCCGGGTCCGGCAAGCCAAGCCGCTGAAAACCGGGCCGGGGCGGGCGACGGCCGGCGCTGGTTTACCCTGAAGGTGACAAACGCCCAGGAAGGCGGCCTGGTATGGCGGAACTGGTGCCGGTGACCATCACCGGGGTGGTCCGGGGCACCGAGGACGGGCCCGGCCGGGGAGAGCGGTTCTCCATCGAGCTGACCGCGTCGGCCGGCGACGACGGCCGGCGAGTGCGGATCGGCGTCGGCGACGCCGAGGCGGCGGCGCTGGCGTTCAGCCTGCAGGGCCAGGAGTTTCCCCGGCCGATGACCTACCAGTTCACGGCGTCGCTGGTCGCGGCGGCCGGCTCCGAGGTGCGGGCGGTGCGGGTGACCAGCGAGCGCGACGGCATTTTCTACGCCCAGGTCATGCTGCGGGGCGGGGCCACGGTGGACGCCAGGCCGAGCGACGCGCTCAACCTGGCCGCGATCACCGGCGCGCCCGTCTACGTCGCGGCCGGCCTGCTCGGCGCCTCGGCCCGCGCCCGCACGTAGCCGACCGCCGGCGCCAGCCGCCGCGGCGGTTACGGAGGCGGCTCTTCGACCTGAGCTATTTCTTAGGCCGGTTCAGGAACGCGGTCATGCGGTCGTACTTGTCCTGGCTGCCGAACAGCAGCGCCTGCGCCGCCAAGTCGAACGTGGTGGTGGCCGGCCGCTGCGAGCGCAGCGCCAGCTTGGTCAGCTCAAGCGCCCGCCACGACTGGCGGGCGATCTTCTCCGCCATGGCCAGGGCCGCCGCCGCCGGGTCGGCGGCCAGCTCGTCGACCAGGCCGGCCGCGGCGGCTTCGGCGGCGGACAGCCGCGCCCCGGTGTACAGCATGCGGCGCGCCGTCTGCAGGCCGACCGCCTGGGCGAGCCGCCAGTTGCCGCCCGCTCCCGCCAGGATGCCGAGTGACAGCTCCGGCTGGGCGAAGAAGGCGCGCTCTGACGCGACGCGGAAGTCGCAGGCGAGGGCCAGCTCGCAGCCGCCGCCGAGGGCCGCGCCGTCCACCGCGGCGATCGTCGGCCAGCGGTGCGCTTCCAGCTTCTCGAACAGGTCCGCGTTGATCGCCAGCAGCGCGGCGTCGGCGTCGCGGTCGCGCAGTTCGGCGATGTCGGCCCCGGCCGCGAACATGCCGGGGGTCACCGAGTGCACGATCAGCACGCACGGCTGCCTGCGCGCCTCGTCAAGGGCGGCCGCCAGCGCACCGGCCATCGCCTGGTCGATCGCGTTGCGCTTATCCGGCCGGTTCAGGCCGATCCACCGGACCGCGCCCTCGACCCGTACCTCAACCATGGCTCATACGGAAGCCTCGCTAGCGCTCGGCGTCCGCATTCGCGGACGCACAGTGCTTACCGATTCACTCGCAAGCTCGCTCACACGGAAGCCTCGCTAGCGCTCGGCGTCCGCCTTCGCGGACGCACAGTGCTCACCGATTCACTCGCAAGCTCGCTCACTGCCCGCTCCCGGCCTGTCCCTGACGGGGCAGCAGGCCGCCGCCGGCCGGGGCGCGCGCGGCCAGGGCGGCGCGGCGCAGCAGCGGGCTGGCCCGGTAGCGGCCGTCGCGGTACCAGTTGTCCAGGCTGTCGAGGACGCGCAGCACCGTGCCGGTCCCCCACTGGCGCGCCCAGGCGAGCGGCCCGAGCGGGTAGTTCACGCCCAGCCGCATGGCCGTGTCGATGTCCGGCTCGCTGGCGACCTGGCAGGCGAGGGCGTCGGCCGCGAGGTTGGCCAGCATCGCGACGGTCCGCGTGACGACGAGCCCCGGTGTGTCGTCGACGGCGTAGACGTCGAGGCCGGCCGCCTGGAGCAGCCCCGCGGCCTCCGCCAGGGCGGCGGGCGGGCAGCCGTCGGAGGCGGCCACGGCGATCGCGGTGGCGGCGGCCGGGTCGAGCACCCGGTCGACGACGATGACCGGCCGCTCGAACGCGGCCGACAGCGAGGTCGCCGTCACGCCCTCGGAGACGACAAGCAGCGCTCCCGACGGCAGCTCGACGAGGCCGTCGGGCAGCCCGGCGTCGCCGTCGTCGCGGTCGCCGGGCATGATGGCGACGCCGGACCGGTCGAGCAGCGGGCGCAGCGGCGACGACGCCTGCTTTCTGACGGCACCCGCACGTTCAGCCCGGTCGGCTCCGTCCCGGCCGGCCCCGGCCGCGTCGGCCCCGTCCCGCTCGGCGCCGCTGAACGCGTGCTCGGTCACCGAGTCCGGCGCCGGCGCGGCGGTGAGAGGCGACGGGGCGGGCGCGCCGCCTGCCGGGTAGATGCCGCGGCCCGCCTTGCGGCCGAGCCAGCCGGCTTCGACCAGGGACCGCTGGGCGAGGGCCGGCGCGAACCGCGGGTCGTGGCCGAACGCCGCCCACACCGACCGGGTGACCGCCTCGTTCACGTCGTGCCCGATGAGGTCCATCAGCGCGAACGGCCCCATGCGGAAGCCGCCGGCCCCCGTCAGTACCGCGTCGATATTCTCCGGAACGGCGGCGTGCTCTTCGTACAGCCGCCACGCTTCGCCGTAGAAGGGGCGGGCGATCCGGTTGACGATGAATCCCGGGGTCGCGGTCGACCGCACCACGGTCTTGCCCCATGCCACGGCCAGGGCGGCGGCCGCGTCGGCGGTTTCCGCATCGGTGGCCAGGCCGGAGATGACCTCGACCAGCCGCATGGCCGGGACCGGGTTAAAGAAGTGCAGGCCGACCAGGCGGCCGGGGCGGACCAGGCCGGCCGCCAGCGCGGTCGGCGACAGGGACGAGGTGTTGGACGCCAGCATGGCGTCGGCCGCCACCACACCCTCGAGCTCGGCGAACAGCGCCCGCTTGGCCGCCAGGTCCTCCACGATTGCCTCGATGACCACCGCGCACTCCGCCAGCCCGTCGGCTGAGTCGACGGCGGCGAGGTCGAGGGCGCCGGGGTCGACGCTGAGGCGCCCCTTGGCGACCTGGGCGCTGACCCCGTCGCGGATACCGGGCACGGCCCGCTCGGCCGCGCCGGGGACCGCGTCGGCGATCAGCACCCGGTGCCCGGCGACGGCGGCCACCTGCGCGATGCCCGCCCCCATCGTCCCGGCGCCGACGATACCGATAGCACCCTTCATGCGTTCCCGGCCTCGACGATCTGCGCGGAACCCTTCATGCGTGAGCTCGCCTCCGTTCAGTAAAGAAAGAAAGATTGTGGATCGTTGGGAGCACTAGGGCCCTCCTAACGATCCACCATGATGCCGAACGCGCCCGGCGACCTCAGCCCGCGGGGGCCGTGCGGGTGGCGGGGAGCACGGGTCGGGCGCGGGCCGTGCGAGTGACGGGGAATGCGGGTCACGCGGGGGCCTTGAGGTTGTAGACGCGCTGGGCGTTGCCGGCCAGGACCGCCGCGACGGTGTCTTCGTCCGGCATCAGCCGGGCGACCGCGCGGGCGTTGGCGGCGATGCCAGGGATCCCCGGCCAGTCGGTGCCGAAGATCATCCGCCTGGTCAGCCGGCGCCAGTTCTGCCGCGCGTAGTAGTCCTTCAGCCGGGACGGCGGCAGTCCGGACAGCTCGATCCAGACCCGGTCGTGCGACAAGGCCAGGAACGCGGCCGCGTCGTACCACCAGCCGCGGCCGCCGTGCGCCAGGACCAGGGTGAGCGAGCGGAAGTCGCGCAGCACGTCGTCGAGCACCACCGGGTCGCCGAAGGCGTTGGACGAGCCAGGAAACGTCGAGGTGCCGCAATGGACGACCACCGGGATACCCGCCGCCTGGCACGCCTCGTAGGCGGGGTAGAGCATCCGGTCGTTGGCGGCGGCGCCCGCGTGCACCGGGTGGATCTTCAGCGCCACCGCGCCGAGTGCGAGCTGGCGGCGGACCTCGTCGTCGACCGGGTAGTGCAGGTGCGGGTTGACGCTGCCGATGACCTTGATGCGGTCCGGCGCGGCGGCCGCGATCGGCAGCATGTCCTCGATGGCCTGCGTCCCGGTCACCTTGGGCGAGTACTCGCACATCAGCAGCGCGGTGTCGACCCCTTCGGCGGCCAGCATGGCGTCGAACTCGGCTGGGACGACCCGGCCGGACTTGTCGTAGAGCCGGTCGATCACGTCACCCGCGAACCCCTGGATCCAGGTGTCCCAGGGCAGCTTGAGCGTGGCCTTGCCTGCCGCGTGCAGATGGACGTCGACCAGCGGGAAGCCGTCGAGCATCAGGCTTCACCCGGCCGCAGCACGCTGGCCGCCATCGTGCGCAGCTCCACCCGGCGGATCTTCCCGGTCGCGGTGGTCGGGAACGCGTCGGTGAAGACGACCGCGCGCGGGCGCTTGAACGACGGCAGCCCCTCGCGGCAGTGCTCGATCAGCTCGGCTTCCGTCACCGTCGCACCAGGGACCAGGACGACGTAGGCGACCGGCTTTTCCAGGTTGTCGGAGTCGGGTGCGGCGACGACGACGGCCTGGCCCACCGCCGGGTGCGCGAGCAGCCTCGCCTCGACCTCCATCGGCGAAACCCAGATGCCGGACGCCTTGATCATGTCCCCGGTCCGCCCGAGGCACTCGTAGTAGCCGTCAGCGTCGCGGACATAGGTGTCGCCGGTGCGCAGCCACTCGCCCTGGAACACCAGCCGGGAGGCGTCGTACCTGGCCCAGTAGCCGGTCGCGGTGGACGCGCCGCGGACGAACAGGGTCCCGGGCTGGCCCGCCCCGTCGACTACGCGGCCGGTGTCCTCGTCGACCAGCTTGAGGTCGTAGCCGGGCACGGCGACGCCGGTGGTGCCCGGGCGGACCGCGCCGGGCGGGTTGGACAGGAAGATATGCAGCATCTCGGTCATCCCGATGCCATCGATGATGTCGATGCCGAAGTGCGCGGTCCAGCGGTTGTACAGCGCGGCGGGCAGCGCCTCGCCGGCCGAGGCGGCCAGCCGGACCCCGCTCAGCGCGTCCGGCGGAAGCTGGGCGCGGATCATGTTGGCAAAGAACGTCGGCCCGCCGAAGAACAGGGTCGCGCCGTGCTTGGCGGCGGTCTCCGCGATCAGGTCCGGGCGCGACGCGGACGGCAGCAGTACGCTGCCCCCGCCAGCCGACAGCGGGAACAGCACCGAGTTGCCGAGGCCGTAGGCGAAGAACGCCTTGGCGGCGGACAGGCAGCGGTCGTCAGGCCTGATGCCGAGTACCCGCTGCCCGTAGGTCTCGCAGACCACCTGGACCGCCCCGTGCCGGTGCATGGCGGCCTTCGGCGTGCCGGTGGTCCCCGAGGTGTAGAGCCAGAAGGCGGGCGAGTCGGGGCCGGTGTCGTAGACGCTGTCGTCCGGCGCGGCGGCGGCCAGGTCATCGAAGCGGTAGACGGGAAGCGCGGAGACCGGCTCTGCGAGCGGCCGCTCGGCCAGGATCGCGGTCAGTTCGGGCGCGGCCGGGGCGGCCGACTCCGCCACGACGGCGAACTCGGGGCTGACGGCCAGGAACCGGGCCCGGGAGTCGCGCAGCAGCTCGGCGATGCCGTCGCCGCGCAGCATCGTCGAGACCGGTACCGGGATCGCCCCGATACGCATCGCCGCGAGGTAGATGACCACGAAGTGCGGCGAGTCGGCCATCACCATCAGGATGCGCTGCTCCGGCTGGACGCCGGCCGCGCGCAGGCCGGCGGCGGTGCGCCGGACCCGCTCCCAGAGCGCGGCGTAGCTGAAGTCGCCGGCCGGCCCGGTCAGGGCCGTCCGGTCGCCGTCTCCGGCGGCCAGCCGCCGGTCGAGCAGGTACTCGCTAGCGTTGAACCACTGCCCCATTGCACGTTCCTTCTAGCGGGCCTCGGCCGTCCGGCCTAGGCCAGGTGCACGTAGTCGTAGTCGAACGGCTGGCCGTTGATCCCGTTGCGGGGGGGTGCGACCCAGGCTGCGATCTTGCCACGCTCGTAGACCGGCTGCATCAGCGACCGGACGAATGTCTTGTCGGTGTCCGTCGGCAGCCACTCTCCCTTGCGCGACTCCCACTGCTCCGGGGACAGCTTCTCCCCCGTCGGCGAGGCCTCGATGGGGGCGAACGCGCCGACCTTGCGGTTGAACGCGATGTTCGGCAGGTACAGCCGCTGCGGCAGGCCGGCCTCTTCGAGGATCCGGTTCCACCGCTTGACGCCGCCGGCGCAGTCGGCGATGTACTCCCGCCGCAGGTCGGTGTTCAGCCCGATGAGGGCCGCGACCTCGACCTGGGAGATGTCGCCCGCCGTGAGCGCGTCGACCATGATCGAGTCGTCGGTCAGCAGGTGGTCGTCCCTGCGGCGTTCCTCCAGCCAGCGGCCCTTGAGCCCGGCCGTGTAGTAGTTCGCTACGTTCGTGCTGGTTTCCCCGCCGAACAAGTCCAGCGAGACGCTGTAGTGGAAATTCAGGTACTTCTGGATGACCGTCAGCGGGATCGCCCCGTGGGCGGCTACCTCGTCGGTGTCGTTTTCCGCCATGACCTGGGCGGTGCGCTCCACCACCCGGTCGACACCGGTGGTGCCGACCATCATGTGGTGGGCTTCTTCCTTCAGCATGAACTCGCATGTCCTGCTGAGCGGGTCGAAGGCGCTCTCCTTCAGCGTGCCGAGCTGGTACTTGCCGTCCCGGTCGGTGAAGTAGGTGAACATGTAGAACGACAGCCAGTCCGGGGTTTCCTCGTTGAACGCGCCCAGGATCCGCGGCGAGTCGGTTGACCCGGAGTTGCGGTGCAGCAGCTCGCCGGCTTCCTCACGGCCCTCGCGGCCGAAGTAGGCGTGCAGCAGGTACACCATCGCCCACAGGTGACGGCCCTCCTCCACGTTCACCTGGAACAGGTTCCGCAGGTCGTAGAGGCTGGGCGCGGTCGCGCCGAGGTTGCGCTGCTGCTCCACCGACGCGGGCTCGGTGTCGCCCTGGATCACGATCAGCCGCTGCAGCTCCGCCCGGTACTCCCCCGGCACCTTCTGCCAGGCCGGCTCGCCCTTGTGCGCGCCGAACGCGATCTTCCTGTCCGGGTTCGCATCAGCCAGGAAGATTCCCCACCGGTAGTCGATCATCGGCACGTGGCCGAACTGCGCCCACCCCTCGCCGCGCACGTCGATCGCCGTGCGCAGGTAGACGTCCTGGACCGGCAGCGTCGGGCCCATGCCCTCCCACCACGACAGGAAGTCCGGCTGCCACGACTCCAGCGCCCGCTGCAGCCGCCGGTCCTCGGCCAGCCCGACGTTGTTGGGAATCTTCTGCGCGTAATCCGGCCGCGTCACGGTAATCAGACCCTCTTCCGGTCGAAGTCGGCCCGCTTGCCGGTCCCGTAGGCGCGCAGCGCGCCCTCGGGACCAGAGGCGTTGGGCCGGTAGAAAATCCAGTTCTGCCAGGCGGTCAGCCGCCCGAAAATCTTCGTCTCCATCGTCTCGGGACCAGCGAACCGGTAGTTCGCCTCCAGCCCCGTCAGCGCGTCAGGCGAGAACGACGCCCGCTCCTCCACCGCGATCCGCACCTCCTCGTCCCAGTCGATGTCATCGGGGACGAAGGTGACGAGGCCGAGCTTTTCCGCCTCCTCGGCCTCCAGCGGCTCGCCGAGGCTTTTGTCGGCCGCGGCGAGCGCGTCCTGGTCGCCCAGGAACCGGGTCTGCAGCCGGGTCAGCCCGTTGCCCATCGGCAGCGGGCCCAGATTCGCCGCGCCGATCGTGACCGCGGCCGGGACAGCGTCGGCATCGAGGTCCTCGAAGACGCCGAACAGCATGTAGGAGCGGTCAGCCGCCAGTGCCAGCTCGAACAGCGACCCGGCGAAGCAGGAACCGGGCTCGATCAGCGCGATCAGCGACCGTGAGGTCACGTCGAGGCGCTTGAGCGTCCGCTTCCAGTACAGCACGATCTCGTTCGCCAGCCAGTCGGTGCCGGCGCTCGACAGCAGCAGCTCGTCGTAAGAGAGCACCCGGGCGGCGTCCCCGGTGGTCTTGAAGACCCAGGTGCCGATCGTGGTCTCGTTGGTGCGCAGGTCGAGGATCAGGTCGTCGAGCTCCCTGGCCACCGCCAGCGGCCAGAACGCGGCCCCCTGCTCGCAGGCCTCGTCCATCGACGACGGGGCGCCGGCCGGCGGGCCGGCCACGGTGATCTCGGCGACCCCCCGCCCGCGGTCAAGCGCGGCCGAGACGTGCGCGTAGCTGACGGCGTCGCCGGCCCGCGTCTTCTCCAGCGGAACCAGCTCGACCGCCGGGCCGCCGGGCAGCCGGGACGAAGACGAGGCGACGGCGACGGCGCGCTCGTCCGTCACTTCCCGCCAGCGGGCCCGCGGCACGACCTCGTCGACCAGCTTCCACGCGACCGCCTTCTTACCGCCGATCCCCTCGGACTTGGTCGAGAAGTAGTCGGCCAGGTCGCGGCGCACGTGCCGCTTGTCCACCACCCGGGTCAGCCCGCCCGTCCCTGGCAGCACCCCGAGCAGCGGCAGCTCCGGCAGCGAGACGACCGACGAACGGTCATCCACCAGCAGGATCTGGTCGCAGGCGAGCGCCAGCTCGTAGCCGCCGCCCGACGCGGTGCCGTTCAGCGCGGCCACGTACGTCTGGCCCGAGTTCGCGCTGGCGTCCTCGATGCCGTTGCGGGTCTCGTTGGTGAACTTGCAGAAGTTCACCTTCCACGAGTGCTCGGACGCGGCCAGCATCCTGATGTTCGCGCCGGCGCAGAAGATCTTGTCTTTCCCGCTGGTCACGATCACCGCCTTGACCTCGGGATGCTCGAACCGCAGACGCTGCACGGCATCGTAGAGCTCGATGTCAACGCCCAGGTCGTAGGAGTTCAGCTTCAGTTCGTAGCCGGGCACCAGGCCGCCCTGCTCATCGACGTCCATCGTGAGCGTGGCCACCGGGCCGTCGACTGCGAGCCGCCAGTGCCTGTACTGCGCCGGGGAAGTACGGAATTCGACGTGCGACATACCTGTCATGTTCTACGAACAACTAGCGTTTCGTCAATGGTTCGTAGCATATTCACCCGGCAGGGGATGACTTCCGGCCAAGCTCGGATGTGTCAGTCGAGGGTGTTCAGCCGCTTCCACTCGCGGCGCGCGTCGTCCAGCCAGCGCTCGTGCCGGTCACTGAACAGTTCCGCCGCCCGGGTGCCGGTCCACCGCGGCGGCAGCAGTTCCTGCGGCAGCGCGGGGTCGAGGGCCGGGAAGCGGCGCCAGGCGTGCACCAGCTCAAGCTGGCGCAGCAGCACGTCCGACGGGATGTTAGGTGCGCGGAACTCGGCCACGAAGCGCTCATACCCGGCCTCGATCTCGCCCAGGTCCCAGGCGGCCGCCACCATGTCCCTGGTGTCAGACAGGCCGGTCCTCCTGGCCACGAACACGTGCGCGTCCTGCGCGACGCCCGCCTCTCGCAGCACCTTGACCGCTTCGGCTTCGCGAACGGCGTGCGGACTGAGCCAGAGGCCGGGCCCGAGAGAGCCGAATCCGGCCCAGGCGAGCCGCGTCCTGACGACATGCCTGGCCCGCCGGTCGGTTTCCGGTATCCGCACCTGGACGAGCACCCACTGCCCGTCCCAGGCCTGCGCGGGGCCGAACGAGTAGATGCGCCGCGCACCCTCGGTCAGCACGCTGGTCGCCGCGGGGGTGAGCAGCCAGCGGGTGCGGCGGCCGAACTTCTCGGCGGTCAGCCAGCCGGCGTTGGCGGTCCGCATCAGCGCCTGCCTGGTGGCCTTCTCAGCCACCCCCAGCCGGTCGAACACCGACAGGATGGCGCTGGTCCAGGCACCGCCTTCATCGGGCAGCACGAACTCGCCGAGTAGGGTGAAAAGCATGCCGCGGGCCGAGCCGGCGCCCGCCTCATGACGGCGCGACAGCGCCGGCAACGGCTGCGAGTGGCCCGGCCGCGCCAGCGCCGGCTGTGCCAGCGCCGGCTGTGCCTGTGCCGGCTGTGCCAGTGCTGGCTGTGCCAGTGCTGGCTCTGACTGGGCACGCGCCGCAGATTCCACTTGTTAGCTCCCGATCGGCAAGATCCAAGTAGCATACCGCCGCGGTCGCCGGGCATGGCGACGACCGCGGCGGCACTGCTTTCTCAGGGATCACACCGAACGGACGCGGGTTCCACTCACCGCGTCACGGAAATTCTCAGTGGGTGATCGTCCCGAAGGTGACGGTGTTGCCTGCCCAGGTGAACGACTGGAGCTCGACGTAGCCCCCCGACGTCGTGGCGGCCACCATGTTGTTACCGCCCTCGTACACCCCGACGTGGTACACGTAGCTGCTCGGGCTGCTCGTGTCATGGAAGAACACCAGGTCACCCGGCCGCGCGGCGCTCTTGGCGATCCGCTTGAACTCGAGGTACTGCTCGTCGGCGGTGCGCTTGATCGGCTTGCCGCCGCCCGTGTGCTTGTAGACGTACTGCGTGAGGCCGGAGCAGTCGAAGCCCGCCGGGGTGGTGCCCCCGTACCTGTAGTGGTCGCCCACCAGCGTCTTCGCTGTTTTGGCGGCCGCCTGGTCGAAGGTCGCCGCGTCCGCGGTCCCCGTGCCGACGAGTGCCATGACCGGAATGCTGATCGCCGCGACGGCTGTCGCGCTCGCCAGCAGGTTGCGCCGCATCCTTAGGCGCCTCCGGGCCGCTCGGCTCGGACCCGGACATAGGTATCAGACCACCAGTTAAGCGTCGAACTTACCATGTTACTGCCTTTCCTTGCGTTTTACCGTGCGCATTCAGTTGTGCGCAGGCGACATACAGCTTTCCCTCGCGCCGTTCTTGGCTATCACCGGCAAGAGCCACTTGTCAGGCCATAGCGGATTCTTCGTGACACATCACCCGCGCAAATCACGCTTCGGTAACTGCGGGGGCTGACATCGTGTAGTGATGGCATTATCTGCACATCGATGCAGCTCAGAGGCTTGTCGATGACTACTGGCGAATAGCCGACTAACGCCGGAATCGCCATCTCCACTTGTGGGATAAGTCACAGTGACGTTTCGGCCACACTCAGTAGCTCAATGTCGCGGAATGTTTCATAAAGCTCCGTTATAGCCCCGTGATTGGCATAACGACTGATTGGCAAGTGATTCATGTGACTCAAGCGACGCAGGCGGTCCTCGTTACCGGTGGAGCGGGATTCGTCGGCGCGACGCTGGTGCGCCGGCTGGCCGCGAGCGGCTACCGGGTCCGCGTGCTCGACAACCTGTCGACCGGGGACGCCGCCCACCTGTCCGGCGTGCGCGCCGATCTGGTGAAGGGCGACATCCGCGACCAGACGGCGCTTGACGAGGCGGTGGCCGGCTGCGACGCCGTCGTCCACCTGGCGGCGGCCGGGTCCGTGGTGGATTCCGTCACCGACCCGGCGGCCAACTTCGAGGCGAACGTCACCGGCACGTTCCGGGTGCTCGACGCGGCCCGGCGGTGCGGTGTGCCCCGGGTGGTGCAGGCGTCCACCGGGGGTGCGCTCATCGGGGACGCGGCCCCGCCGGTGGACGAGCGGTCGCTGCCGAAGCCGCTGTCGCCCTACGGCGCGTCCAAGCTGGCCGGCGAGGGCTACGCGCACGCGTTCGCGATGACCTACGGCATGCGAACCGTCGCGGTGCGGTTCGGCAACGTGTACGGCCCCTGGTGCGAACGCAAGCGCGGCGTGCTGAACGCCTTCTTCACCGCCCTGCACGACCGGCGGCCGCTGGTCATCTACGGCGACGGCACCGCGTCGCGCGACTACGTGCACGTGTCCGACATCGCCGCCGCGCTCCAGCTCGCGCTTGAGAGCCCGGGCATCCCCGGCGGGACCGTGCTGCACGCCGCCTCGGGAGTGGAGACCACGCTGGCCGAGCTGGCCGACCTGTGCCGCCGGGCCGCGGGGCGGCCGGACCATCCGGTCGAGTACCAGCCAGCCAGGCCCGGCGAGGTGGGGCGCAACTTCGCCCGCTACGACCTGGCCAGGGAACTGCTCGGCTACTACCCCACGGTGCGGGTGGCCGACGGTATCCCCCGGCTGTGGGAGTGGTTCTCAGCCGAAGTCTTCCGCGGGCAGCGGCCGGTCGTTTTCCGCGACTAAGCCCATTAGGCGACTAATACGACCAGCTGCTTTACCGCCGGCCCCCCGTCGATATATCTTTTGCCCGCTTCTGATGTGCTTTGCCATGTGTGACGGGTAGATGGGCGGCTATGCGACGGTTGCTGGTTCCAGCGGTGCTGATAGGCGTGGCGACGGCCCTGGCGGGGTGTAAGGGCGTGACGGTCGGCCTCGGCGCCACCCCGACACCAAGTTCTCATTCCAGTTCCCACTCGACCTCGAAGAGCTCGACCTCGAAGAGCTCCAGCTCGAAGAGCACGAGTTCCGCGAACGACTCATCGACGGTCCAGGCGGCCGGTCCCGTGTCCGCCGGGTCGGGCTCGCTGCGCGTGCTGAGCGAGCCGCAGGCCGGGCTCAGCGTCATCTACGCGCTCATTAACGGGGCCAGGTCGTCCATCGAGCTGACGATGTACACGCTGCGCGACACCACCGCCGAGAACGACCTGGAAGCGGCGGCGAAGCGCGGGGTCGACGTCCGGGTGATCCTCGACCGGCACCTGGAGAAGAAGTTCAACACCGCCACGTACAATCTGCTGAGGGCGCATAAGGTGCACGTGACCTGGGCGCCGGCCGGGGTCACCTACCACCAGAAGACGCTCACGGTGGACAGCAAGACCTCGGCGGTCATGACGCTCAACATGAACTCCGCGGACTACGCGGACACCAGGGACTTCGCGGTCATCGACACCAGCAAGGCCGATGTCACCGCGGTCGTCGCGACGTTCAACGCCGACTTCGCGGGCAAGAAGATCACCCCGCCGGACGGCGCCGACCTGGTCTGGTCGCCGACCAACTCGCAGGCCGCGATCCTCGCGGTGATCGACGCGGCCAAGCGCACCCTGTCGGTGGAGAACGAGGAGATGGGCGACTCGGTGATCACCAGCGCGCTCGAGGCCGACGCCAGGCGCGGCGTGGACGTGACGGTGACGATGACCGCCGAAAGCGACTGGGACAGCGCGTTCAGCGCGCTGGAGAAGGCCGGCGTCCACGTCCGGACGTACAAGGACAGCACCAAGGTGATCTACATCCACGCCAAGGCGGTCGTAGCTGACGCGGGCGCCTCCGACGAGCAGTTGTTCGTCGGCTCTGAGAACTTCTCCTCCGCCAGCCTGCGGCGCAACCGCGAGCTCGGCATCCGCACCACCAACAAGTCGGTCATCGGCGCGGTCGCGGCGGTGCTGGCCGACGACTACGCGGGCGGGACGCCTTACTCGTAAGGGCCGCGGCGCTCGTGAGGACGCCTCACTGGTAACGATGCCTTCGTCGTCGCGACGACTCGCTCGAAAGGACGCCTCACTCGTCGCGACAGCTCGCGCGCAAGGACGCCTTACTCAACCGGACACCTTGCTCGTACAGTGTTGGCATGAGGGCGATTCGGGTGATTTCCGCGGTGGCCGCCGCTGGGCTGATCGCGGCGGTGACGGCCTGTACGGGGGGCAGCGCCAGCACCGCGGGAAACCCCGCGGCCGCGCAGTCGCCTGGCAGCAGCGCAAGCGGGGCCGGCCACGGGGCTGGCACCGGGGCCGCCGCGACGGCCCCGGCCGCCTCGGCGTCGCCCTCGCCGTCGCCGTCGGGCCCGGTCGTCACGATCACCCCGGAGAACGGCACCAGCGCGGCTGACCCGTCGCGGGGGATCACGGTCACCGCGGCGGGCGGCACGCTGAAGGACGTCGGCGTCACCGGCGGCGGGGCACCGGTGCCTGGCAGCTACTCGGCCGGCCGCACGTCCTGGCACAGCACCTGGGCGCTCGGAGTCGGTGAGTCCTATTCGGTGACGGCTGTCGCGGCGACCGCGGCCGGCGTGACCAGCACCACGACCAGCGCCTTCCGCACGCTCAGGCCCAACGCGATGTTCACCGCGGAGATCTTCGAGGGCTACAAGCAGACCTACGGGGTCGGCATGCCGGTCATCATCACCTTCAGCCAGCCGATCACCGACAGGGCGGCGGTCGAGCGGGCGATCGTGCTGCAGACCTCCAAGCCGGTGACCGGCGCCTGGTACTGGGACGGCGACAAGACGCTCGACTTCCGCCCGCGCGACTACTGGCCCGCGCACACCACGGTGTCGTTCACCGGCCACTTCGACGGGGTCAAGGCGGGCGCCGGCTTGTACGGGCACCACACGCTGACCCAGACGTTCACGATCGGCGATTCGGTCATCGCGGTCGCCTCGACCAAGACGCACAAGACCCAGATCTACCTGAACGGCAAGCTCAAGTACGACTGGCCGATCAGCTCGGGCAAGCCAGGCGACGCCACCCCTGACGGCTCTTACCTCACGATCGAGAAGGCCAACCCGGTCCGGATGGTCGGTCCCGGCTACAACCTCCTGGTGCCCTGGTCGGTCCGGTTCACCTTCAGCGGCGACTACTACCACGACGCGTACTGGTCGGTCGGCCAGCAGGGCTTCGAGAACGTCAGCCACGGCTGCGTCAACCTCGCGCCGGCCAACGCCGAGACGTACTACAAGCTCGCCGTGCCCGGTGACCCGATCACGATCTCCGGCAGCCCGAAGGCCGGCAAGTGGGACAACGGGTGGACCGAGTGGTTCCTGAGCTGGCCGCAGCTCCTGAAGGGTTCCGCGACCGGCGAGGCCGTGGTGGCGAACGCGCAGGGCAGTAAATTCGTGAGCCCCGCGAGCCTGCCCGCCGACAAGTCCAAGGCCCCGCTGGCCACCGCCGCCGCGGGCAACGCGACCGCCTAGGTCAGGTTCCCTGGCACCGCGTGCAGTCGGCGTGGTCCCACGGGACCTGCTCGGTGACCCGCAGGATGGCGGAGCATACTTCCGCTGACATACCGATGTACTCGGCCAGCTTCTTGCGGCGGTGGCGCACGCCCGCCACCGGCAGCTCGAGCACCTTGTTCCCGGAACGCACGGCGCTCAGCGTGCAGGCGACATCGAACCCCCAGCCGCCCGGCAGGTGCTGCCCGAGGACAAACTCCCGCTCGACCAGCATCAGCCCGCCAAGCGGCTCGTCGCCGGCG
>DASYAD010000452.1:0-2662 GCA_036501515.1 Trebonia sp. | reverse complement strand
CCAGGGTCACCTGGTTCCAGTTGCCGGCCGGGAAGTCGCTCTTCAGGCCGCCGTCATACTGCGCGATGTTGGCCAGGTAGTTGTTCGTCACGAGCGTCGGCAGCACCTGGTACTCGACCTGCGCGAGGTCCGGCGGGTTGCCCCCCTTCGCGGCGGTGAGCAGCTTGGTGAGTTCCTGGTCACCGCCGGCCTGGGTCTGCACCTGGACCTGGATGTCCGGGTGCGCCTTGTTCCAGATGGCGACGACCTTGTCCATGTTTGGGACCCAGGTCCAGAATTGCAGCGTGACCTTCTGCCCCGATGCGGCCTGACCCGAAGACGACGTGCCGGCGGTGGGCGGGGTGGACGAGGAACTGCCCGAGGACGAGCAGCCAGCGGCTACCAGCGCGGCGAGCGCCGCGCCGGCGATCGCGACGGCACGTCTGCGCCGTCGGGTGGTGACGAGTTTCATGGTCCCTCCGCGGTGAGAGATCGTAGCTGATGATCCGCTTGGCTGGTCGTCGGAAGTGCCGCTCGGCCAGTGTCTGATGTCTGTGAACGCTCCCAGAGTCAACCTCTCGTCAGTACTTGTCAAGGATCGGTTTGCACTGCTTTCATTCTGTTATTCGCCTGTGAGCGATCCCAGATCTTTGCTTCTAGAGACGCGGAGTTTCCCATGCATTCACGCTGGCCACGGCTTGACGGACTCGCCTACGGCGGGGAGTACAACCCGGACCAGTGGCCCGCCGAGGTCTGGGCGGAAGACGTCGCGCTGATGCGCGAGGCCGGGGTCACGCTCGTCTCCGTCGCGATCTTCTCCTGGGGCACGCTTGAGCCGAGGCCCGGTGCGTACGAGTTCGGCTGGCTTGACCAGGTGCTCGGCCTGCTGCACGAGGCGGGCATCGCGGTGGACCTTGGCACGCCCACGGCGGCGCCGCCGCCCTGGTTCCTGCACCGGCACCCGGAGGCACGCCCGGTCACCAGGGAGGGTCTGCTGCTCGGCGGCGGGTCCCGCCAGGCCTACTGCCCGTCGAGCCCGGCGTACGCGAGCGCGGCGGCCGGGATCACCAGGAAACTCGCCGAGCGCTACGGGTCTCACCCCGCTGTCGTTCTGTGGCACGTCAACAATGAGTACGGCGCGCCGATGGGAGAGTGCTACTGCGAAACGTCGTCGTCGGCGTTCCGCGGGTGGCTGCGGGCGAGGTACGGCGACCTGCCGACGCTGAACGAGCGGTGGGGCGCCGCCTTCTGGTCGCAGCGCTACGGCGAGTGGGACGAGATCGACGTGCCGCGGCTCTCGACCAGCGTGGTCAACCCCGCGCAGCGTCTCGACTTCGCCAGGTTCAGCTCCGACGCCCTGCTCGACTGCTTTCGCCGCGAGCGGGACATCCTGCACGAACTGTCGCCCGGAGTGCCGGTCACCACGAACTTCATGGCCAACAACTGCAAGAGCGTCGACTACTGGCGGTGGGCGCCCGAGGTCGACGTGATCTCGGATGACAACTACCTGACCGCCGAGGCCACCGACGGCTACCTCGACCTCGCCATGTCTGCCGACCTGGCCCGCTCGCTCGCGGACGGCGGGCCGTGGCTGCTGATGGAGCACTCGACGAGCGCCGTGTCCTGGCAGCCGAGGAACATCGCGAAGCGGCCGGGTGAGATGCGCCGCAACTCGCTCGCGCACGTGGCCAGGGGGGCCGACGGCGTGCTGTTCTTCCAGTGGCGGGCCAGCCGGTACGGCGCGGAGAAGCACCACTCGGCGATGCTGCCGCAAGGCGGTACCGGCACCCGCGTCTGGCGGGAGGCCGTCGAACTCGGCGCCGAGCTGGCCGACCTGGCCGGCCTGCGCGGCACCGCCACCGAACCGGACCTCGCGCTGCTGTGGGACTGGGAGTCCTGGTGGGCGCAAGAGCTCGAATGGCGGCCGACGGTTGACCTCGGCTACCTGGAGCGGATCCGTGCCTGGTACGAGGCGTCCTTTCGCGCCGGGCTGACCCTGGACTTCGCGCACCCGGAGGCCGACCTGAGCCGCTACCCCCTCGTCGTGGCGCCCTCGCTGTACCTCACCACGCCGCAGGCGGCCGACAACCTGCGCCGCTACGTCGAGGAGGGCGGCACGCTGGTCGTCGGCGGCTTCTCCGGCATCGTGGACGCCAACGACCGGGTTCACCCGGGCCCCTACCCCGGAGCGCTTCGTGACGTGCTCGGCCTCACCGTCGAGGAATGGCTGCCGCTGCGCGCCGGGGACCGGGTCGGCCTCACCTGGGATGAACCCGGTATCGCGCAGCCGGCCGCCGACGCCTGGACCGAGGCGGTGATCCTGGCCGGGGCCAAGCCGGTGGCCTGGTACGCCAGCGGCCCGGCGGCCGGCGGTCCCGCGATCACCCGCTACGACCTGGGCGAAGGCCGCTCCTGGTACGTTTCCGCCCGCACCGACGCCCCGACCACGGCGGCGGTGTTCGCCGCCGCCTGCGCCTCGGCCGGCCTCAACCCGCCTGCCGCCCCGGTGCAACCGGGCGCCTGGCCGCGCGACCTGGAGATCGTCCGTCGCACCGACGGGCAGCGCCGCTTCTTCATGCTCATCAACCACGGGGATACCGCGGCGGCCGTTCGGCTGGCCGGCCGCGTCGTGACCGTCCCCGCCGGTGACGTTCAGGTGATCACCGGCGAGAGCGATTCCGGC
>DASYAD010000451.1:0-2387 GCA_036501515.1 Trebonia sp. | reverse complement strand
CAACCTGTTCGGCATCAAGGGCAGCGGGCCCGCGGGCAGCGTCACGTTCCCGACGCAAGAATTCGAGAACGGCCAGTGGGTCACGATCGACGCCCAGTTCCGCGTTTACCACAACGTCTCCGAGAGCATCTCCGACCACGCCGAGCTCCTCGCCACCAGCGGCTATTACACGCGCGCCATGGCGGACCGCGCGGTCCCCGACGCCTTCGCGAACGACCTGACCGGCGTCTACGCCACCGACCCCGAATACGGCGCGAACCTGATCGCCCTGATGCGGCTGTACAACCTGTACCGGTTCGACTCCCCCACGGCGAGCCAGGCCCAGGCCGCCCCGGGCCACATCCCGGCCGCGCATTCACCGGCCGGGCACCCGTCCGGCTCAGCGGGATCGGCGGCGCAGCCGTCGATCCCCGGCATCCTGTCGGCGCTCTCACCGGCGCTCGCCGGCACGCCGACGCCAAGCGCCACCCACACGCCGACGACCCAGGCGTCCGGCTCGCATCCGTCGGCAGCTCAGCCTTCAGGGCCGCAGGCGTCAATCCCGGGCATCCTGTCGGTCCTCGCACCGGCGCAGGCCGGCACGCCGACGCCGGGCGCCACCCACACACCGACCGCGCAGCCGTCGGCCACTCAGACACCGGCCCCGCAGCCGACCGGCGCCCAGCCGTCGGCCACCCAGCCATCGACAGCCCAGCCATCGACAGCCCAGCCATCAGGGTCCGAGCTGTCCGGGGCGCAGGCCTCGATCCCCGGGATCCTGTCCGTCCTCGCACCGGCGCAGGCCGGCACGCCGACGCCGGGCGCCACGCAGACACCGGCCCCGCGGCCGGCCGCCTCGCAGCCGTCCGCTCAGCCGGCCAGCTCTCAGCCATCGGCGGCTCATCCGTCGGCGACGCAGCCGTCAGGCACCCAGCCATCGGCCGCCCAGCCGTCGGGGGGGCAGCCGTCGGCGACGCAGCCGTCAGGCACCCAGCGATCGGCCGCCCAGCCGTCGGGCAGCCAGCCGTCAGGGACCCAGCCGTCAGGGACCCAGCCGCCGGGGGGGCAGGCGTCGGTTCCTGGCATGATGTCCGCGCTCTCACCAGCGCTCGCCGGAACCCCGACGCCCAGCGCCACCCAGCCTCCGACGGCCACTGCGTCACCGACCGCGGCGCCTGGCACATCCGGCGCGGTCTCGGCCGCTGGAGGCACTGCGATGCCGGGGAACGGTGCCGCCGGGCCGGAAGGCTCCTCGCCGCAGGGAAACGCGGCGACCCATGCCGGTTCCGCCGCGCCCCACGGCAACGTGGCGGCGTCCGTGCAAGGCGCCGCAGAGGTTCCAGGTATCGGCGCAGCGACGTCGACGAGTTCCGCGAGCCAGTCGAACTCCTCCGCCGCCCACTCCAACTACGCGGCCGCCAGTCAGGGTACGGCGGCTGTTCCGGGCAGCGGCCTCAGGGGCCTGGCGAGCTCCCCGCCGCAGGGGAACACCGGGGCCTACGAGAGCACCGCGGCGTACGGGAGTCGCGCGGAGAACGCGCCTGGCGCAGCCGCGGTTCCTGGCAACGCCGCCGCTCCGGCGGCATCGACGCCGCAGGCGAACAGCACCCGGTACGGGGGCACTGCGGCGTATGCGAGCTCCCCGCCGACCGTGCCAGGTGCCGCCGCAGTTCCGGGCGTCGGTGCCGCCGTGTCTGGGTTCGGAGTCGCGGGGGCCGGCGCAGCGGTGCGCGGTGCAGCGGGCCGGCGCGGCACCGCCGCGGCGACCGCCCAGCCGGCTCGCAGGCGCGCCGCCGGTTCCCAGGCCCGGGGCGCCGCCCGGGTCCCCCGTGTAGCCGCGCCCGCCGCGATCCGGTACGAGACACCGCTGCCGTCGACCGTCGCCACCGCGTTTTTCGCCAAGGCCAAGGGACCTCTGGCCCGTGCCGAACAACTGCACCGCGACGTCGCTGGCCGGTCGGGGATCCGCTGGCAGCTGCTCGCCGCGTGCGACTGGATGCAGTGCCACGCGGACCACATGCACTCCCCTGTTAACGGCGAGCGACTGGGCAAGGTCAACCCCGACGGCACGGTGTACCAGACGAAGTCCCAGGCGCTCGCCCAGTGCGCCAGCGACCTGATTTACCTCGCGGGGGCCGTGTACGGGCTCGACCTCACCGCGCGGCGCGCCCTGCCGGTGCGCGCCCTCGCGGACGTGTTCGCCGCCTTCCGCTGGGGCGGGCTGCTGAAGCGAAACGGCGTGTCCGCCATGGAATTCCCTTACTCGATCGCGGGATTGACCGAGCAGCACCTGAAGATGCACTGGCCGGTCATCGGTGAGCCGGACGCCCCGGACAAGCCAGGCAGCAAGTTCCGCGGACCGTTCGGCGCCGTCCCCGTACTGCTCAGCCTCAGCTACCCTGCCCTCG
>DASYAD010000450.1:0-6971 GCA_036501515.1 Trebonia sp. | reverse complement strand
CCGGGCAGCACCCAGTGGCCCGCGAACGGCTCGGTGGCGCGCCGCCACAACAGCACAGCCAGCCGCTTATCTCGCACCTGGAACACGACTCCAAGCGCCTCGTGGCGGAAGCAGTCAGCAGGCACATGCTCATCGTAGGGGGTCGCGCCGCGATCGCGGTGCCGTCAGGTGAGTCAGGCCACTGTTTTCGCCTGAGGGTTGTAAACCCGGCGTTTTAAACCTAAGGTCGGAAACATGACAGACATACAGGCGACGGCGCCGGTTAACCAGCCCGACGCCGGGTGGGCGGCCCGGGTTCGGCGGCTGGCCGCCGAACGCGGCGCGGTGATACTCGCGCACAACTACCAGCGGCCCGAGATCCAGGAGGTCGCCGACCACGTCGGCGACTCGCTGGCGCTGGCCAGGCTGGCGGCGTCGAGTTCGGCCGCGGAGATCGTGCTCTGCGGGGTGTACTTCATGGCGGAGACGGCCAAGATGCTGTCCCCCGACCGGACCGTGCTGATCCCGGACGCCGGAGCCGGCTGCTCGCTGGCGGACAGCATCACCGCCGATCAGCTCCGGGCATGGAAGGCCGAGCACCCGAGCGCGGCTGTGGTCGCCTACGTGAACACCAGCGCCGAGGTCAAGGCGGAATCCGACGTGTGCTGCACCTCGGCCAACGCCGCCGAGGTAGTGTCCGCGATTCCCGGCGATCGCGAGGTGCTGTTCCTGCCCGACCAGTTTCTCGGCGCGCACGTCAAGCGGGTCACCAACCGGTCCAACCTGCGGATCTGGGCTGGCGAGTGCCACGTGCACGCGGGGATCTCGCCCCAGGCGCTGCGCGAGATGGCCGCCGCCCGGCCCGAGGCGGAGCTGTACGTGCACCCGGAGTGCGGCTGCGGCACCTCGGCGCTGTGGCAGACAGGCACCGGCGACCTGCCGGCCGAGCGCACCCGGGTGCTGTCCACTGGCGGGATGCTCGAGGCCGCGCGCACCACCCGCTCGTCGGCGGTGCTGGTCGCGACAGAGACCGGCATGCTGCACCAGCTGCGCAAGGCGAATCCTGCCGTCTCCTTCGAGCCGGTCAACCCGCACGCGACCTGCCACTACATGAAGATGATCACGGCCGAGGCGCTCGAGCGATGCCTGCTCACCGGGACGACCGAGGTGCACGTCGACCCGGCCGTCGCGGACCGCGCCCGGCGCGCCGTCGAGGCCATGATCACCGTCGGCCCGGCTGCGGTCCCGGCAGGAGCGCGATAACGAGGGCCTCACTTCCTATCAGTTCGGACACCGAAATCCCACTTCCTATCAGTTTGGACACCGCAAACCAGGACAATTCGGGCGCAATAACGGTCCTAATCGATAGAAAGTGGCGACCGGCGATCAGGAGCGATGGGAAGTGGCGACCGTAGGTCCTCGGTGCTGGGACGCGAGGGAACAGCGGTCCCCCTGGTGCGAAGCCCGGCCGACGGCCAGAGGTGACGGGACGACGCGGCAGCGGGGTCGCGGCTGACGGCCAGAGGTGACGGGACGACGCGGCAACGGGGTCGCGGCCGACGGCCAGAGGTGACGGGACGTCGCGGCAGCGGTTCGCGACACATGAGAAGCCAACGCGTGTCCGGTGTCGCTGGGCAAGCGGAAGGTAACGGAGATGACGGAAATGACTGGTGTTGTTCGTGGGTCGGCTACGCGCGCTGGCCGGGTGGCCGGCCTGGTGGTTGGGTCTGCGACTGACCCGGTGGCTGGCCGGGCGCGGTGGCGGCGGGACGCGGATGTGGTCGTGGTCGGGTCTGGGGCGGCGGGGATCTCGGTCGCGCTGACGGCGGCGGCTCGCGGGCTGCGGGTACTGGTGCTGACCAAGGACCTGGTCGGCGGGGCGACCCCGCTGGCGCAGGGCGGGCTCGCGGCGGCGCTCGGACCTGGTGACACCGCCGCGGCGCACGTGTCGGACACGCTGACGGCCGGGGCCGGACTATGCGAGCCCGGCGTGGTGGCGGCGCTGGCGGACGCGGCGCCCGGCGCGATCGGCTGGCTGACCGGGCTCGGGGCCCGGCTCGAGACGCGCGACCTGCGGCTTGAGGGCGGGCACAGCGCGCACCGGATCGTGCACTCGGGCGACGACGCGACCGGGGCCGAGGTGCACCGGACGCTGCTGTCGGCACTCCTGGCCAGCAGCGCGGGCAGCGGGATCGAGATCCTCGACCGGACCATCGCGCTGGAACTGCTGCCCGACGACACGGACAGGACGGGGGTCGGCGCGGGGGCGCGGGTCGCGGGCGGGACGGCGGCTGCCAACGCCGGCCAGGCTAACGGCACGCTCGCGGGTGTGCCGGCCTCCGCCCCGGGGGTTCGCGGGCTGGCGGCGGCGTTTATCGGGGCCGACGGAGGGCTGACGCCCGGGTTGATCAGAGCGCGGACGGTGGTGATCGCGGCCGGGGGGCTCGGGCAGGCGTTCGGCACGACGTCCAATCCTGCTGGCGCGACCGGGGACGGGATCGCGATCGCGGCCCGGGCCGGCGTGGTCATCAGGGACCTGGAGTTCGTCCAGTTCCACCCGACGGTGCTGTGGCTGCCCGGCGCGAGCGGGCAGTGCCCGCTGATCACCGAGGCGCTGCGCGGAGCCGGGGCGGTACTGCGCGAGCTCGACGGCACACCGCTGATGGCGGGGCACGACCCGCGCGGCGACCTGGCGCCGCGCGATGTGGTGGCCGCTCGGATGGCGGAGGTCATCGCGGCGGGCGAGGCCGGGCATGTCTGGCTGGACGCGACCGCGCTCGGCGCCGACCTGCTCGAGAACGGCTTCCCGACCGTCACGGCCGCCTGCCGAAAGCACGGCATCGACCCGGTGACCGAGCCGATCCCGGTCGCACCCGGCGCGCACTACTCGTGCGGCGGCATCCTGGCTGACCTCGACGGACGGACCAGCCTGCCCGGCTTGTACGCGGCGGGCGAGGCGGCGTCGACCGGGGTGCAGGGCGCGAACCGGCTGGCCTCCAACTCCGTTACCGAAGCGGTCATCGCCGGCCGCCGTACCGGGGCGGCCCTGGCCGCAGCGCTTCAGGTGGAACTGGCGGCCGGGGAACCGGCGGCTGTGGCGGCCGGGGAACCGGACGCGGCTGCCAGCGGCGTATCGCCGACTTGGGGGCAGCTGGGCGCGGGCGGATCGACGGTCACGGGGCGGTCCGCGGCGGGCGCGGCGCCGGTTCTGGTGCCAGCTGGGCGGCCGGTGAGTGGTTACCCGTTCGCGGGCGGGCGCGGGAGCGCTTCGCGGCGGGAGCTGGCGGAAGCGATGTCACGGTGGGCTGGGGTGCTGCGGGACGGTGACGGGCTGGCCAGACTCGCCGGGCTACTCGGGGGGGCCGGGCTTGAACCGGAAGGAGACAAGACCGGGCTGGAACCGGGAGGAGACGGGGCCGAGGCGGAACCGGGAGGAGACAAGACCGGGCTGGAACCGGGAAGAGGCGGGGCCGGGCCGTCGGGAGACGGGGCGGGACTGGGGGAAGGTGCTTCCGTTCGGGATGATGGGAGTGCTGGCCCTGGGTCTGATTTTGATCTTGAGGCCGTCGAGGCGGCGAACCTGCGGACCGTGTCGCTGCTGATCGCGGCGGGGGCGGGGCGGCGGGCGGAGAGCCGGGGCTGCCACCGGCGGCGGGATGCGGCGGTGACCGCGGCGGCGCCGTGGCACACGCTGGCGTGGTTCGACGGACGCGGGCTCGTGGTGACCGAGGAGGAATTGTGACTGCTGTGAACGTGGATGTGACCGGGATTTCCGGGACGACGGCGCGGGCGATCGAGTCGGCCGGGCTTGAGGTCACCGACGTGGTGCGGGTGGTGCGGACCGCGTTCGACGAGGACTTCAGGTACGGGCCCGACGTGACCTCGGCGGCGACCGTGGCCGGGCGGACGGTGACGGCGGACGTGGTGGCGCGGGAGACGGGCGTGGTCGCCGGGCTGCCGGCCGCGCTGGCGGTGCTCGACCTCGTTGGCGAGTACCTGCGTGGCGGGCCAGAGGGCTCGGCCGGGGAGAACGGCGGGCAGCCGGCTGCGGCGGGGACGGCGCTGGTCGCGGACGGTTCGCCGGTCAATGCGGGCGAGGCGGTGCTGCGGGTCTCCGGGGACGCGGTCGCGGTGCTCGGGGCCGAGCGGACCATGCTCAACCTGCTCACTCACCTGTCAGGAATCGCCTCGGCGACCAGGAACTGGGCGGCCGCCGTGGACGGCACGGGGGCGGTGGTCAGGGACACCCGCAAGACGCTGCCGGGGCTGCGCGGGCTCGAGAAGTACGCGGTGCGCTGCGGCGGCGGACAGAACCACCGGATGGGACTGGGCGACGCCGCGCTGATCAAGGACAACCACGTCGCGGCGGCGGGCGGCATCGGGCCGGCCGTGCGGGCGGTGCGCGCGGCGGCCGAGTCATGGACCGGCCAGTCGCGGTCAGGCTCGGGGCAGACAGGCTCTGGCCAGACAGGCTCTGGGCAGACAGGCGACGGCCTGGTGATCGAGGTCGAGTGCGACTCCGTGGACCAGGTACGCGAGGCCCTCGACGCCGGGGCGCGGTTCATCCTGCTCGACAACATGCCGGTCCCGGTGCTGCGCGAGGCGGTGGCGCTGGCGCGCCGGTACTCCGGGGTGCTGCTCGAGGCGAGCGGCGGGCTGCACCTGGCGGGCGCGCGCAAGGTCGCCGAGACCGGGGTGGACTACCTCGCGGTCGGCGCGCTCACGCACTCGTCGCGGGTGCTCGACCTCGGGCTCGACTACCGGGACCGGTGACGGCGTTGCCGGCCTAGCCGGTCTCGCTACGCGCGCCGCGCTGCCCGGCGGTTGGCCGGGCGGCCGGTCGCGTGTCACTGTCTGGGCGGCGAACACCTCAGGCCGTTGGCCTGGCCATGGAAGACCACCGGCAGCGCAGGACCGAGGATCGCAAGACCGGCCGCCGGGTCGGGACGCGACTCATAGACGATCCCGTTGTCGCCGCCACCTGGAGGCGGACGTCCCGGCTACGGAGCTACGGGCTCACGCACGAGTCCTTCGACGCGTTGCGGAAGACGCAGGGGAACGCCTGCGGGATGTGCCGCCGGCCGTTCAAGGACGGCGAAACGATCCGCATCGACCACGACCACGACTGCTGCGACCGCGAGAAGGGCTGCTGCGGCAGGTGCGTGCGCGGCCTGCTCTGCATCGGGTGCAACCGGACACCCGGCCACGTCGAACGGTACCGGGCGGTGGCGGACGCGTACCTCGCTGCCCCGCCGGCACAGCCCCGTCGCCCGCTCGCGATCTCGGCCTGAGTGCGTTCGCCTTCTGGTAGAGTTACTCCGTCCACAAGGGCCGTTGGCGCAGTCTGGCAGCGCGCTTCCTCGACACGGAAGAGGTCAGAGGTTCAAATCCTCTACGGCCCACCTTGCAGGCCCCGGCTAGTACATTGAGGCCGGGGTCTTTGGTTTGCGCCACTCGAACCAAAAGGCCCCAGACTCCGGACGGGGCCTTCTTGGTCCCGTTCTCGTACGGAAGACGTACGCTCTCGCTCGTGCGGTAGGCCTCCTCGCGGGCCTTCAGGGTGGCAGCCGCGGCCTCAATACAGCCCTTAGTACGATCCTGTCCGGAAACCGCCAGTCGGCCGTGACTCAGGGTGGTGGACTGAAACAATGACCGAGCATCACCCTCAGGCACCCGACGACGACCGGCTCGCGGGCCTGGACCGGCCGCTGCGGAACCGGGTGACGCCCGCGGGCGAGCTGATCGCCACCGCGCACCGCGGCACCATGTACGGCAACCGGGGCGTGCTGCACAACGACGACCTGGAGCTTATGCGGGACTTCCAGGTCCGCCGCTGGCTGGTGTGCGTGCTTGAGTTCCGCGGCCGCCGACGGCCTATCCTGCGGCCCGGCCGCTACACCGAGCTGTTCTTCACCGACGAGGCGGTCGCGCTGGCGGCCGGGCACCGGCCCTGCGCGGAATGCCGCCACACCGCCTACCAGGCGTTCCGGTCAGCCTGGACGACGGCTCTGGCCCTGCCCGCCAGGCCGGCGGCCGACGACATCGACCGGGTGCTGCACCGGGAGCGCCGCCTGGTCGACGGCGCCCGCGTCACCTATCCGGCGGCGCTCAGCGAGCTGCCCGACGGCGTCTTCGTCCTCCACGACGACGAGTCCTGGCTGGTCAGTGACGGCGGCCTGCACCGCTGGACGCCGGCCGGCTACGCCGACCGTATCGACCAGTTCGACGGGCCGGCCAACGTGCTGACGCCCCGCTCCACGGTGGCCACGATCCGGGCAGGCTACCGGCCCCTGGTGCACTGGCCGGACGAGGAGCTCACCCGGCGGCGTTAACGAGGCGCAGTCCCCTCGCCGTATTCGAGCAGCAGAGGCCGGATCGTGTCGTCACCAGGCTCTTGGGCCGCGGCTCGGGCTGGCCCGGTCTGAGCGCGCGTGACCTGAGGGTGGCGACCACGACGAACGCGGTCAGCAAGGGCAGCAGGCCAAGCGCGGCCGGCAGGGACGCCCAGGCGGACAGGCGGCCGATGACCGGCGGACCGCACACGAACCCGGCCCAGCCGCAGGCGGACGCCGCGGCCACCTCGGCGTGCGCGAGCAGTTCCGCCCCGGTGCTGAACGGGAAGGGCACAGACAGCGGATCCGGAACGAGGGCGCGTCCCTCGGCCAGCGACCGGGCCGCCTCCTCGACGACGAACCCGCCGCCCACGGAGTAGTACGTTCCGCTGTCCAGTTCCGTGCCGTCGGCGAGGGGTGACGGCTCGCCTGTACCTGCTGGTGCTGAGCGCGGGATCGGTTGGCTCGGCCCTGTCGGTGGCTTCGGTAAGGCCGGGAGCAGCGACGTCACCGGGAGCTTGGCCAGGCTTCTGGTGGAGTTGCTGACGCGCCGCTCCCCCGGGCCGACGGTGTAGCCGCGGACCCGGCGGGCCAGCGCGCCGAGGACCGCCTGTGCCTCCAGGCTGGCCAGGCCGCGGCCCGCGCAGCTGTGGATGCCGT
>DASYAD010000449.1:0-2131 GCA_036501515.1 Trebonia sp. | reverse complement strand
CCTGCAGGCCGGACACATCTTCATCGCCTACCAGCAGGACATCAAGCGGCAGTTCGAGACCGTCCAGGAACGGCTGATCAACGAGCCGCTGATCGACTATGTGCAGCCGTTCGGCGGCGGCTACTTCTTCACCCTGCCCGGGGTCCGCGACACGGCCGACTGGTACGGCCGCGGCCTGCTCGCCTGACGTCAGGAGAGCAGGCCGCGGCTTTCGTAGGTCAGGCGGGGCTGATGTTCTGGTTGATGTGGAACACGTTGTCTGGGTCGTACTGCCGCTTGACCCGCGCGAGCCGGTCGTAGCCCGCACCGAAGTTGTCGCGGACCCTCGCCTGGTCGTCGCCGGAGGCGAAGTTCACGTACCCGCCGGCCAGCGAGTGCG
This sequence comes from Trebonia sp., assembly GCA_036501515.1. Taxonomy (GTDB): domain Bacteria; phylum Actinomycetota; class Actinomycetes; order Streptosporangiales; family Streptosporangiaceae; genus Trebonia. The sequence continues at coordinate 1,752 of DASYAD010000449.1, read as the reverse complement.
GCGCGAGCGCCGCGTAGTAGTCCTTCACCCAGGCGATGTTCGCCGCGTTGTCCGCCGGGTCCGGCCACATCCCGGCGAGCACGGTGGCGTACTTCGCGTCCCGGTGCCCCCACGCGGTCGCGTCGGGCGCCACGTCGTGGGTTGCGCCGTTGACCGGGTACAGGTGCACCGCGGTGTTCACCGCCGGCATCCGCTGGGCGTGCTCGGCGTGGATGGCGATCACCTCGTCGGTGAGGTCGCCAGCGAAAACCGCCTTCCAGTAGTGCTGCAGGCCGCGCGGCAGCAGCGGGTCGAACAGGGCGTTCAGCGCGGTGTAGGGGATCGCGCCGACGTGCTCGGCCATGACCGGGCCGACGTCGCGGAAGCCCTGCAGCACCTTCGCGCCCTCCTCGTGCTCCCCGGTCCAGCAGGAGACAAGGACGGGGAACGGCTCGCCGACCCGGTCCGCGGGGACGAACGGCAGCGGCGGCGCCAGGTGCCAGGCCGGGAAGCCGCCGTACTCGCGGGGCGCGTCGTCGATGAACCGGTCGAAGTAGCGGAACAGGTCGCCCGCCGCCTCCCGCTCGAAGAGGATCAGCCCGCCGTAGATGTTCTCGGGCACCGGGTGCAGCCGGAAGGTGAACTCGGTGACCACGCCGAAGTTCCCGCCGCCGCCGCGCAGTGCCCAGAACAGGTCGGGGTGCTCGCGCTCGCTGGCCGTGACGATGCTGCCGTCGGCCAGCACGACCTGAGCGGAAATCAGGTTGTCGCAGGACAGGCCGTGCGCCCTGTTCAGGTAACCGATGCCGCCGCCGAGGGTGAGGCCGCCGACGCCCGTGCTGGAGACGATGCCCCCGGTAGTGGCCAGCCCGTGGGCCATGGTGGCGTCGTTCATCATGGCCCAGGTGGCGCCGCCGCCGACCCTCGCGGTCCGGCTCGCGGGGTCGACCTCGATGCGGGTCAGGCCGGACAGGTCGACCACGATCGCGTCGTCGGCCGTGCCGAACCCTGGCACGCTGTGCCCGCCGCCGCGGACTGCGACGGCACGGCCGGTGGCGACGGCGTGCGACACGGCGGCCTGCACGTCCTCGGCGCTGGCGCAGCCGACGATGGCGTCCGGCCTGGCGTCGATCATGAAGTTGTACACATGCCTGGCGTCCTCGTACCCGTCGTCCTCTGGTCCGATGACGGATCCGGTGACGAGCTTTTGCAGTGCGGCAGTGGACATGAGTGGCTCCCCGTTTGCTGTGGTTTGCGTTTCCTCGGCTCACGCTAAGAACGGCGGCGGGCTCGCGTCATGACCAGTCCTGGTACCGCGTGCTTTCCCTGGCGTAGCCAATTCTGGCTATCGACCGCTGTGGCCTGCGCGGTTACATTGAGCGCATGGCGGCTTGGGATGCGCCGCCGTATCCGATCCGGGCGGCCGGGGCGACGATTCCCGCGTTCGTCGGGCGCGCCGCCGAGACGTCTGCGGCGGAGGAGGCATGGGCATCGGTCCGTGCCGGGGGGCGGCAGGTCATCTTCATCGGCGGCGAGCCCGGAGCGGGCAAGTCGCGGCTTGCGGCCGAGATCGCCTCGGCGGTGTACGGCCAGGGCGCTGTCGTGCTGCTCGGAACCTGCTCGCCCGAGCCCGGCGTCCCCTACCAGCCGTTCGCCGAGTGCCTCGAGCAGCTGCTGGGCGGCACGCGGTCCGGCGCGCTCGCCGGCTGCCTGCCTGATTCGGCGGCGGAGCTGCTGCGGCTGACGCCGCTGGTCTGGCGGCACCGGCCGGAG
>DASYAD010000448.1:0-2794 GCA_036501515.1 Trebonia sp. | reverse complement strand
AGACTGAGGTGGTCGTCGACCCGTGGCTAAATGGCGGCCAGCCGACCGTGAGTAGGCGGGGTGTGCGGGTCGCGGACGTCCTGAGCAGGCTCAGCGCTCATGAGCCGCCTGAAGATGTGGCCGGGGACTATGGGCTTACGGCCCCGGAAGTCGAAGCGATCCGTCAGGCGGCGTGAGCCGTGGCTGGGGAGGCTGAGGAATCAGGCCTGCGGTTCTTCCTGGATCGAGGCCTGGGTGCTTATGTCGTTCCGCGGGCCCTGCGGGCGGCAGGCTGGATACTGGAGACCATGGATGAGCGCTACGGCGCGGACCAGTCGCAGAACATCCAGGACACACGGTGGATCGAAGAGGCGACCCTCGCGGGTGACGTTCTCCTTTGTAAGGACCTGGCCATCGCCCAGAACCCCTTGGAAGCCCAGGTCGTCTACATGACCAGTGCTCGGGTTTTCGGCCCTGTCCAATGCATCAATCACCGGTCCGATGATGGCGCAGCTGTACATGGACAATGAAGCGAAGATAGTCAAGGCAGCATCGGGGGCGGCAGGACCGTATGTCATGGCGGTGAATCGGGCTTACGGCCTGCGCAGGGCCAAGCTCGCCTATCCGCCGGATTAATCTGAAGCGAAATCTGCGGTGAGAACGTGCATCAGCTGCCGGCCGCGTGCCTGCCGCCGCTGCCGCGCCGCAGCGACCGGCCGCGCTGACGCGCCTCCGGCAGCGTCCTCGACAGCTCGTCCGGCAGCCGTAGCAGGGGGTTGGCGGTACTCGCGACCACGTCCTGGGCCAGTTCGGTCACCCGCGTACCGCGCGACCGCGATGCCTTGCGCAACAAGTCGAACGCCTCGCGCGGGCGGAGCCGGTGGCGCTCGGCGAGGACCCCGATGGCCTGCTCGACCCGGACCCGGGCGGCCAGCGCGTGCTCAAGCTGCGCGACGGTGACCGCGAGCCTGGCGGCTTCGCCGGCCTCGCCGGACCGGTCCTCGATGCCAGGCGCACCGCTCACGGCGGGTATCCGCTTCTGCGGTCCTGAGTCGTTCGAGCGCGGCGCGGGCGCCCGCGCCGCCTGGGGCTGTCCCGCTGACGACTGTGCAGCTGGGGACTGCCCGGCTGGGGACTGCCCGGCCGGCGACGGAGCCGCGGAAGACCCGCGGCCCGCCCGCCGCGGCGCACCGTGCTCGTCAACCGCTTCCATGACCCGCGTGTCGTCGTCGTCCGCCTGGTCAGCGGCGAACAGGTCGGCGAGCACCATGGCGCTGGTCAGGTCGGAAACGTTTTCGTCGCCGACAACCCAGCCGCGCTCGGCCTTCCTGACGACTACGTCCTCGTTCTCTCCGACGCCATTGGTCTTATTAACGCTCATACTTACCTGCCTCCCCCCACCCAACAACCTCGGGGCTCCGCCAACACTACCTGCTGTGACGAAACTGCCCTAAAAGCACGTTCAGTTGTCCTGCCTGCGCCGGGGGGTAGGCGCGTCCGTCAGCTGGCCTGGGCAGCGGCGAGCTCGGCGAGCTTCTTCTGCACCTGGTTCGCGGACGGGTTGCACATCGTAGAGCCGTCGGCGAACAGCATAGTGGGAACGGTCTGGTTGCCCCCGTTGACGCTCTCCACGAACTTCGCGGCTTCCGGGTCGCGCTCGATGTCCACCTCGGTCACTTCCACGCCGGCCTTGCCGAGCTGCCGCTTCAGGTTCTTGCAGAACCCGCACCAGGTCGTCGTGTACATCGTCAGCGGCACCGGGGCCTCCTCGTCGTAAGCTGACCAGCCGCTGTCCCGCGGGGTCTCCGGAGGGTTTCAACAACATTTCCGCGCCGCACCTTCCCGCGCGGGGGACGCGTGTGTCGGCGGCATGCGGCACCATAGGGGAAATGGACGCCGATGAGCTGCTCGCAGCGCTAGACCCCGAGCAGCGGGCAGTCGCGCTGGCCGCCAGGGGACCAGTCTGCGTGCTGGCCGGCGCCGGGACCGGCAAGACCCGGGCGATTACGCACCGTATCGCTTATGCGGTCGCGACCGGGCTCGTGAACCCGCCGCAGGTGCTCGCCCTCACCTTCACCGTCCGCGCGGCGGGCGAACTGCGCGGACGGCTGCGGGCCCTCGGTGGCGGGGCGGAAGCGGTCCGCGCCTCGACGTTCCACTCGGCCGCGCTGCGTCAGCTCAGCTACTTCTGGCCGCGGGTGATCGGCGGCCGGGTGCCGCGCCTGGTCGAGTCGAAGCTGCCGCTGCTTCGCGAGGCCGCCGCCGGGCTCGGACTGAAGCTTGACGGCGCCGCGCTGTCGGACGCCGTCACCGAGATCGAATGGGCGAAGGTCTGCCAGGTCCACCCCGAGTCTTACGCGTTCGCGGCGGTCGCGGCCGGCCGGGCTCCGTCAGCCGGCACCGAGGACGCCGGGCGGCTGTACGCCGCCTACGAGTCGCTGCGACGAGACCGGCAGCTGATCGACTTCGAGTCGGTACTCGAGCTCACGGCGGCGATCCTGCTCACCGAGCCGGCCGTCGCCCGCGAGGTGCACGCTGCCTTCACGTACTTCACCGTAGACGAGTTCCAGGACGTCAACCCCCTGCAGAAGCTGCTGCTCGACGCCTGGCTCGGCGGCCGGGACGAGCTGTGCGTGGTCGGCGACCCGCGGCAGACGATTTACTCGTTCACCGGCGCGACCTCCGATTACCTGCGGACCTTCGCCGCCGATTATCCGCAGGCCACGATGGTCAGGCTCGTCCGCGACTACCGGTCGACCCCCCAGGTGGTGGCCGTGGCGAACCGGCTGTCGGCCGGGCCGGCGCCCGCGCAGTC
>DASYAD010000447.1:0-6361 GCA_036501515.1 Trebonia sp. | reverse complement strand
GCGGCCCGGCTCCGCCGCCCGGTCACGATTAACGCGGGCATCGCTGACCGGAGTCAGTCGCGGATCTGCGGGAACTGGTCGTCACGCCACTCGGTGACCTCGACCTGGCGCGCGGCGGCCTCTTCCTCGCGGCGCCGCAGGTCGACCCGGCGGATTTTGCCCGAGATCGTCTTCGGCAGCGGGTAGAACTCGATGCGCCGGATCCGCTGGTACGGCGCGAGGTTATCCCTGGCGTACCGCAAGATCGCCGCGGCGGTCTCGGCCGACGGCTCGTACCCGGGTGCGAGCGCGATGTAAGCCTTCGGTACCGCCAGACGCAGCTCGTCCGGCGCCGGGACCACCGCGGCCTCGGCCACGGAAGGATGCCCGATGAGCACGCTCTCCAGCTCGAACGGCGAGATTTTGTAATCGCTGGCTTTGAAGACGTCGTCCGTCCGGCCGATGTAGAAGATGTAGCCGTCGGCGTCGCGGGAGGCCACGTCGCCCGTGTGGTAGTAGCCGCCCGCCATGGCCTCGGCGTTTCGTTCCGGGTCACCCTGGTACCCGGTCATCAGGCTCATCGGCCGACGGGCCAGGTCAACGCAGATCTCGCCTTCCTGACCCGGCTGCCCGGTGAGCGGGTCGACCAGGACAATGGGCACGCCAGGCAGCGGGAGGCCCATCGAGCCGGGTTTGACCGGCATCCCCGGCACGTTCCCGACGGCGAGGGGCAGCTCGGTCTGCCCGTACCCGTCGCGGATCGTCAGCCCCCAGGCCTGCCGTACCTGGTCCATCACCTCGGGGTTGAGCGGTTCCCCGGCCGACAGCAGCTCCCGCAGCTGCCCCGGGCCGCCGGTGAGGTCGGCCTTGATCAGCATCCGCCAGACCGTGGGCGGGGCGCAGAAGGTATTCACCCCGGCCCGCCGGATCTGCCCGAGGAGCGCGGCCGCGTCGAACCGGGAGTAGTTGTAGACGAAGATCGTCGCCTCGGCGATCCAGGGGGCGAAGAAGCAGCTCCAAGCGTGCTTGGCCCAGCCCGGCGAGGAGATGTTCAGGTGCACGTCGCACGGCTTGGCCGCCACCCAGAACGAGGTGGCCAGGTGCCCGACCGGGTAGGACACCTGGGTGTGCTCGACAAGCTTGGGACGGCTGGTGGTACCGGACGTGAAGTACAGCAGCTGCGGATCAGCCGGGGCCGTGCCGGGGTGGGCGGCCGGCGGCACGTCGAGCTGGTACGCGTCGCCGTAGCTGACCCAGCCGGCCGGAGCCTGGCCGACCGCGATCCGGCCGTACTCGCCGGGAACGTCATCGAACTTGCCGGCGTCGGCCGCGTTGGCCAGCACGTGCCTGGCACCGCCCCGCTCGATGCGGTCTATGAGGTCGATGGGGCCCAGCGCGGTGGTAGTCGGCAGGATGACCGCACCGAGCTTCATCACGGCCAGCATCGACTCCCACAACTCGACCTGGTTGTTCAGCATCAGCAGGACCCGGTCACCGCGGCGCACGCCGTGCCCGGCCAGGTGGGCGGCCACCTGGTCCGAACGGCGGGCCATCTCGTCGAAGGAGACCCGGACCTCTGAGCCGTCCTCTTCCACGATCCACAACGCGGTGCGGTCCACCCCGCGGGCGACCGCGTCGAACCAGTCCACGGCCCAGTTGAACCGCTCTCCGAAGTCCGGCCAGGCGAACTCCGCGACCGCCTTCCCGTAGTCCTGGGACAGCTCCCGCAAGAGATCCCGGGCCGCACGGTACCGTTCGGTCGTCGTCGACTGCATGATCACGGTCCTTTCACGTGCTTCTCCCGCGGCCAACTGAGCGTACCGCTGGCGGCGGCCGCCTGGCACTCCCGGCCTCAGCACGCCGGCGGGACCTGAGCCGTTCGCAGGGACCTCAGCCGCGGCGGGCCAGGCGCAGCCGCTGCTGGTCGGCGAACACGGCGACGACCAGGACCACGCCGACGGCGATGACCTGCCAGGATGACGTGAGCTGAGCGACCACCAGCCCGGTCTGGAGCACGGTGATGATCAGCGTGCCGATGACGGCGGCGGCGATCGTGCCCCGGCCGCCGAACAGGCTCACGCCGCCGATGACGACCGCCGCGATGGCGGACAGCTCGTCGGTCTGCCCGGCGGTGACCGAGGCGGCCGCGAGCTGGGCCATGACCAGGTAGCCGGCCAGACCCGCGCAGGCGCCGGCCAGGCTGTAGACGAGCGTGGTGTGGCGGGCCACGTTGATCCCGGTTCGTTCGGCCGCCTCTGGGTTGCTCCCGATGCCGAAGCAGTGCTGACCGAAACGGGTCTGGTGGAGCAGGTAGCCGGCCGCGGCCACCACCACGGCGACCACCAGGACCGGGACCGGGATCCAGCCGCCGAGCACGGCGTTGTTGCCCAGCTTGAAGATGTCCGTCGGCAGGCTCGACAGCTCCTGGCCGTTGTTGATGAGCTGCGTGGCGCCGGTGGCGGCGCCCATCATGCCCAGCGTCGCGACCAGCGGGGTAATGCGCAGCCGGGTGACGACGATCCCGTTCACCAGGCCGACCGCGGTGCCGACGGCGAGTGCCACGACCAGGCCCACGGCGAGGACCAGCGGCTGCGGCAGGGACAGCATCGTTGACATCACGGAGCCGGACACCATGCCTGACAGGCCCAGGTTGGCCCCGACTGACAGGTCGATGCCGCGGTTGACGATGACGAAGGTCTCGCCGATCGCCAGCAGCATCACCTCGGTCGCCGCCAGCCCGGTCGCGACCCAGGCCGCCTTGGTGTGGAAGTTCGGGGCGACCAGGCAGAAGGCGGCAATGAGGAGCAGCAGCACGCCCAGCGTCCAGATGCTGCCGGCCCGGTCGGCCAGCGAGGCGGTGCGTTGCCGGGCTGACGGCCCCGGCGCGGGCGGCGCCTGTTCCGCGACGGCGCTTGCGGTGCGGGTCATGCCAGTGCCTTTCTGTCGGGCGGCGCGGCCTGCGGCGCCGAGTCGGGGGCGGGGCCGTCGTCGAGTCCGGTGATCAGGGCCACCAGGCCCTCGACGGTGACCGTGTTCTTGTCGGCGACCGCGGCCAGCCGGCCGCGGCGCAGCACCGCGATCCGGTCCGCGATCTCCATGACGTGCGGCAGCTGGTGGCTGACGAGGATGACCGACGTGCCGGCCGTGCGGACACTGGCGATGAGGTTGAGCACCTCGCGCTGCTGCTCGACGCCGAGCGCGGCGGTGGGCTCGTCGAGCAGCAGGACGTGCTCGCACCAGGTGACCGCGCGGGCGATCGCGACCGCCTGGCGCTGGCCGCCTGACAGGCTTGAGCACTCGCGGCCGATGTCGGGCACGCGGATGTGTACCCGCTGCAGCGCCAGTTCGGTCTGGCGGCGCATCTCGGCCCGGTCCAGCGTCCGCAGCAGGCGCCGCGCGCCGTGACGGTGCCGCAGCTCACGCCCGAGGAACAGGTTGGCCGCCACGTCCAGGTCGGGTGCGAGCGCCAGGTCCTGGTAAACGGTGGCGATGCCCGCCGCGGTCGCGTCAGCCGGCCGGCGGAACTCGTGCCGCTCGCCGTTCACCAGGATGTGGCCGTCGGTCGGCTCGATGTTGCCGGCGAGCAGTTTCAGCAGCGTGCTCTTGCCCGCCCCGTTGTCGCCGACGAGCGCGAGCACCTCGCCGGCGCGCAGGGTCAGGTTCACTCCGTCGAGCGCGGTGAGCGAGCCGTAGCGCTTGCCGAGCCCGCGCGTTTCGAGCACGGGCGGTTGCTGGTGGCTCATGCCGGATGGTTCCCTTCTTCGATACAGCGGACCGCGGCCGCCCAGGTCGCGGCGGCGACCTCGGAGGCCGGGCGGCGGTCCCAGTGGCCGGACATCAGCTCGACCGCGAGCCGCGGCCTGCTGCCCAGGTCAAGCACGCGGCGCAGCAGCCCGGCCGCGGTGCGGCCTGGCAGCTCGCGGTGATAGCGCGACTCGAGGGTCAGGTCGGCCAGCGGCACGTCGCGCACATCGTCGAGCTGGACGCTGGTGACGGCCTCGGGCGGCACCGCGTCGAGCTGGCTCAGCCCGCCCGAGCGCTGCACGTGCCAGTTGTCAACCAGCAGGGACAGGTTGCCGACGGGACAGGCGCGAACCACGCGCCAGGCGTCAGCGAGCGTGCGGAGGCTGCTGTAGGGCATAAACTCCAGCGCGACCTGCACCGGCTGGCCTGCCCGGGCGCCCGCCATCACCTGGCAGAGCCTGGTCAGCCGCCGGGTCATGACGTCGTCGTCGTGGCGGGCGAACAGCACGACCGAGAGCTGGTCGATGGCGAAGGCGGCGGCCAGGTGCGCGAGCAGTTCCTGTTCGCGCTCGTCCTGCGCCGGGTCGCCCGCCCAGTCCCAGGGCGACTCGACCTCGGTGACGCGCACCCCGTGCTCCCGCAACCGCAGTCGCATGGTGTCGTCGGTCCAGCCGGCCGCGAGCGTGTCCCGGTAGTCGTTCGCCGTCAGGCCGATCCCGGCGTAGCCGGCCGCCGCGGCCGCGGCCACCCGGTCACCGAAGTCGCGGCCGCGCATGGTCATCGCGCTCAGCGTGAGCTCGGGCAGCACGTTCGGCGTCAGCCCGGGCGCCGGGGCGTTCGCGCTCATCGGGCGAACACCGGGAGCTGCGAGCCCGCGCACACGTGCAGCACCTCGCCGGTGATCCTGGCCGCCTGATCCGAGGCCAGGAAGGCGACCGCGTTGGCGACGTCCTCGACCCGGACCAGTTCGCCGAGCGGTGTCAGCGCGCGGACCCGCTCGGCGTAGGCGTCGAGTTCCGCCGGGTCGCCGCGCTGCGCGCTGAACCCGGTGCGGACGAAGCTCGGCGCCACGGCGTTGACGGTGACACCGACAGGGCCGAGCTCGACCGCCAGCGACCGGGTGAGGCCGACCAGGCCGGCCTTCGAGGCCGCGTAGGCCGGGTGCGCGCCGCCCAGCCAGGTCCGCGAGCCGATGCTGACCATGGCGCCGCCGCCCTGGCGGCGCCAGAACGGCAGCGCCGCCTGGGCGAGCAGCGCGGGCCCGCGCAGGTTGACCGCCTGGGTGATCTCCCACACAGGGAGCGTCATCGAGGCCAGGTCATGCGCGGGTTCCACCCCGGCGCAGCACACCAGGACGTCAAGCCGGCCGAAGCGCTGACCGACTGCCTCCGCCAGCGAGCTGACGCTCGCCGGATCGGTCACGTCAGCCTCGAACGCCACCGCCCCGGCGATGCCCGCGGCCACGTCGGCCGCGGCTGCCAGGTCCTTGTCCGTCACCACGACGGTGGCGCCGTCGCGGGCCAGCCGCGCCCCGGTGGCGGCCCCGATGTCGCCGGCCCCGCCGCTGATCACCGCGACCGTCATCGCAACGCCGGCCAACTGGTTCACCGGCGTCACGATCCCGACGCGTACAGGAACGGGGTGATCGCCGGGGCGCTGACGTTGCCGGTGGTGATGCCGAGGTTCGCGACCAGCGTCATCGGCTTGATCGCGGACTTGTCGCCGGCCAGGTAGTCGTGGGCCTGGTCGACGGCGAGCGCGAGCTGGCTGCCGGGCTTCGACGCGGACAGGAAGTTGATCAGGCCTGACTTGAGTTCCTTGACCTCTTCCGGTGAGGCGTCGAAGGCCGCCACCTTGACCTGCCCGGTCTTCCCGGTGGCGGCGATCGCCGCCGCGGCGCCCTCCGCGCTGGTCTCGGCTACGCCGAACACGCCGGTGATGCCGGGATGGGCAAGCAGCAGGCTTCGCATCGCCTGTTCGTTGCCGGGGGTCGTACCGCCACCGTACTGCTCAGGCAGCACGGTCACCTGCGGGTACTTCGCGCGCAGCTCCTGGTCGAAGCCCGTCACCCGGTCTTCGACGGTGGAGCTGCCCGGTGCCAGGTTCAGCACCGCGACCGTGCCCTTGCCGCCGATTGACTGCCCGAGGTAGTCGGCCGCGAGCTGTCCGCCCTGGGCGTTGTCGGTGGCGATCTGCGACACCAGGCCCTGGGTGTCCTTGAGCGTGCCGCCCACGGTGATCACCGGGATGCCGGCGTCGAGGTAGCGCTGGATGGCGGGCCGCAGCGCGACGTCGTCGTCCGGCGAGACGAGCAGGAAGCCGGGCCTGGCAGCCAGCTCGGCGTTGAGCGCGGCGGCCTGGGTGCTCGGGTCGTACGCGGAGACGCCGATGTACTTGAGCGTGTAGCCGTACTTCTGCGCCTCGGCGGCGCCGCCGCGGTAAGCGGTGTCGAAGTACGGGAACGGCGAGACGCCGGGCACGTAGGCGATGGTGATCTTTCCGCTGGCAGCCGCGGGCGCGCCAGAAGCCGACGAAGCGGCCGCGGCCGGCGTTGACCCGCTGCCGCCGGTTGAGCAGGCGGCGAGGGTGAGGGCGGCGGCGGCTGAGGCGAGCAGTGCGGTGCTGGCGCGTCTGGAGG
>DASYAD010000446.1:0-23743 GCA_036501515.1 Trebonia sp. | reverse complement strand
GCGGCGATGACCGACCCGCGGACCGCCGAGCGGCTCTGGGAACTGTCCGAGAAAGCCGTCGGCGTCACCTTCCGGCCCTAGGAACCGGCCGGCTTCTTGTCAACGGACGCAGCGAAGATCTCCGCGACCGAGTGCTCAAGGGTCGCGGTGAACTCCTCGTCGGTCTGCTGCTCTGTCAGCCCTTCGAGCAGCGCCCGGGAGAAGCTGGCGATGAGCGTGGGGTCGTGCGACAGCAGCGCGCAGGCGTGGTCCCGGCTGTAGCCGCCGGACAGCGCGACGATCTTCAAGATCCGCGGGTCCTCGGCCAGGTCGGCGTACAGGCCCGGCTTGCTCGGGATCGTCACCTTGAGCATGATGCGGGCGTCCTGCGGCAGCGAGTCGACGCGCTCGGCGATGACGTCATGCAGCATCATCTCGGCCCCTTCCTTGCTGGGGCTCTTAATGCTGACCTCGGGTTCTAGGATCGGCACCAGGCCAGCCGCCCGGATCCGCTCGCCGTACTCGAACTGCTGGTTCACGATCGCGGTGATGCCTGCCGTGTTGGCCGCAGCGATGAACGAGCGCATCTTGGTGCCGAAGATCTGGTGCTTTTTGGCTCGCGCGATCGTGTCGTCGAGGTTGAAGATGGGCTTCATCAGCTGGACGCCGTACTGCTCGGCGGCCAGCCCCAGGTCCACCTTGAGGAACGGGACGACGTTCTTGGTCTCCCACAGGTACCGGGCGCTGGGCACTCCCTCGATGGAGCGCTCCATCGTCTGCTCGAACAGGATCGCGGCGATGATCCGCGAACCGTCGAACGCCTTGTTCGTGATGACCCGCGTCCGCATCGCGTGCACGAGGTCGAACATCTGGTCATCGTTGCTGTAGCGGGTCTTCTCGATGCCGTACTCGGCGAGCGCCTTGGGCGTGCTGCCGCCGCTCTGGTCGAGGGCGGCGAAGAAGCCGTGGCCTGACTTGACCTTCTCAAACTGAGCAGTGTTCACTCTTCCGCATTCTGTCACCCGCAGGCTGTGGTCCCAAGGCGGGCCGGCGACCGGGCCCCGCGGGTCACGCGTGCGGCGCGCCGCCCCGCGGGCCTTCCTGCAGGTCAAGCGTGAGTGCGATGGAACGCCTGATCTCGTCGCTGACCTTGCCGCTGCGGTAGAGGTCGTCCAGCTTGGCGCGCTGCGCGCGGACCAGCTCGCGGCGGATCTTGCCGCCTACGCTGGGCACGGTCCCGTCGCCGTCGGAATCGTCGAGCGCCGCCCGGACCCGATCAAGCCGCAGCTCGAACAGCTGCCGGTACACGTTCGCGGTGTCCTCGTCCACCTCGCCTGACTCGGCCAGCTCGTCCAGCCGGGCCAGCCCGGCTTCGGTGACCCGCCCGCGGGCCTGCGCCTCGCGCCGCCGCTGCTCCTCGCCCTCGGCCAGGCCGAGCCGTTCAAGCAGCGGCCCGAGCGTCAGTCCCTGACCGACCAGCGTGACTACCACGACGACGGCGGCCAGGAAGATCAGCGTGGGCCGCTCGGTGAACTTCGCGCCGTAGGCGTCAAGCGGCAAGGTCAGCGCGATGGCGAGGGAGATCGCGCCGCGCATGCCGCCCCAGCCGATGATCAGCCGCTGCCGCCACGGGTTGCGCACGTACCCGGCATGCCGCCCGGGGATGAACCGGATCAGCGGCGACACTCCCAGCTCCCAGGCCAGCCTGACCCCGATGACCACCGCCGTCACCGCGGCCGCCGCGCCCGCCAGCCAGCCGACCGAGTACCCGCGGGACAGGTGATCGACGACCGACCGCATCTCCAGGCCCAGCAGCACGAACAGGGCCGACTCGAGCAGGAAGATCAGCGTCCGCCAGAACAGCGCGCCGCTGACCCGGGTCGCGGCCTGCAGCATGCCCTCGGTCCTGGTGCCCAGGTAGACCCCGGTGACCACGGTGGCGAGCACCCCGGAGACGTGGAACTCCTCGGCCGGCACGTAGGCCACGAACGGGGTGATCAGCGTGACCAGCACCTGGATCGAGGGGTCGCGGATGTAGTGCCGCACCCGCCCGATGACGACGGCCACCACCAGCCCGTAGGCGATGCCGCCGATCACGACTTCCACCAGCCGGACCGCGCCGTGCCCCCAGGTGAACTGGTGCGCCATCGCCTCGACGGCCAGCCCGAACGCGGTCAGCGCGACCCCGTCGTTGATCAGGCCCTCGCCTTCCAGGATCGTGCTGATCCGGGCGGGCGCGCCGAGCCTGGTGAGCACCGAGGTGGCGGCGACCGCGTCGGTCGGCGCGACCGCCGCCGCGAACGCCAGCGCCCCCGGCCAGCCGGCCTCCGGCAGCACCAGGTGGGTCACCGCGCCGACGGCGAGGATCGTCACGGTCGTCGCACCGAACGCCAGCGCGGTGATCGGCACCGCGTTCTCCCTGGTCTCCCGGGGCGCGGAGAGGAACGCGGCGTTGTAGATCAGCGGCGGCAGGAACAGCAGCAGGACCAGGTCCGGCGGCAGGTCGATGTTCGGCACCTGCGGGATGAGGCTGGCCAGCACGCCGAGCACGACCAGCACGACCGCTTCAGGCACCCCGAGACGGCTCGCCAGCGACCGGCCGACGATCATCACCACGGCGATCGCGACCCCGAGCGTGAAAAGCTCGTACTCCCCCACAGGCCTCCCTCGTCACCGTCGCTGGTACGACGCTAACTGACTAACGCGCGACCAAGCCGTCAGGGTTGCGAGAGGGGGCACGGGAACCACGCTCCCGTTCGGGATAATTCTGAATTTCCATCCCAACGGAGGCGGTGTTACCCCGCCAGGAACATCAGCTGCCGCTGCCCGCGCGGCCGAGTAGCCCGTCAGCGGCGGTCAGGTCGTCGATGACGAGGCCGAGACCGATGCCGGCCATCCAGACGTCCTTGGCCAGGGCGATGCCCGCCTGGGTCGGCAGCGGGGTGCCCGCCTTGCGCATGCCGGGCGTCCGCGCGTACAGGCCCAGCAGACCGCCGGAGAACGCGGTCAGGGCGGCGCCGACGACCACGGACGGGACCACGGGGATCACTAGCGCGGTGCCCAGGACGATCTCGGTGACCGCCAGGCCGCGGGCGAAGTCCTTCGGCTTGATCTTCTTCAGGAACGGATAGGTGCCGACGGCGAAGCCGTGCAGCTGCGCGGCCGTCTCCTCGTCGGCCGATAGCTTGCCGATGCCGGAGTTGAGGATGAAGGCGCCCGCCGCGATGCGCTGCGGCAGGTGCCCAGGCTTGATCGAAAAGATTCCCATATGTCTTCCCCCGAATGCTCACCGGTGATCCGGAGGCTGTACCCGCGCTGTCAGCGGCGAAGCGTGATCGGGAGCGCACGGTCCACAGTAAATTGCCGCACAGTCGGCGCGGCGCGCGCACGGGCGGGCTATCGTACGGTAGTCCCCGTCCGCCTCCACGGGCAGCAGACTGGGCAGACGGGGTTCAGGGCGGGAAAACGGGAGGACGACCGGTGGGGCGTGCGGCAGATGCCGGGCCAGGTGCAGACAGGGCCGGGCTGTTCGCCGGCGACGCGGACGTCGGCCGTGACCTGGCCCGCGTGGACTGGTCCGCCACCCCGCTCGGGCCGCCTGACGACTGGCCGCAGAGCCTGCAGACGGCGGTCGACATCCTGCTGTCGTCGCGCTTCCCGATGTGGATGGCCTGGGGCCCGCAGCTGACGTTCTTCTGCAACGCCGCCTACCGGCGCGACACGCTGGGGCGCAAGTACCCGTGGGCGCTCGGCCGCCCCGCCAGCGAAGTATGGGAAGAGATCTGGGGCGACATCGGCCCTCGTATCGACACCGTGCTGGCCACCGCCACGGCGACCTGGGACCAGGCGCTGCTGCTGTTCCTCGAGCGGTCCGGCTACCCCGAGGAGACCTACCACACCTTCTCCTACAGCCCGCTGCGCGACGAAGCGGGCACCGTGGTCGGCATGCTCTGCGTGGTCAGCGAGGAGACCGGGCGCGTCATCGGCGAACGCCGGATGGCCACCCTGCGCGACCTCGGCTCCGACCCCAGCGTGGTGCGCAGCGAGCAGGAGGCGCTCGAGTTCGCCGGCCGTCAGCTCGAGCGCAATCCGCAGGACCTGCCGTTCACCCTGACCTACCTGTTCGACGACGACGGCGTCACCGCCCGGCTGGTGCGGAGCACCGGGATCGCGGCCGGGCACCCGGCCGCCCCGGCCGTGCTCGCGGCCGGCGACCGGGACCCGGTGTGGCCGGCCGCGGCGGTGCTGCGGGGCGAGTCCGAGCTGGTGGACCTCGACCGGACCCCGTTCGCCGGCCTGCCCGCCGGGGCGTGGAGCGAGCCCCCCGTGCAGGCGCTGCTGGCGCCGCTGGCCCAGCAGGGCGGCGCTCCCTACGGTTTCCTGGTCGCCGGCCTGAACCGGTACCGGGCGCTGGCCGAGGACTACCGCTCGTTCATCGGCCTCGTCGCCGGCTACCTGGCCGCGGGCATCGCCGGCGCCCGCAGCTACCAGCACCAGCAGCGGCGGGCGGAAGAGCTGGCCGAGCTCGACCGGGCCAAGACCACGTTCTTCTCCAACATCAGCCATGAGTTCCGCACCCCGCTGACGCTCATCACCGGGCCGGTGCAGGAACTGCAGCGCCTGCTGGCCGGCTCGTCCGCGCGGGTGCACGAGGAACTGGCGGTGATCAGCCGCAACGGCCTGCGTCTGGGACGGCTGGTCAACACGCTGCTCGACTTCTCGCGCATCGAGGCCGGGCGCATGCAGGCGAGCTACGAGCCCGCCGACATCGCCCAGGTGACGGCCGAACTGGCCAGCGCCTTCCGTTCGGCCGTCGAGCGGGCCGGACTGGCCTTCGAGGTGGACTGCCCGCCGCTGCCCGAGCCGGTCTACCTCGACCTGAGCATGTGGGAGAAGGTAATACTCAACCTGCTCAGCAACGCGCTGAAGTTCACCTTCGACGGCTCCGTCCGCGTCGCCCTGCGCGCCGAGGACGGCGAGGCGGTCGTCACCGTCGCCGACACCGGAACCGGCGTGCCCGCAGACGAGATGCCGCGCCTGTTCGAGCGGTTCTACCGCATCGAGAACACCCGGTCGCGCTCTAACGAGGGCAGCGGCATCGGCCTGGCCCTGGTCCAGGAACTCGTGCAGCAGCACGGCGGCACGATCACCGCCTCAAGCACCCAGGACACCGGCACCGCGTTCACCATCCGGCTGCCGTTCGGCTACGCCCACCTGCCCGTCGACGCGCTCGTGCCCGCCGGCCACGCCGAACGGGTCTCCGCCACCGCCGACCCGTTCGTCCAGGAAGCGCTGCGCTGGCTGACCGGGGCGGTCGCGGATGAGACCCGGCCGGAACCGGTGCTGCCGGCTGAGGTGGTGCTGGACGAGGACGACGACGACCCTGACCTGCGCCTGGTGTCCGATGAGGATGCGGCAGGCGTCGCGCCCGCGCCCCGCGGACTGCCCGCCGCCCGGGTCGTCGTCGCCGACGACAACGCCGACATGCGCGAGTACCTGGCCCGGCTGCTGCGCACCGCCGGGTACCAGGTCACCACGTTCAACGACGGGCAGGCGGCGCTCGACGCGATCCGGGCCGGCGTCCCCGACCTGGTGATCAGCGACGTGATGATGCCCCGGCTTGACGGCCTCGGCCTGGTCGCCCGGCTGCGGGCGAGCAGCGGCACCGCGGCCGTGCCGGTGCTGCTCCTTTCGGCCAGGGCCGGGCAGGAGTCCTCCGTCGAAGGGCTCCGCGCGGGCGCCGACGACTACCTGGTCAAGCCGTTCTCCGCGGTGGAACTGCTGGCCCGGGTCCGCTCCAACCTGGAGATGTCCCGGGTCAGGAACCGCGAGGCGCGGTTCCGCCGCACGCTCATCGACTCCCTGCAGGAAGGCTTCTTCGTCACCGACGAGGAAGGCACCATCCTCGAGGCCAACCAGGCCTTCCTCAGCCTGGTCGGCTACGGCCCGGAGGGCCTGCCGTACGCGTGGCCGCACCCGTGGATCCCCGACCCGGATACCGATCCCGACGGGGCGGCGGCCGCCACCGAGGCGCTGACCGATTACCAGGAGAGCGGCGGCGGCCGCTACGCGATCCAGGTGCGGCACCGTGACGGGCACACCGTCTGGCTGGCCTGCAGCTCGGCCAGCCTGCCCAACCCGGACGGCAACGGCCGCCTGTTCGTCGGCACCGCCCGCGACGTGACCGCCGAACGGCTGGCCGGGCAGCGTGAGGCCACCCTGGCCGGCTTCGCCGCCGCGCTGGCCGCCGCCGGCGAGATCTCCGAGATGCTCACTACCGCCGCCCGCGAGATCGCGGCCGCGGTGCGGGCCGGCGCGGTGACCGCCGCCCTGTGGTCAAGCGACGACATCCCCGCCGTCACCGGCTGGCCCCGGCCCGCCGACCGCGAGGGCGACTCCGCCGCGGTGACGGAAGCGCTCGACGCCATCAGGCACCAGCTGGCCGGCTCGCTCACCGTGCTTCCCGGCGACGACGGCGCCAGCCTGCTCGCCGCGCCGCTCGACGGCACGGGCACCTCCGCGATCGCGGCCGAGTTCCCGGCCGGCGGCGCGGTCAGCACCGAGGTGCGCGAGCTGTTCTCCATTCTCACCAGCCACCTGGCCCAGGTGCTGGCCAAGGCGCGGGACTACGAGCAGACCCGCACCGTCGCCCTCACGCTGCAGCACGCGATCCTCGCGCCAACCGAGTTGCCGCACGGGTTCGCGGCCCGGTACACCCCGGCCGTGACGCCGCTCGAAGTCGGCGGCGACTGGTACGACGTGGTGCCGCTGCCCGGCGAGCTGACCGGCGTCGTCGTCGGTGACTGCGTAGGGCGCGGCCTGCCCGCGGCCGCCGTCATGGGCCAGCTCCGGTCGGCTAGCCAGGCCGTCCTGCTGCGCGCGCCCGGCCCAGCCGAGGCCCTCACCGACCTGGACACCTTCGCCAGCCGGATCCCGGGGGCGGAGTGCACCAGCGTGTTCTGCGCGATCATCGATCCCAAGGCCGGGACGATCACTTACAGCTGCGCCGGGCATCCGCCGCCCATCCTGGTCACCGCCGCCGGCGAGCACGAGCTGCTCGAGGAAGCCCGGTCGCTGCCGCTCGGCATGCTGCCCGACGGCTGGCAGCGCAGCCAGGCGAGCGCGACCGTACCGCCGGGCGCGACCCTGATGCTCTATACCGACGGGCTGGTCGAGCGGCGCAACCAGCCGCTCGATATCGGGATCGAGGCCGCGGCGGTGACGATCGCGGAACGCGCCCAAGAGCACCCGGACCTGGTCGCGGACCACGTGATGGCGGTGATGACGCCCGCGGCCGGCTACGACGACGACGTGGCCGTGCTGATCTACCGGCACCCGCCGGAACCGCTGACCGTGTCCGTAACCGCGGACGAGCCGTCCTGCCTGGCCCTGCTCCGTACCAAGCTCAGGCACTGGATGGCCGCCGCCAGCATCAGCGGCCTTGAGGCGACCGACATCATGATCGCCGCGGGCGAGGCCACCGCCAACGCCGTCGAGCACGCCACCGCCGGCCGCGCCGACGACGCCACGCCCGTCAACATCACGCTCACCGCACGGGCCGATCACCGGGTGGTCGAGCTGACGATCACCGACACGGGCAACTGGCAGGCCCCGCCGGCCGACCGCGAGGAGCCCGCCCCCGATACCAGGGGCCACGGCATCATCTTCATGCACGCCCTGATGGATGACGTCACGATCGACTCGTCCGCGAACGGCACAACGGTGACCCTGACCAAGGAGCTGAAGCAATGACCGACAACGCCACGCCAAGCCCCGCGGCCGCCCGTGACCGCGGCATCGAGGCATGGTTCGAATTCGCGCCCGCCAGCGAAACCGAACCCGCGGTCGTGCGCGCGGCCGGCGACGTCGACCTGACCAACGTGGGCCAGTTCCAGGCCGTCCTCGACGAGGCGGCCGCCGGGGCAAGCGCGTTCACCGCCGACCTGACCGCGGTCACCTACGCCGACAGCGCCACCATCCGGGTGCTGTTCGGTGCGGCCAGGCGCGTGCGGCTGACGATCAAGGTCAGCACCGGCGGCCCGGTCACCGAGACGCTGCTGCGGGTGTCAGGCCTCGACCAGATCGCGACCGTGGTGACGGTCGGCTAGCTGGGTTTTTGCGCTTAGCTGGCGGTCAGCGACCGGGATCCGCTCGACAGCACCGTGGTGATGAGCGCGCGGACGCCCGGGCGCTGGTCCGTGCGCGGGTTGGTGAGCAGCACCAGGTCGATCGTGCCGAGCTCGGGCAGCCGGTGCCCGGCGCTCAGCGCGGCCAGCTGGGCGGGCACCAGGCTGGCGGCCATGGACGAGATGCCGATGCCCGCCGCGACGGCGCCGATCAGCCCGTTCACCCCGCGGCAGACGCAGGCGCTGCGGAACGGCAGCTGGGCGGCGTTCAGCGCCCGCCGCATCTCGGTCCGCGAGATGCTCGGCGCGGGGTAGACGACAAGCGGGAGCGGCTTGCTCAGGTCGAGCCTGGTCGTCGGCGTGCCCACCCACACTAGCCGGTCCCGCTTGACCAGCTGGCCGCGCTGCTCGCCGCCCGGTCGCTTGCCGATGAACACGTCGAGCCGGTCCTCTTCGAGGCGCTGGTGCAGCAGCCCGCTCTGGTCCACCCGCAGGTCGAAATCGACCAGGGGGTAGTCCCGGCGGAAGTCCCGAAGGATCTGCGGCAGCCGGGTGAGCGCCAGGTCGTCGGCGATGCCGATCCGCAGCCGCCCGCTCGGCCGGTCGCCGCCGAAGTAGGCCGCCGCCTGCTCGGATACCGCGGTGATGTTGCGCGCGAAGCCGACCATCGCCTCGCCGTCGGCCGTCAGCGTCACCGAGTGCGTGTCGCGCAGCACCAGGGTCCGGCCGACCTGGCCCTCAAGGCGGCGGATGTGCTGGCTGACCGTCGGCTGCTGAATCCCGAGCCGGGCCGCCGCCCGGGTGAAGCTGCCGGTCTGCTCGACAGCGAGGAACGTGGCGAGGAGCTGCGGGTCATAGCCGGTCATAACGTTCTATAATAACTGTTAGACAAACCATTGCAGTTCCGTATGAGTCGCCGGTACGGAACAATTTGGATGAACCCACAGATTTTCGACCCGCGGGTTCCTGACGTACAGATACAGGCGACCAGGAAGGCTCCCCAGTGACGACCGCCGAGACGATTCGGCCACCGGGAGGCGCCTTCGCCCCTCTCGCTTCGCGCAGCTACCGGATTTACCTGATGGGCCAGAGCCTGGCTAACGCCGGCTCGTGGATGCAGAGCATCGCCCAGGACTGGCTGATCTTCGACCTCACCCACAGCTCGACCGCCGTCGGCATCACGATGGCGCTCCAGTTCGCGCCGATGCTGCTGCTCGGCCTGCACGCCGGCGCCCTGGCCGACCGGGTGTCCAAGCGCCGCATCCTGCTGACCACCCAGCTGCTCAACGCGGCCGCTACCGCGACGCTGGCGGTCCTCACGGTCGCCGGCGTGACGAAAGCGGCCGACGTCTACGTCTTCGCGCTGGTCAGCGGCGTCATCTTCGCGTTCGACGTGCCCGCCAGGCAGTCGTTCGTCACCGAGGTGGTGCCCGAGGGCAGCCTGCGGGCCGCCGTCTCGCTCACTGCCGCCGTGTTCCAGGCCACCCGGCTGATCGGCCCGGCTATCGCCAGCCTGCTCATCGTCAGCGTCGGCACCGGCTGGGTGTTCGCACTCAACGCCGCCTGCTACCTCGGCCCCACGATCGGCCTGCTGCTCCTGCGGCCCTCCGACTTGCGCCCCGCCCCCGCCGCCGCCCGGTCACCGCACGCGGTCCGGGAGGCGGTCGCCTACGTCCGCGGCCGCCCGGACGTGCTGTGGACGATCTTCCTGGCCGGGATGCTCGGCACCTTCGGCCTGAACTTCCCCGTGGTGCTGACCGCGATGGCCAAGTCCGCGTTCGGCGGCGGCGCGAGCACTTACGGCCTGTTCAACATCGTCATCGGCCTCGGTTCGGCGGCCGGCGCGGTACTGGCCGCACGCGGCGCCCGTCCCCGGGTCACCGCCATCGTCGGCTCGGCCGCCCTGTTCGGGGCCCTGCAAGCGGCGGCCGCCCTCGCGCCGGGCATCGCGCTGTTCCTGGTGCTGATCGCGGCGATGGGCTTCGTCAACCTGGTCTGCCAGGCGATGGCCAACTCCTCGGTCCAGCTCGCCGTCGACCCGGAGCTGCGCGGCCGCGTGATGGGCCTGTACATGCTGGTATTCATCGGCGGCACGCCGATCGGGGCCCCGATCGTGGGCGCGGTGACCAGCCACTACGGCGCCCGGGCGGGGATGGCGCTGTGCGGGCTCGTGCCGGTGCTGGCGGCCGGGGTGGTCGCCGTGGCGCTGTACGCGCGCCGGCGGCGCGACCTGGCCCGCGTGCTGCGGCTGACGGAAACCGGCCCCATCGCCCTGCCGGCCGGGCGGGCCTAGCTTCCGGGTTAGTATTCGCCCTTGATCACGAAGAACGACCCGCGGATTACGCCCGCCAGCTTCGACTTCTGGCGGGCGAACTTGAAGCCGGCCGCCGCCAGTTCCTCGGGCACGTCCATCCCTTCCGCCAGCTTGAAGCCGACCGCGCGCTTGCCCGCGTCCGCGATCGTGTACATCACGTTGATCGACAGGCCCGACTCGTAGAACACGTACGCCATCCGGATCCCGTCCACCTCGAAGGCAGTCGCTTCGAGGGGCTTCGAGGAGATGACAAGCTTCCGCTCGTCGGCGAGGATCCGCGTCACCCAGTCCAGCGCCTCCGGCGCCTCGCTGACGGGGCTCACGGTGAAGACGTGGTCGTACTTGTTCTTGAAATACCGCGCCTCGTTGGCCCGCAGCCCGGCCAGCGTCTCCGCGACCGGGGACGACTCCAGCCCGGTCGTAGACACGTTCACGAAGTCAACGACGTAACTCATGCGCCCTCCCGGTGACGTCCTAGCAGGTGTCAACGGTAGCGCGGCGGTCACCGGAACCGCCCGACGGCACGTCAAACGTGTCCGGGCCGGGCATGGACAGGCCTCCGTTTCATGCCATGTCACGAATCATTTACATGCGGGGGTCTTGACCTGGGACGTGCGGTTTTCTAGTGTCAGCCGACATGGAACACCGTGCCACGTCGTATCACTCGCAGGGACTGGCGCGTGCTCTGACCGCACTGAAGGCGCTGAGCGCGGCCGGGCGGCCGCTGACGCTGGCCGAGTTGTCGCGGGCCATGGACCTGCCGAAGTCGACCTTGATCCGGCTCCTGTCGGTGATGGAGGAGCAGGATTTCGTCCGGCGGGAAGGCGACCCGCCCGCCTACGGCATCGGCCACAGCGTCCTGCAGATCGCGCAGGCGTATAAGCCGGCCGACGTCGCCGACGTGGCCGCGCCGCTGATGCGCGAGCTGGCCGGCGAGCTCGGGTTCACCGCGAATATCGGCGTGCTCGAAGGCCAGTCGGTGCTTCACCTGCACGTCGAGGAGCCGCCGCGGGCGCTGCGGTTCGCGGCCAGCGGCACCCTGGACTTCACCTACTGCACCGGCCTGGGCAAGATGCTCATGTCCACGCTGCCGGACGACGAACTAGCGGAGCACCTGCCGGTCACCGAGCCGTTCACCCCGTTCACGCAGTACACGGTGACCACCTTCGCCGGTATGCGGGACGAGCTGGCGCGCATCCGTGAGCGCGGCTACAGCATCGACAACCAGGAACGCAACCGCGGCGTCACCTGCCTCGCCGTGCTCGTCCCGGCCGAGAGCCCGGTCCCGTTGTCGCTCAGCATCTCCGCCCCCTCGGGCGAACTCCTCACCCCGGCCGAACAGCACGCCTGCGTTGAGGTGGTCCGCAAATACGCCGCCCGCCTGGCCGGCAACCGCCAGTTCAACGCCGCCTTCGCGGCCTTCGTCGACAAAGCGAGCGCCCAGTGATCATTGACGTGCACAGCCACTGCCACCTGCCCGAGCACTGGGGCGACGAGCACCGCGACCACTGGGAGGGCGCTTACGGGGGCGAGCCCTACCCGGTGGTCACGCCGCAGAGCTTCGACGAGGTCATGGGCGCCGCTGGCGTCGACGTCGCGATCACCTTCGGGCTGGCCGCGTCCCAGGCGGGCGTGCGCACCCCCAACGCGTACGTGGCCGCGTTCGTCAAGCAGCTCAAGACGCCGACCATACCGTTCGCCGCGATCGACCCCCTGGACACGGACTGGCGCGACCAGCTCGAGGAGGCCATCGCGCTCGGCTTCTCCGGCGTCAAGCTGTACCCGGTGCTGTCGCTGTTCGACCCGGTCGACCCCGCCTTCGACGACTTCTACCGGATCGTCACCGAGCACGGCCTGGTGCTGCTGTGGCATATGGGCGCCACCCCGAGTCCCATCGGGCGCCTCGCCGTCAGCCAGCCGCTGGTCATCGACGAGGTAGCCCGCCGCCATCCCGGCATGAAGCAGATCCTGGCCCACATGGGGCACCCGTGGCAGCGCGACACCAACATCGTGCTGCGCAAGAACGCCAACGTTTACGCGGACGTCTCGGGGGTGCCGTCCCGGCCCATGGACGCGTTCCTCGCCCTGGTCAACGCGCAGGAGTGGCACACGGTCGACAAGCTGCTGTTCGGCTCCGACTACCCGCTGTGGACACCGTCGGCCGCCATCGCCGACTTCCGCCGCCTCAGCGAGCTGCGGGCCGGAAACCTGCCGTTCGTCTCACCGGACACCGTCGAGACGATCATCCACCGAGACGCCCTCGCCGCCCTGGATCTCGCCGATCCCGGCAAGCGCTGAGCCCCGCCAGCGCCGAGCCCACCGCCACCGCCACCGCCACCGCCAAAGGAGAGATTGACGTGACCGTCACCACGACAGCGGACCTCATTGAAGAGGCACGGACGTTCATTCCCGGCGGGGTGAACTCCGCGGGCCGCGCCATGGGTCGGCCGTACGGCTTCCGCGCGGCCGCGGGCGCGTACCTCACCGACCTGGACGGGCGCCGCTTCGTGGACTACCACGCCGCGTTCGGGGCGATCCTGCTCGGCCACTGCGACCCGCGGGTCAACGCGGCGGTGGCCGAGACCTTCGGGGCGATCGACCTGACCGGGTTCGGCATCAGTGAGCTGGAAGTCGAATGCGCCCGGATGGTGGCCGCGCTCTACCCGTCGATCGAGATGTCCGTCACCACGATGAGCGGCACCGAGGCCACCTTCCAGGCGGTGCGCCTCGCCCGCGGCATCACCGGCCGCAAGTACATCGTCAAGTTCCAGGGCTGCTTCCACGGCTGGCACGACGCGGTCGCCCGCAACGTCGCCTCGCCGGCCGCCAGGATCTACCAGCTCGACCCGATGTCTTCCGGCATCCTCGATGACGCCCTCAATTCGACCCTGATCGCCGAGTTCAACGACCTGGGCTCCGTCGAGGAGCTGTTCGAGCGCTACCCGGAGCAGATCGCGGGCGTCATCCTGGAGCCGGTACCGCACAACGTCGGCACCCTGCTGCCGGAGCCTGGATTCCTCCAGGGACTCCGCGACATCACCACGGCCAACGGCTCGCTGCTGATCTTCGACGAGGTCATCACCGGGTTCCGGCACGCCCCTGGCGGCTACCAGCAGATCGCGGGGGTCTCGCCCGACCTCACCAGCTTCGGCAAGGCGATGGGCAACGGGTTCGCCGTGGCCGGCCTCGGCGGCAGCGCCGCCGTCATGTCGCACTTCAGCTCGGCGGGCGGTGACGTGCTGCTGGCCGGCACCTTCAACGGCAACCCCGCGTCGATGGCCGCCGCGATCAAGACCATGGCACTCATCAGCGACCCGGAAGTCGGCTTCCACCAGCATGTCTACGCGCTCGGCGACCGGATGCGGGCCGGGCTGCGGGAGATCACCGCCCGGCACTCGATCCCGTCGGTGGTCACCGGGCAGGGGTCGGTCTTCGTCGTCTACTTCCTCGACGGCGAGATCCACGGCTACAAGGACCTGCTGCGTAACAACGACGCCGCCTACGAGGCGTTCCACCGCCGGATGACCGACGAGGGGTTCCTGATGTATCCGATGACGCTCAAGCGCAACCACATCTCCGGCGCGCACAGCGCGGAAGACATCGACCGCACGCTCGAGGCGGCCGACAAGGTGCTGGGCGCCATGGCGGCCGACGGCGTGTTCACGTGACCGCGCTCAGGGTCGTAATCGTCGGAGCCGGGGTCATCGGCCGCCGGCAGGCCGATGCCGTCCGCGCGCTGGGCGACCAGGTCGTCGGGTTCGCCGACCCCGACCTCGCCCGCGCGCAGCGGCTCGCCGCGGATTACGGCGCCGCCGCTTACCCCGACCCGGCCGCGCTGCCCGCGGGGCTCGCCGACGCGGCGGTGATCGCGAGCCCGTCCTTCGCGCACCACGCCCAGGCCGTCGTCCTGCTTGAGCAGGGCATGGACGTGCTGGTGGAGAAGCCGCACCGGATCCCCGGCGAGGCACCGGGGACCCTCGCCAAGGCCATCGCGGCCAGCGGCAGGCGCTACTTCGTCGGCATGACCACCAGGCACTGGCCCGGCATGCGGGCCGCCGCGCGCGCCGTCGCCGACGGCCGCCTCGGGCGCCTGCTGTCCTACGCCGACCGGATCCAGTACCGCCTCGGACCTGACGACCTGGCGCCGTGGTACTTCGACCCGAAGACCAGCGGCGGCGGGGCGGTGCTGACCAACGGCGTGCACTCGCTGGACCGCGCCCGGGCTCTGCTGAGCGCGCCGCTCGAACTGCGCGCCAGCACCCTGGCGACCGTCTTCCCCGGCCACGGCTGCGAAGACGTCGCGCACCTGGAGCTGCGGACCGCCGCCGGGTTGCCCGTGACCCTGGACGTCGCGTGGTCGCCGTACCAGCCGGCCGGCACCGGCCTGCAGATCACCGGCACCGACGGCGTCGCCCGGGTCGAGATGGACGGCTCCTGGCTGGTCGCGACCGTCGCCGTCGAAGAGCGGGGCGGCGCCATCACGCTGGACGAGCCGTTCCGCCGGCAGTGGCAGGCGTTCCGCGACCACGAGCCCGGCTTCGGGCTCGACGACCTCGAACCCACCCTGGCGATCATCGAGGAGATCTACCGGCGGGAGGCGGCATGACGCGCGAGCTGACCATGCTGATCTACCCGTGGGATGTCCAGGCCGACGGGGCCGAGCGGGTCCTGGACGAGCTGGCCGCCCTCGGCGTCGACCGGCTGCAGATCGCCACCGCCTACCACTCGGCCGAGGTCATCGCACCGCGGCGCCGGGCCGGGGTCTTCACCGCGGCCGAGGCCAACACCGTGCACCTGCCGCTGCCCGGCGGCGCGTTCTCCGGCCTGTCGATACCGCCGTCGTCGATCGCCGAGCGCGACCCGGAACTGTACCCGCGGCTGTCCGCGGCGGCGGCCGAGCGCGGCATCGAACTCGACGGCTGGGCCATCGGGCTGCACAACAGCACGCTGGCGGTCTCCCGGCCGGACGCCGCGCTGCTCAACTGCTTCGGCGACCGCTTCACGCACGCGCTGTGCCCGGCCCACCCGGCCGTCCGCCGGTACGCGACCGAGCTGTTCGCCGCGGTCGCGGGGACGGGCTACTTCCGGCGGATCCTGGCCGAGAGCATCTCCTACCTGCTCTACTCGCACGGCCATCCGCACGAGCTGTGGGGCGCCCGCCTCGACGTGACCACCCGCTACCTGATGTCCCTGTGCTTCTGCGTGGCCTGCAGCACGGCCGGCACCAGCGCCGGGATCGACGTCCAGGCCCTGCGGGCCAAGGTCGCCCGCGAGCTCGACCGCACCTGGAACGCCGGGTTCTCAGCCCCCAGGCGACCCGACGACGGCATCGAGCTGATGTCACTCCTGATGGCCTGGCCGGACCTGGCCGCTTTCGCCGCGATGCGCTGCGAGCGGGTGACGTCGCTGGTGACCGAGATCCGCGGCGCCTGCGCGGCCGCGGGCGTGCCGCTCGACGTCAGCGCGGCGGTCTGGGCGCGCCCGTCGGCCGCGAACTGGATGGAAGGCACCGACATCGCCGCCACCCGCCGGGTGGCCGACGGATTCGTGCTCGAGAGCTACTACGACGACGTGGCCGACGTGGTGCGCGAGCTCGACCACGTGCTGGCGCTGTCGGGGCCGTCAGGCGCTCCCCTCACCGTCGCCCTCACCCTGTGGGAGGCGCACCACGGCACGGCCGACGAGCTAGCCGCCAAGGCACGCGCCGCCGGCGAAGCCGGGGCGACGGGCCTGGCGCTCTACAACTACTCGACCGCGACAAGGCGCACGCTCGGCTGGGTCGCCAGCGCGGCGGCCGAGTTCAGGGCGACCGCAGAGTTCAAGGCGACCGCCGATTCCAAGGGAGGCGAGCGATGACCGAACGTACCCTGGCCACCATCGAGACGCCGGCGCTGGTCCTCGACCTGGCCCGCGTCCGCGCCAACGTGACGGCGATGGCCGGCGCGCTGGCGGGTGCGGGGGTCGGCCTGCGTCCGCACTTCAAGACCTCCAAGCTCATCGAGGTCGCCCGGCTGCAACGAGAAGCAGGGGCGGTCGGCTTCACCTGCTCGACCGCGGCCGAGGTGGCGGCGCTGTTCGACGCGGGATTCGACGGCCTCTTCTGGGCGAACAGCCCGGTCGGGGCCAAGGCGGCCCAGGCGGCCGAGTTCAGCCAGTGGGGCGACTTCGCGGTCGGGCTCGACTCGGTGGCGCTGGCCGAAGGACTGCAGGCGGCCGCCGCAGAGGCCGGGAGCCGCGTCCGTTTCCTGCTCGAGATCGACACCGGCCTCGGCCGCACCGGGATCGCGGCCGGGGACGCGCTGGCCGTCGCCGCCGCGCTGCGCGCGTTCGACCGGCTCGACCTCATCGGCGTCTACACCCACGAGGGCCAGCTCGCGGGCCTGACCGGGCCGCGCGACGAACTGCGGGCGGCCGGGCAGTCCGCCGGGCAGCGACTGGTCGACGTCGCGACCGAACTGCGGGCAGCCGGCTTCAACATCGAACGGGTATCCGTCGGCTCGACTCCGGGCTGGGACTCGGCCCCGTTCGTCCCCGGCATCACCGAGGCCAGGCCCGGCACGTACGTCTTCTTCGACGCCAATCAACTGCGCCTGGGATCTTGCGAGGTCAGCCAGTGCGCGGTCACCGTGCTGACATCGGTCGTCAGCACCCCGCGCGACGGGGCGGCCGTCGTCGACGCCGGCATCAAGGCCATGAGCTCCGACCGGTCGAACCGCGGCAGCACGCTCGGGCTGCCGCTCACCACGGCGCGGGAACTCGAGCCCGGGCTCGAGTTCGGCGTCGCCTACGAAGAACACGGCCTGCTGAGCGGGCCACGCGCATCCGACCTGGTGGTTGGACAGCGGATGCAGATTCTCCCCAACCATGCCTGCGGCGTCACCAACATGTGGAGCCGCGTATACGTCGCCGACGGCGAGGAGGTCGTCGCCGACTGGGCGCAAGTGGCTCGGCACTGATGTCGGTCAGTGCCGAGCCGCGCGGCCAGGTCTCACCCCGCACCCATCCCAAAACACGAGTGACAGAGGCAGACATTGATAAACCACGCAAGACCAGTCAAGGCGGGTGTCGTAGCACTCTTCGCCGCTGCCGCGCTCGCGGTCAGCGCCTGTTCCGGGAGCACTAGCAGTAACCCCGGCACAAGCTCCGGCACCGCTTCCAGCGCGACCTCGGTCAAAGCCCAGCTCGTCGTTGCGATACCTGGCGATATCGACAACTTCGACCCGGACACCAACCAGCTGATCACCTATGAGTATGCCATCAGGAATCTCGTCTTCAGCAGCCTCGTCAAGTACGACGCGAACCTGAAGCTGGTGCCCGACCTCGCCCAGTTCTCGGTCAACACCGCGGCCACCGTGTTCACCTTCAAGCTCAACCCCAAGGCCGTGTTCCAGGACGGCACCCCGGTCAACGCGGCCGCGGTGGTGCAGTCGCTCAAGCGCGCGGCCGGCTCGAAGGGCTCGATCTGGGCGCCGCGCCTGGCCGGCGTGAAGAGTTACGCGACCCCGGACACCGGCACGGTCGTGATCACGCTGAACAAGCCGAACGCCGACTTCCTGGCCGGCCTCACCGACATCGCGATCCTGGCGCCGTCCAGCTTCACAACCACCAAGTCGAAGCCGGTCGGGTCGGGCCCGTACTCGTTCGTGTCGTGGACCCCCAACAAGCAGATCGTGCTGCAGAAGTTCGACAAGTACTTCGGCACCCCCGGCCGCGCGCAGCAGATCACCGAGGAGCCGATCACCGACCAGCAGGTCGCGCTCAACGACCTCTACAGCGGCAGCGTGGACATCATCGCCAGCGCCTCGACCGCGACGACCGCCCAGGTGGACAGCTCGCGCGCCACGGTCGTGAGCCCGTCGACGTCCAACAGCATGGACCTCGTCGAGTTCAACTCCTCGGGCAAGCTGGCCGACCCGCGGGTGCGGCAGGCGCTCGCGTACGCCCTCGACAAGAGCTCCGTGCAGAAGATCGCCTACAACGGCAAGGGCACCACGACCGCGAGCCCGCTGCCTGCGAGCAGCTGGGCGTACTCCGCGCAGACCGGTTACCCCTACAACCTCGCCAAGGCCAAGTCGCTGCTCGCCGCGGCCGGCGCGAGCAAGCTGTCCTTCACGCTCGACATCCTCGACGGCTATCCCCAGGCCACCGCGATGGCGCGGGTCTGGCAGCAGTCGCTCGCCCAGATCGGTGTCACGCTGACGCCGAAGGTCGAAGAGCTGTCGACCTGGCTTGACCAGTACGTCAGCCGCAAGTACGACGCGATCTGGAACTCGTTCGACGTCGGCGGCGACCCGAACTCGTTCTTCGACGTCATCATGACCCCGCACCTCGGCGACGACTACAAGAACCCGCAGATGACCGCGCTGATGGCGAAGGGGATCGGAACCTCGGTCCAGTCGCAGCGGGCGCCCATCTACGCGCAGCTGCAGCAGCTGACCGTGGCCCAGGTCCCGGTCATGATCGTCGCCTGGGAGCCGGTGGCCTCGATCACGGCCACCGACGTCACCGGGTACCAGATGAACCCGCAGGGCTGGGCGCTGTTCGCCGACGCCGCGGTCGCTTCCAAGTAACACACGGAACAGGCAGGACAGGGCGAGGGACGGCAATGAGAAATCTCGGCAGGCAGATCGGGTTCCAGGCGGTAAAGCTCGTCCTGGTGCTGTGGCTCGTCTCCATTCTCGTGTTCCTCGCCCTGCGCCTGACCCCTGGGGACCCGGCCGTTCTGCTGCTTGGTCCCCAGGCCGGCCGGGCCGATGCGGCCCAGGTCCTCGCCTCGCTGCGGCAGCAGATGGGGCTCGACCGGCCGTGGGTGGTCCAGTACGGCCTGTGGATCTGGCCCATCCTGCGCGGCAACTTCGGCGCCTCGGCGCTCAACGGCGAGCGGGTGCTGCCGATGATCGCCGGCGCCGCCCCGCCGACCCTGTGGCTGATCGCCCTGTCGCTGCTGGTGTCGGTGCCGCTCGCGATCGTCCTCGGCATGTGGGCCGCACAGCGCCGCAACGGCGTCGTCGACGGAGCGGTGCGCACCACGACCACCCTCGCGGTGACCGTTCCCGGCATCTGGCTGGGGCTGCTGCTGATCATCTTGTTCTCGGTCGAGCTGCGGGCGCTGCCCTCGGGCGGCTTCACCAGCCCGCTGACCGACTTCGGCGGGTTCATCCGCACCATGGTGCTGCCCGTCGCCACCCTGTCCGTCTACCTCACCGGCGTGCTAACCCGGTTCGTCTACTCCGAGGCGAGTGATGTGATGCGCCAGGACTACATGCGCACGGCGGCCGCGATGGGCATCCCCGCCTGGCGCCGGATCTTCCACTACGCGACCAAGAACGCGGCCCTGCCGCTGATCACCATCATCGGCGTGCAGGCCTCCGCCCTGGTCGGCGGCGCCGTCCTGGTCGAGGCGGTGTTCAACCTCGGCGGCCTCGGGCAGCTCCTGCTCAGCAGCGTGCAAAACCGCGACTACCAGGTGGTGCAGGGCGCGGTGCTGCT
Source organism: Trebonia sp. (assembly GCA_036501515.1). Classification (GTDB taxonomy): domain Bacteria; phylum Actinomycetota; class Actinomycetes; order Streptosporangiales; family Streptosporangiaceae; genus Trebonia. The sequence continues at coordinate 3,835 of DASYAD010000446.1, read as the reverse complement.
CATCACCGTGTTCGTGCTCGTCGTCGGGTTCCTCGCCGACATCGCCTACCGGCTCGTCGACCCGCGGATCGCCCGATGAGCGCGGCCGGGCTGACCGCCCCCGTCCCCGGCCGGACCCGCGCGGTCCTGGCCAGGATCGCCTTCCTCGGGCCGGCCCGCATCGTGCTGAGCCTCCTCGGCCTGGCCGCCGTGCTCATGATCTGCTGGCCGGGGCTGTTCACCCACTACCTGCCCAGCTCCATCGACGCCAACGCGATCCTCAAGCCGCCCTCGCTCACCCACCTGCTCGGCACCGACGAAGCCGGCGGCGACATCTGGGCGCGGGTCGTCTACGCGACGCGCCTCGAGGCGTACATCGCGGGCGGCAGCGTGGTCGTCGCCCTCGTGATCGGCATCCCCGCCGGCCTGCTGGCCGGGTACGGCGGCCGCGTGCTCGACGGCGCGCTGTCCGGCATCTCGGCCGCCACGCTCGCGTTCCCGCTGATCCTGTTCGCCATCCTGGTCGTCGCCAGCTTCGGCACCAACCCGACGACGCTGGTCATCATCATCGGCTTCATCTTCTTCCCGCGGATCTTCCTGCTGGTCCGCAGCCAGACGCTCGCGCTGCGCGAGCGCGAGTTCGTCGTCGCCGTCCGCGTCACCGGCGCCTCGCCGCTGCGCAGCCTGGTGCGCCACGTGCTCCCCAACGCGGCCGGCCCGCTGTTCACCCTCGTACCGCAGCTGATGGCGGAGGCGATCCTGACCGAGGCGGGTCTCAGCTACCTCGGGCTCGGCGTGCAGCTGCCCCGGGCCACCTGGGGCACGATCCTCCAGGCGTCCAAGAACTACTACGTCACCGACCCGAGCTACGCGATCACCGCCGGGGTCATCATCACGGTCGCGTCCGCCCTGCTCATGTACGCGGGCGAGCTGATCTCGGAATCCGTGAACCCGCTGCACCGCAGGCGGCTGCGGTGACCGGGAAGCTGCTGCTGCGCGGCGGCACCGTGGCCGACGGCACCGGCGCGCCCCCGGCCGTCCGCGACGTGCTCATCGACGGCGGCCTCATCGAGGCAGTCGAACCAGGCAGCGCCGCCGAGCGCGCCGACGCGCAGGTCATCGACTGCGCGGGCTGGGTGGTAGCACCCGGCTTCATCGACATCCACGCCCACTCCGACCTCACCCGCCTGCGTTATCCCGACGCCGCCACCCGGGTCAGGCAGGGGGTCACCACCGAGGTCATCGGCAACTGCGGGCTGACCCCGGTGCCAGTCCCGCCCGATGACCGCGGCGACCTGCGCGCGGTCATCGGGCCGATCGACGTCGCCCCCGACGTCGAATTCGGCTGGACGTCGACGGCCGGCTTCCTCGACGCGCTCGAAGCGGTGCCCGGGGCGACGAACCTGGTCCCGCTGATCGGGCACGGGAGCATCCGCTACGCGGCCCTGGGCGCGGACCCGGCCCCCGCCAGCGGGCGCGAGCGTGACCTGATGGCCGGCCTGCTGCGGGACGCGCTCGACGCGGGCTGCTGGGGGATGAGCCTCGGGCTGATGTACGCGCCAGGCGAGCTCAGCGACCGGGCCGAGCTGCGCCGGCTGGCGCGCGAGCTGGCCGCGCGCGGCGCGCTGCTCACCGCGCACCTGCGCGCCTACGACGCCGGGCGGCTGCCCGCGGCCGTGGACGAGGTGGTGTCGCTGGCCGCCCAGGCGGGCGCCGGGCTGGAGATCTCGCACCTGCGCTCGCTGCGCGACCCCGACGGCACCGGGCTCGCGCGGGCGATCGAGCGCCTCGAGGCCGCTGACAACGTGGAAGCGGACGCGTATCCCTACCTCGCGGGGCACACCACGCTGCTGCAGCTGCTGCCGGAGGACCTGCGCGGCCAGGGCGTGGCCGCGATCACCGCCGCCGCCGCGCGGAATCCGGGCGCGATCACCGCCGCGGCGCGCGCGGCCGCGACGATCGAGCCGGCGGCGGTGATGGTCGCCAAGGGCGGCACCGGGGCCGCGCCCGAGGTCGGGCTGACCCTCGACGTGCTCGCGGCCGCCGGCGGCGGTGACTTCGCGCAGGTGACGGAGGACCTCATCCGCCGCTACGACGGCAACGTGGACGTCATCGTGGTCGGCACCCGGCCGCAGGACGCGCTCCGCGCCCTGGCGCACCCGCTGGTCAGTGTCGCCTCCGACGGTGTGGCGCTCAGCCTCGAGCACACCGCGAACCTGCCCCATCCCCGTTCGATCGGGACGTTCCCGCGCGCCTTCGACGAGCTGCGCGCCGCCGGCCTGCCCTTGGAGGAAATCGTGCGCAAGATGACGGGCAAGCCCGCCAGCCGGATGGGCCTGCCCGGCCGCGGGGTGATCGCCCCGGGGAACGTCGCCGACATCGTGGTTTTCGCCCCCGGCCAGATGAAGGACAACGCCAGCTACACCAGCCCGCTGGTGCCGCCCTCGGGGGTCCGCGACGTGCTCGTGAGCGGCCAGCCGGTGCTGCGCGGGGGCGCGCCGACGGGCCTGCGGCCGGGCACCGTGCTGCGGAGGAGCGCATGACCACCCCGCAGACCCCGCCGCAAGAGCCGCTGCTCACGATCGAGAACCTGACCGTCCGCTATCCCCGCACCTCGGTCAACGCGGTCGACAACGTGAGCCTGACGCTCAGCCGGAGCGAGACCCTGGGCCTGGTCGGCGAGTCCGGCTCAGGCAAGTCGTCGGTCGCCCGCTCCGTCCTCGGGCTGCACAAGAGCGAGGGCTCGATCCGTTTCGCCGGCACCGACATCGCCGCCCTGCACGGCGGCGCGCTGCGCCACGTCCGGGCCGACCTGCAGATGATCTTCCAGGATCCGTACGGCACCCTCGATCCGCGGATGACGATCGGCAAACAGATCGCCGAACCGCTGCTCGTCCATCATCTGTCAGAACGGAAGCAGCTGACACCGGCCGTCGCTGAGCTTCTCACCCGCGTGGGCCTCGATCCCGGGATGGCGAAGCGGTACCCGCACGAGTTCTCCGGCGGGCAGCGGCAGCGCATCGCGATCGCCCGCGCGATCGGGCTGTCACCGCGGCTCATCGTCTGCGACGAGCCCACCTCCGCCCTCGACGTCTCCGTGCAGGCCCAGATCATCGAGCTGCTGCGTGATCTCCAGGCTTCCACCGGGGTCGCCTACCTGTTCATCTCGCACAACCTCGGGGTGGTCAGGCAGATCTCGCACCGGGTGGCGGTCATGTACCGCGGCCGCATCGTCGAGACCGGCCCCGTCGGTCAGGTCTTCGACTCCCCCTCCCACCCCTACACCAAGCTCCTGCTGCGCGCGGTGCTCGAACCCGATCCGGCGTCCCGGCATGCGCCGCCCCTTGTCCTCGACACCGCGGCGATCGACGCGCTGGAGACCGCTGAGGAGGACGCGAATGCCTGACGCACCGTTGCTGTCCATCGAAAAGCTCAGCGTGACCTTCGGCGCGGCGCCGCCCGCGGTCAAAAACGTCAGCATCGCCGTAGAACAGGGCAAACGGGTCGGCGTCATCGGCGAGTCGGGCTCGGGCAAGTCCGTCTCCGCCATGTCGGTCCTGCGGCTCAACGACGAGCGGAAGATGCGCTACGGCCGGGACTCGGCCATCTGGTTCAACGGCGTCGACCTGCTCGCGGCCAAACGGGCGACGGTCAACCGGGTACGCGGCGCCGAGATCTCGATGATCTTCCAGGACCCGACCACCAGCCTGAACCCGGTCATCCGGGTCGGCCACCAGATCTCCGACGTGCTCCGGGCGCACCGCCCCGAACTGCGCGGTCAGTCTCGCCAGATTGTGCTGGAAAGCCTCTCGAGCGTAGGCATCCGTGACCCCGCCCGCGTCTACCGCAACTACCC
>DASYAD010000445.1:0-10515 GCA_036501515.1 Trebonia sp. | reverse complement strand
ATCATGGACGAGCCGACGGCCGCGCTCGGCGTGTCGCAGACCGCGCTCGTGCTCGACATCATCGAGCAGCTCTCCGAGCGCGGCATCGCCGTGCTGTTGATCTCGCACAACCTGACCGACGTGTTCCGCGTGGCCGACCGGCTGGCCGTGCTCTACCTCGGTCACATGGCGACGGAGGGGCCGCTGTCCGCCTTCGACACGAACTCGGCGGTGCACTGGATGACCACCGGCACCGCCCCCAACGGCAGTTCCCACGGCGGCGCCGCCGCCGCCCCGCAGAGCACGGAGGCCTGAACCGTGACGACCCCCGTGAACCAGGAGCCGGCCAGCTCCGAGACGTCCAGCCTGATGACCACGCCGGACGCGGCGGCCGACCTGCTAGCCAACTCGTTCGGCGACTACATCAGGATCGTCAGCCGACGCGTCCGCTCCGGTGAGAGCGGCGCGCTGCCGGTCATCATCGGCCTCATCGTCATCATCATCGTCTTCCAGGCCAAGAACTCGCTCTTCCTGTCGGCCGCCAACCTGGTCAACCTGCTGGCCCAGTCGGCCTTCATCATCACGCTGGGCATGGCCGAGATCTTCGTCCTGCTGCTGGGCGACATCGACCTCGCGGCCGGCTTCACCGCCGCCTGCGGCGCCGTGGTCTGCCTCTGGATGCTGGCCGTAGGCGACCCGCTGTGGGCGTCGGTGCTGGTCGCACTGGCCGCGACCGCCCTCTACGGGGCGCTCCAGGGGATCATTATCGCCAAGCTGGGGCTGCCGTCGTTCGTGGTGACCCTGGCCGGCCAGCTGGGCCTGTCCGGCCTGCTGCTCTACCTGATCAGCGCCACCGGCAACATCGGCGTCGGCGGCGTGATCAACCTGCACAACTCGATCATCAACGACATCGAGGCCGGCGCGCTCAGCCCGACCGCGACGTGGATCGTGATGGTCGCCATCGCCGTGGTGGCGGGCGCCGTGCTGTTCTACGGCGACTTCCGCCGCCGGTCGGCCGGGCTGGTCGCACCGCCGGTGTCGGTCACCCTGCTGAAGGTCGGCGGCGTCGCCGTCGCGGCCATCGTCATCGCGGTGATCGCCAACCAGAACCGCGGCCGGCTGATCACCCTGGAAGGCCTGCCCTGGGCCGTGCTTGTGGTGCTCGCCATCCTCGTGGTCTGGACGGTGCTGCTCGGGCGGACCCGGTTCGGCCGCTACCTCTACGCGATCGGCGGCAACACCGAGGCGTCCCGCCGTGCGGGTATCAGCATCGTGCGGATCCGCACGCTGGCGTTCACCCTGTGCGGGCTGACGGCTGGCATGACCGGCATCATCTACGCGTCGTACCTGGGGTCGATCTCCAACGGCGTGCAGGGCGGCCAGAACGTGCTGTACGCCATCGCGGCGGCGGTCATCGGCGGCACCAGCCTCTTCGGCGGGCGCGGCAAGATGCTGCACGCCGTACTCGGCGGCCTGGTGGTCGGTGTCATCTACAACGGCCTGGAACTGCTCGGCCTCTCGGCCGCGGCCCAGCTCATGTGGACGGCCCTGGTCCTGCTCGCGGCCGTGATCGTGGACCGCATCACCCGGCGCGGCGCGATCCAGCGCTGACGGGACTGAGGCGCGATCCAGCGCTGACCGGATTGCGCAAAAGCCCCGTGAACACACAGTTCACGGGGCTTTCGCCGCCTGCGGGCAGGAGATAATTGAACGCGTGAGCGGCAACAGGAACCGGGCGTCACGGTCCGCGCGGCCAGCGGCACGGCCGCGGTCCGCCGTGCACCGGCAGGTGCGGCTCGGCTCGGCCGAGCTGGTGCCCGATCTCGACCGGCCGGATTCCTGGCTGCTTTTCATCGACGGGGTCCCGCAGAGCGGTGTCGACCTCTCCGATCCCGGTTACCTGGAGTTCGAGTACGTCCGCCGGATCGGGCATGCCGCTGACCTGGCGTTCCCGGCCGGGGCGCCGCTGCGGGCGCTGCACCTGGGCGGCGGTGCGCTCACCCTGCCGCGCTACCTGGCGCACACCAGACCGGGCTCACGGCAGCTGGTCGCCGAGCTCGACGACCAGCTGACCGACCTGGTCCGCCAGCAGCTGCCGCTGCCAGCGGGACACCGCATCAGGGTGCGGACCGCCGACGCCCGCGCGGTGGCGGAATCGGTCCCGCCCGCGAGCTACGACCTGGTGATCGCCGACGTCTTCGCCGGCGCGGTCACGCCACCGCACCTGACCACGGCCGAGTTCGCCGCCGCGACCGCCCGGGCGCTGCGCCCTGGCGGCGTCTACGCGGTCAACGTCGCGGCCGGGCGGTTGCCCTCTGAGGGGCAGGCACCGCGGGAGGCGCTCAGCAGTGCGCGGTCCGCGGTAGCCACCGTCCGTTCGGTATACGGGGAGACGTGCATGATCGCCGAGGCGAGCGTGCTCCGCGGCCGGCGCCGCGGCAACCTGGTGATTCTCGCCAGCGACCAGCCGCTGCCCGAGGCGGCCCTCGGGCGGGCGACGGCCGGCGACCCGTTCCCCGCCCGGGTGCTCTCGGGGACGGATCTCCTCCGTTTCGCCTCAGGCGCACCAGTGGTCACTGATGCCGACGCGGTTGCTAACGCCACAGCGTCACCTGAAGCCTCTCCGCAGTCAACGAACTGGTAACGCGCCCCATTCGCACGTTACGGGGCGGTACATTCTTCTACCCTTGGGCCATGGACTTGCCTCCCTCTGGTTGGTACCCGGACCCGTACGGGACGCCGGGTTTGCTGCGCTGGTGGGACGGGTCCGTCTGGACCCAGCACACCCACCCTGACGTGACCGCCGGCGGGGCGGGCAGCAGCGGCGCCGAGCAGGCCGCGGCGGCCCACGCGGCCGGCGTCCAGGCGACCACCGTCCAGCCGGCCGCGGTGCAGGCGACCGCGGTGCAGGCGACCGCGGTGCAGTCGGCGGTGGGCCAGTCGGCGATGAGCCAGTCAGCCATAGGCCAGTCAGCCATGGGCCAGTCAGCGATGGTGCAAGCGACCGCCGTGCAGTCGGCCGTCGGGCAGCGCAGCGCCGGCCAGCGGGGCGCTGGGCAGCCGTCAAGCGACTGGCTGAGGAGGACGGGGCCGCCCACCGGACGGCCGACCCAGCCGCAGCCCGCGCTGCCGGACACGCTCGCGCCGACCGCCTACCAGTCTGCGGTGACCGCGGTGCAGTCGGCGACCTTGCAGCCGACCTCGGTTCAGCCCGCGGTCCAGTCGACCGCGGTCCAGCCGACCACCGTGCAGCCGACGACCGTGCAGCCGCTCACCGTGCAGCCGCTCACCGTGCAGCCCGGCTATCCTCAGCCGGGCGGCGTTCTCGGCCTGACCGGGCCGGCCGGCGGGGGCGACGGGGCGGGGACCCAGGTGCTGTTCATGGGCGGCGAGGCCTGGCACGCGCCCGCCGACCAGTGGCAGGCCGGCGGCGGACCTGGCATGCCGGGCGGGCCGGGGATGATGCCGGGGGCGCAGGGCGGAGGACCCGGGCCTGGTAACCGCTACGGCTACGCGGACATGCAGCGCAGGCGGCGCATGCGGGTGATCGGCGGCATCACGGCCGGCACGGTCGTCGCCGTCGCGGCGATCGTGTTCATCGCGGTGAACCTGGGCGGCTCACCGTCTCCGACGGCCGACCAGACGCAGCTCACGCCCACCGCCGCGGCGAGCGCGGCGGCGCCGTCGCTCACGCCGAGCGCTTCGCCGACCGCGTCGGCGTCACCGTCGCCGACCGCGAGCTCGGGCTCGCTGCTTTCTGACGGTCAGTCGGGGCTGTCGTACGCGCAGCTGGCCAGCCCCTGGCAGGGCGCCGGCTGCCCGCCCTCGCTGGACAACGGCACTTTCACCTGGACTGACGGCGAGTACGCGGTCGCCGGGCAGGTCAACGGCGGCTCGACCACCTGGTACGGCGAGGCGTGCTCGGCGCCGCTCCCCCAGCAGTACGGCTACGCCAGCACCGCCCAGCTGCAGGGCATCGCGGAGAACCTCGCAGGGGCCTTCGCCGGCGCCTACTACAACACGCTGCAGCACAACACCACGCCCGAGCAGGACGTGTCGATCCAGGTCGACGGGCATGCCGCCTGGGAAGTCACCTGGGACGTCAGCTACACCAACATGGCGGGCCAGGGTGTTACCTGGGCTGACGAGCAGGCCGCGGTGGTGGTCGCCGACACCGGCACGGGCAGTGCGCCCGCCGTCTTCTTCGCCTCGGTCCCGCAAAACCTCGACGAGTCGAACGTCGGCTCGCTGGTCTCGTCCCTGCAGCTCACCCCGGCGCCATCGGCCAGCGCGAGCACGTCGGCCGTCGACACCTCCACGGACACGTTCGGCAACGCGAACCCGTAGGCTCCCGCCGGGACCGCCGGCTCCGGCTCAGCCGGCCCGCGCGACCGGGTGACCGCGCGACCGGGTGACGGGGTGACGGGGTGCCCGGGTGACGGGGTGCCCGGGTGACGGGGTGCCCGGGTGCGGCGGCGAAGCCGACCGCTAGGACGCGCTCGGCCAGGCCGCCGCGGCCCGGCGGCTCCGCGTCCAGGCAGGCACCGGTCGTCCAGGCAGGCGCTCTCGGGACCTGGCTGGACGACCGGAGCTCGTGCTTACCCGTTGCCTGGGAAGTTCAGGTCCACCTGCGAGTGCGGCGCGGCGGTGTGCGGCCACTTGCTCGTCACGACCTTGGACCTGGTGAAGAAGTGCAGCCCGTCGGGGCCGTAGGCGTGGGTGTCACCGAACAGCGAATCCTTCCAGCCGCCGAACGAGTACGCCGCCGCGGGCACCGGGATCGGCACGTTGATGCCGACCATGCCGACCTCGACCTCGTTCTGGTAGCGCCGGGCAAGCGCGCCGTCGCTGGTGAACAGCGCCGTCCCGTTGCCGTAGGGGCTGGCGTTCACCAGGTCGAGCGCGTCGTCGAAGGAAGGCGACCGCAGCACGCTCAGCACCGGGCCGAAGATCTCGTCGGTGTAGACCGAGGCGTCGGTCGGCACGTGGTCGAACAGGGTCGGCCCGAGCCAGAATCCGTCCCCGCCGCCGTCCACGGCGCCGCCGCGCCCGTCCACCACCAGCTCGGCCCCGGCCTGGACGCCGGCGTCGATGTAGGAGGCGACCTTGTCCCGGTGGGCTCCGGTGACCAGCGGGCCCATGTCGCAGCCGCGCCGGCCGTCGCCGGTACGCAGCCGCGCCATCCGCTCGGTGATCCGCGCCACGAGGTCGTCGCCGACCGGGTCGACGGCGACGACGACGGAAACGGCCATGCACCGCTCGCCCGCCGACCCGAAGCCCGCCGACACCGCGGCGTCGGCGGCGGCGTCGAGGTCGGCGTCGGGCAGCACGACCATGTGGTTCTTGGCCCCGCCGAGGGCCTGGACCCGCTTGCCGTGCCTGGTGCCGGTCTCGTAGACGTGCCGGGCGACCGGCGTCGAGCCGACGAAGCTGACCGCGCGCACGTCCGGGTGGGTCAGCAGCCGGTTGACGGCGACGGCGTCACCCTGGACCACGTTGAACACGCCGTCGGGCAGGCCCGCCTCGGCCCAGCACTCGGCCAGCAGCACCGCGGCCGACGGATCCTTCTCGCTCGGCTTCAGCACCACCGAGTTGCCGCAGGCGATCGCGATGGGGGTGAACCAAAGCGGCACCATCGCGGGGAAGTTGAACGGGGTGATGACGGCGCACACCCCGACGGACTGGCGGATGGAGGTGACGTCGATCTGGGTCGAGACGCCCTCCGAGAACCCGCCCTTGAGCAGCGCGGGGATGCCGCAGGCGAACTCGACCACCTCGAGGCCGCGGGCCAGCTCGCCGTCCGCGTCTGACAGCACCTTGCCGTGCTCGGCGGTGATCGCGGCGGTGATCTCCGCCCGGCGTCGCAGCACCGCCGTCCTGAAGTCGAACAAGACCCGCGACCTGCGGGACAGGGTCGCCGTGCGCCAGGAGCGCCAGGCGGCCCCCGCGGCCGCGACGGCCGCGTCGACGTCGGCTTCCGACGCGAAGTCCACGAGCCCGGAGACGGCGCCGAGGGCCGGGTCGTAGACCTCGCCGTGCCGCTCCGCGGTCCCGGTCCAGGGCTTGCCGTCGATCCAGTGGGTAATCCGGTTATCGGCCATGGCTACGCGCCCGCCTCCGTGCTGGCTGCGCTGGACGCGTTGACTTCGCTGGACGCGTTGACTTCGCTGAGCGCGTCGACGAGCAGCCCGAGGCCCTCGCGGGCTTCGGCCTCGCTGAGGGTGAGCGGCGGTGCCATCCGCAGCGTCGCCCCGTACAGGCCGCCCTTGCCGACCAGCAGGCCGCGCGCCTTGGTGGCTTCCATCGCCTTGGCCGCCAGCTGCGGGCTGGGCTTGCCGGTGGCGGGGTCGGCCAGGTCGACGGCGAACATCAGGCCCTTGCCGCGCACCTCGGTGACGGTCTTCAGGCCGCCTGCCGCCTCCTTGAGACCGTCGATGATGATCGCGCCGCAGGCGGCCGCGTTCTTCTGCAGGTCATGGGAGAGCACGTAGTCCAGGGTGGCGCTGCCCGCGGCGGTGGCGATCGGGTTGCCGCCGAAAGTCGAGATGCCGTTGCCGCGGATCCCGTCGAGCAGGTCGCCGCGGCCGACCACGCCGCCGATGGCGAAGCCGTTGGCGAGGCCCTTGGCGAAGGTCATGAAGTCCGGGGTGATGCCGTGCGCCTGGATCCCCCAGAACGTCTCCCCGGTGCGCCCCCAGCCGGTCTGCACCTCGTCGGAGATGAACAGGATGCCGTGCTCGTCGAGGACTTCCTTGTAGGCCTTGAACAGCCCGTCCGGCGCCATCGTGAAGCCGCCGACGCCCTGAATGGGCTCGGCGATCAGCGCGCCGACGTCGGCCGGGTGGACACCGGCGGTCAGCAGCGCGCGCAGGTCCTCGACGCAGGCCTTGATGAAGTCCTCGTCGCTGAGGCCGCGGTAGCCGGGCAGCTGCCGGTCGGTGCCATGCAGGTAATGGGTGCCGAACGGGTCGTTGCTGCTCGCTTTCCAGCTGGCGTTCCCCGTGATGGCGACGGTGCCGAACGTGCGGCCGTGATACGAGTTCCGCATCGCCAGCACCTGGTTGGCCTTGCGGTGCGCGAGCGCCGCCGCGAGCGCGACCTCGTTGGCCTCCGAGCCGGAGTTGGTGAAGAAGACCTTGGCGTCAGGGATGCCGGAGATCTTGGCGATCTTCTCGGCCAGCTCGACCTGGTTGCGGATCAGGTAGAGCGTCGACGTGTGGTAGATCCCGGTCGCGATCTGCCGCTCCACCGCCTCCCGCACCTCGGCCACGTCGTAGCCGAGCATGTTGGTGAGGATGCCGGCGAAGAAGTCGAGGTAGCTGTTGCCCTGGCTGTCGGTGACACGGCAGCCCTTGCCGCTGACGATCTCGATCGGCGCACCGTAGTTAGTGGCGACCCAGCTGGGGATGACCGCGCGGTGGCGGGCGAAGAGATCAGACATGGTCCCAGTCTGCCCCGCGGCTCGGCCGGCCGCCTAGTGACAGACTGACACGAGTCTCCGGCTTTTCCTTACATGTTGTAATCCCCGTCTGCGGTAAGGTCGGGGCGGTGCCGATGACCTTGCGCGAGGTGCTCGACCTCGAAGCCGTACGCCGCGGCGCGCCGTTCGTGGTGGCGGGCGCGGCGCGCCTCGACGCGCCCGTCCGCTGGGTGCACGCCAGTGAGCTGACCGACATCGGGCGGCTGCTGCGCGGCGGCGAGCTGGTGCTGTCGACGGGCATCGCACTGCCAGACTCGACCGCGGGACTGGCGGACTACGTCGCCTCGCTGGCCGAAATCGGCGTGGCGGGCCTGGCGGTGGAACTCGGCCGCCGGTACGCCACCGCACTGCCCGCGCCGCTGGTAGCCGCGGCCGAGGCCCGGTCACTGCCGCTGGTGGAGCTGCGCCGCGAGGTGGCGTTCATCGAGATCACCGAGGCGGTGCACGCCCGGATCATCGACGAGCTGCTCGTCTCGCGGGCCGCCGCCACCCTTGCGCTCGGCCGCCTGCTCACCTCCCGGGCCGAGTCGCTGGAACGCCAGGCCCATCGGACGCTGATCAGCGCGCTGATCGAGGGCGGCGGCGGCGAGGCGGCGACTAGGGCGCGGGCGATGGGCGTGGAGGTGACCGGCCGCGATCTCGTCGCGGTGGTGACCCGGCTTCAGGGGGCAGGTACGGGAACGGGGCCGGGGAGCGGGCCAGGTGCCGGGTCAGGGAGCGGACCGGGGAGCGGGCCGGTCACCGGGTCAGGCGCTGCTGACGGGCAGGCCGCGGTGCTCGACGCCGCGGAGGCGATGGCGGACGCGTGCCGCTCGGGCGGCGTGCCCGCGCTGGTGGGGGTGCTCGACGATGTGCGAGCGGGCGCCCTGCTGTCGTTGCCGCCGGGCACCGCGAGCGAAGAGCCGTTCGTGATGCTCGCGGCGCGGCTCGCGGCCTGGCAGGCGGGCCGGCCCGCCGCGAGCGACCCAGCGGGCGGGCCGGGGCTGGTGATCGGCGTCAGCCGGACCGCCGGATCGCTGCGCGAGGTACGCGATGCTTTCCAAGAGGCCCGTGAGGTCGCTGACCTGGCGGCCAGGAACCCCAGCGGCCCGGGAACGGGCTCCGGCGGCAGCGGCGGCCACCGCCCCTACTACCGGCTGCCTGACCTGCGCCTGCGCGGCCTGCTTCACCTGCTGCGGGAAGATGCCCGGCTAACCGGATTCACCGAACGCGAGCTCGGCCCGCTGCTGCGCTACGACGCCGAGCACGGCACCACCCTGGTCGCCGACCTGACGTCGTTCCTTGACGCCGGCGGGAACAAGGCACAGGCGGCCGCGCTCGCCCACCTGGCCAGGCCAACGTTCTACCAGCGGCTCGCGCTGATCGAGCGGATCCTCGGCGTCAGCCTGGCCGACCCGGAATCCCGGACCTCCCTGCATGTCGCGCTGCTGGCCAACCAGGAACGGCACTGACTGTCACCGCTTAGCCGACTGCCGCCGCTTAGCCGACCGTCACCGCTTCCCAGTTGCGTTACCAGTAGCGTGGAAGCCCAGGAACTGTTCCAAGCTCAGCGAGCACGCGGGCGCGGTCGTCGTCAGCGGCGATGTCCTTGGCGGCGGCGAGAGCCTCGTCGGTGTAGTACCGCGCCTTCCCCGCTTCCCCGGCGACCGCGTGCGCGCGGGCCAGCGCCTCATAGGCGAACGCCAGATCCCGGTCGCCGATGCCGTGGTGCCGGCAGATCTCCAGCATCCGCCGGGCGTGGTGCAGTGCCGGCTCACTGCGGCCGAGGACGGCGTACACGCGGGAGATCTGCCATTCGCCCCGGGCGAGATGCGCCTGGGTGGCGTCGGGAACCTGGCCCCAGTGGTAGCGGGAGGCGTGCGCCGCGTGCGTCATCCGGTCGTTGTCCTCCCGGGTGCGGTTCTCCTGCTCCATGAGCCGCCGGGCCTCGTCGAACAGCCGCGCGGCAAGCAGCCGCTCGTCGGTGGCGGAACTGGCGGCGCGGGCGGAACTGGCGGAACTGGCGGCGCGGGCGGTACTAGCGGCGCCGGCGGAACTGGCGGAACTGGCGCCGCCGGCGGAACGGGCGGAACTGGCGCCGCTCTGGGTGGCGCCGATCTGCTCCGCGGCTGCGGCCGGCTCTGGGGCAAGCTCTGCAGACGGCTCCTGAGGCGGCTCCGCAGGCAGCTGATGCTCGGACATGGCGTTCACAAGTCCTTCCGCGAGTATGCGGCCGACCCGGTGCGTGGCACCCCTGCCGATAACGGTAGCCCCGCCCGCCGCAGCGCACCCAAGCTGGTCAGCGGCATCACCCGTCCGGGGTGGTGTGCGCTGCGTGACCAGCCGCCGAAGTCAGCGCGGCCGCCGCATGTACCACTCAGTGAACTCGCGGCAGCGGCCAGCGGCGTCGAAGCGGAGCACGAAGCAGTTGTCGAAGACCTTCTCCACCGGGCCGTCAGGACGGGACCGGTAGCTGCTGCTGCCCGTGGCCACGGCCATGTCACCGTCAACGGCGACCGCCCGGTAGGCGGCGTCGAAGGTACCCGGCTCGTCCCTGGTCGACGCGTCCGCGTTGTCCTCCTCCCCCATCCACGACCGGACCACCGCGGCGCGGCCGCGGACTGGTTCGTCATAGGGGTGGTAGCGGTATTCGACGTCCTCGGCGAACAGCTCGCCGATCTGGTCGCGGTCGTAGTTCCGCCACGCCTCGACGTAGGCGCCCAGCCACTGGTCGACCTGTGCTCTCTGCACACCAGCCGCCTTCCGTGTCAGTCCAGTGAGTCCGGCCTCGGTCCCGGTCCCGGTCCCGGTCCCGTCAGGATCGCAGACACGTCAGGATCGCAGACCCGTCAGGATCGCAGACCCGTCAGGCCGGATAGCGCTTCGGGCCCTGGGTGTACCCGCGGCCCGCCGGGGTCTGCCAGTGGTGCCAGCCTGGCCTGGGCTGGGTGACGTTCCAGCCAGGCGATTGTTTTACCTGGTGACAGGCGCGGCTGCGGGCGCCTGCGTTGCAAGCACATGTCCTGCCGCCCTGGTCGAACGGGATGGCGTGCTCGAAATCGGATTCCCTGGCATGC
>DASYAD010000444.1:0-1772 GCA_036501515.1 Trebonia sp. | reverse complement strand
GATCACGTCGGGCATGCCGGCGGCGTCCGCGCACGTGCTGGTCGCGCCGCGGCAGGACTGCCACGCGGTGCGCGCCGACCTGGAGGCGCTGTTCGCCCGCGAGTACGGCATCACGCACCTCACCCTGCAGGTCGACCACGCGCCCGAGGATCCCGCCGGCCAGCGCGCCCCTGGGCACGCCGCCGGCGGAGAGCACTGCGAGGACGCGCACGGCCCGCGGTACCTGCCAGGGGACGCCACGGGCGGTTTTGTCGGCAAAAGTCGGGCTACGGGGGAGTCCCGGGAGTAGCATTTCGCCTCACTGCCGGAAAGCTGAGGACTACTACAGAGAAGCTGGCCGCCGGCTGGGCACAGCACACTACTCGCGGGAGTACTCCGTGGCTACAGTCCGCCGCTCGGCGCCGGGCGTCCTGCTCGCCGCGGCCCTGGCCGTCGTCACCGCGGCCTGCGGACCGTCGCACACGCCTGCGGCGCGGGCGGTAATGCTCGACGCGCAGGCGGTCGTCGACCCGCTGGCAGGCCAGACCTCGGTGTGGATCTTGCGGCACGCCTCCGCGAACACCGAGACGGCATTCGCCGTGCACCTCACCGGGGCGGTGCAGGATTCCGGCCACACGCTGACGTTCGACCTGTCGGTGGCGGGCACCGACGGCTGCACCGGTAGCGTGACGGAGTCGAAGGCCGGGTCGTTCCAGCTGATATTCGACGGCTCGACCGTCTGGGTCAAGCCGGACGACGAGTTCTGGCGGGTGGCGGGCGGCATCACCGACCCCGCGCGGCTGGCGTCGGTGAGGGGCAAGTACATGACGGCCACGGCGGGCGGCTCGGGCCTCGGCGAGATCGCCTCGATGTGCCAGCTGAAGACCTTGCTGAAGGACTTCGCCTCGATCCCGGCTAACACCCCTGGCGAGACCAAGGGCCGGGTGACGCACATGAACGGGCAGCGTGCGATGAAGGTCTCCGACACGAGGGACTCGGCGTACGTGTACGTCACCGACACCGCGCAGCCGAGGCTGCTGCAGCTCATCGACCCTAGCGCGGTCGGCGACAAGCTCAGCTTCGGCTATCCGGGAACGCCCGCCGCCATCACTGCCCCGCCCGCCAGCGAGATCCTCGTGGGGGGCCAGTAAGCCGGGGCCGGTAATCAGCCGCCGATCGCGGACATCGGGCGGTCGGGCTGCAGGAACGACGGGTCGTTGATCCCGTGCCCCGGCAGCTTGACCGCCACCGCGGCCTGCCACCGCTCGGCGATCTCCTCGTCAGAGGCGCCGCCCCGCAGCAGCGACCGCAGGTCGCTTTCAGAGCGCGCGAACAGGCAGTTGCGCACCTGGCCGTCGGCGGTCAGCCGGACCCGGTCGCAGGAGCCGCAGAACGGCCGTGTCACCGAGGCGATCACGCCGACCCGGGCCGGGCCGCCGTTCACGAGGAATGTTTCCGCGGGGGCGGCGCCACGGGCCCGTTCCGAATCCTCTGACAAGGCGAACGCGGCGGACAGCGACTCGAAAACCTCGGCCGCGGTGACCATCTCCGCCCGCTTCCAGCCGTGCTGCGCGTCCAGCGGCATCTGCTCGATGAACCGCAGCTCGTAACCGCGCTCCAGGCAGTAGGCGAGCAGCGGCACCGCCTCGTCGTCGTTGATGCCGCGCATCAGCACCGCGTTGACCTTGACCGGCGTGAGGCCGGCGGCGGCCGCGGCCGACAGCGCGTCGAGCACGTCGGGCAGCCGGTCGCGCCGCGCCAGCTTGCGGAACACCTCTGGCCGCAGCGTGTCC
>DASYAD010000443.1:0-10052 GCA_036501515.1 Trebonia sp. | reverse complement strand
GTCCTCTAGCAGCAGGTGCCCCTCGGAGACCAGGCAGGTCAGCGCCAGCCGCACGATGTGGTTCTTGCCGAGCACCGCCTGCTCGACGTTCGTTACCAGCGCGCCGAAGGCCCTCGCGAACCAGTTGGCCTGCTCGGACGTCACCTTCGGCACGCCCGTGGTTGCTGTGGTCATGATTCTTCCGATTCCCTCGTGCGACTTCGTGCGGTTTCGTGCCATTTCCTGCCATGCGCGGCGTCAGGTCTTGTAACTGCCGGATCCGGACTTACCGCCCCCGGTGACGGTGATGGTGACCGTCTCGCCGTCCGGCGCGTGCTGGCACTGCGTGTACCAGGAGGCGCCGCCGCTGCTGCTCGCCGTCACGGTGCTGCCGCTCCACGACAGGTCAGACGTTGAGAACACCCCGCTGTTATCGGCACAGGCGGCGGTAAGCGTGGCACCCGCAGGGAAGTTGGTGACCGTGACGTAGAAGTTGTAGCAGTTGTTGAGCTGGACGCAGCTGCCCTTGCCTGCCTGCTCCACGTTGCCCTTGGCGACGGAGACCGTGGGGTTGGGCGGTGCCGCCGTGGTCGCGCTCGCGGTGACGGTGCCTGACGCCGGGGCGCGCTGCCCCTTGGTGTCGGTCAGGTAGGCGGTGATCGTCCCCTTGGTGCTGTAGCCGGCGTTGACAGTGGACGAGCCGCTGTACCCGCCGGTGGCCGGGACGCTGTAGTTGGTGCACCCGGAGTTGATGCAGACGTTCAGCGTCTCTGCCAGGCCGTCGCTCGCCGCCTTCCACGTGTAGGCGATCGAGGTGCCGCTCGCGGCCGCGGTCACGGTCGGGGTGGCGATCGGCTGGTACGGCGTGACCTGGGCGGTCGGCCCGGCCCAGGCGCTGCACAGGCTGGCGTCGTTGCAGGCGGCGAGGTAGACGGTGACGGCCTTGCCGTTGGCTATCTGGCTGCTCAGGGCGCTCGTCAGGGTGAACGTCGCCGTGCCGCCGGTGGTGAACGGCCCGTTGATCGTCCCGGTCTCAGACGAGGCGTTGACGCCGTACTCGACGTCCTTGATCTGCTTGGCGTTCGCCGCGGGCACGGTGAAGCTGACCGAGATCGTGTTGCTCTGCCCTGTCGCGGTCGCCGTCACGTTCGTGGGCGCGTTCGGCGGCGCGGCGGCCTGCACGGCCGGCGAGGACTGCGGTGACGGCGGTGACGCGCCCGCCAGGTTGGTGGCGGTGACCGTGTACTCGTACCAGGAGCTGTCGTTGGTCACCGTGAAGCTGGTGGTCGTCGTGCTCCCGTCCACGGTGCTCGTGCTCACCTGGGTCCAGGGGCCGCCGCTCGACGACGACGAGTACTCGTTGATGGTGTACGAGGTGACGGGGCGGCCGTTGGCGGCGGTGCCCTGCACCGCCGCCCAGGTGACCTGGATAGCCCTGGTGGTCGTCGGGTCGGGCACGGGCGCGCCGGTCGCGGCCGGCGCGGCCATCGTCAGCGGCTTGCCGAACGGTACCGCGGTGACTCCGACCGACCACGGCCCGTTGCCCTCGGCGTTGACCGCCATCACGGTGAACGTGTACGTGGTGCCGTTGACCAGTCCGGTGAACGCGTGCGAGGTAGTCACGCCCACGGACTGGATCTGCTGCTGGCCGCCCGGCGGCGGGCTGATCTCGACGTTGTAGCCGGTAACGGGGGTGCCGTCCACCCGAGCCGGCTGCCAGGTCAGCGTGACCTGACCGTCGCCCACGTCGGTCGCGAGCCCGGTCACCTGGTCGGGCACCGCGTTGGGCTGCCCCGTGGTGGTGCCGCTCTGCTTGCTCTGCCCGACGGAGTTGGTCGCCGTGACGTACACGGTGTAGCTGGTGCCGTTGCTCAGCCCGGTGACGTCGCAGGGCGAGCTGGCACACTGGTGCGGCGCGCCGTTGGCGTACACGGTGTAGTACTCGACGGGCGCGCCGTTGGGCGCGGCGGTGCCGAACGTCACCTGCAGGGTGTGGCTCGACACCTTCACCGTCGGCGCGCCAGGCATGCCGGGGAAGCCGATCACGGTGGCCGTGATCGCGACGCTGATCGACCGGTCCGGCCTGCCCGCCACGTCGGTCACGGTCGCGACCATGGCGACGGTGCCGGTCGCGTCGTGCGCCGGGGTGATCGTGACCGTCCCGCCGCTGGCGGCCACCGTCGCGCCTGCCGGGTGGGTGACGTTCAGTACCTGGATGTCCGGCCGGGCGAGCGGGCTGGTGACGTACTGGCTGAGGTTGACCGTCACGCTGTGGCCTGCCTCGACCGTGACGCTGACCGCCCGCCCGGTCGGCGGCGGCGCCTTGATGACCACCACGTTGATGGTGCCGCCCGTGTTGCCAGCCGCCGCGCCCGCGGGGATGACCTGCACCGCGCCCGTGCTGCCGGGGGCGGCGCCGCTCGACGCGGTCAGCTGGAGGCTGGTGCCGCCTGGCACGCTGGCGGTGACCCCGCCGGCCGCCTTGGTCCAGGACGTGCTGTACCTGAGCGCCGGCGAGGGAACGGTGGTGTCGACCCAGACGTGGCAGAGCTGGCCGATGTCGTAGCTCACCGGTGCGCCGCCCTCGACGACCTGGATCGGGTCCTGCGGGCAGCGGAGGATGGGCACGTCCGGGCCGACCTGCGCGGGGATCGTCAGCGTGGCCGTGTTGCCGTGCGGGTCCTGCATGGTCGCGCCGTCGTAGACCTGGACGGTGACCGCGCCAGGGCCGGCGTAGGAACCGAGCGCGTGCACCTGGAACGCGCTCGCCTGGTTGGCGTTCACCGTGAGGTCGCCGCCGGGGGAGGCGCTGAGCTCGTTGACCGTCGTGATCTTGAGCTGGCGGCCGGAAGTGTCCTCGAGCACGGAGCTCAGCGGCACGGTGCTCGAGCCGTTCTCCTTGAGCACGATCCGGGCACCCGGGCGGAGCCTGATCGCGGTGGATTGCGTGCCTGGCACGTACACGACGGCGGTCGCGGTGAGCCCGTTGGGCGCGGTGACCTGGTAGGGCACCTCGCGGGGCTGCGCTTGGAGCTTGATCGTCAGGCTCTGGCTGTGCGCGGCGACACCGGCGGGGGCCCAGCTGATCTTCAGGTCGCCGGCGGACCCGAGCGGGTCGTCGTCGTTCTTGAGCACGTTGACCGTCACGCTGCCTGCCCCCGCCGCCGGCGCGGGCGCGACGTCGTCGTTAGCGATCGGCGGCACCTTGGCACCTGGTACCGCGTGCACGATGACCTGGGCGAGCGACGGGCTGCCGCCGTCGGTATCGGCGTAGGTGAACTGCACGGGCGGGTCGGACTGCGCGCCTGGGACCTTCAGGTAGACGTAGGACCCGTTGAGCGTCACCCCGGCGGGCACGGCCGAGTTCGTCTTGCTGAGCGGCTCCACCGTCACCGTGTCGCCAGGTGCGATGAAGTCGTTGCCGAGCACGTTCCAGTGCAATGAGGCGCCCGGCGGCGCGTTGATCACGTCGTCGGCAGTGACGGGCGGCTGCGGCGGGCCAGGCGGGAGCACGGCGATCCGCACGGTCGCGGTGCCGGTCAGCCCGTAGGGGTCGGTGACCTGGTAGGTGAACGTGTCGGTGCCCGTGGAGTTCGGGTACGACTGGTAGGAGATCGTGTCTGGGCCGACGGCGACGATCCGGCCGAGCGTGGGCGGCACCGTGACCCCGGTGACCGTGACGGAGTCGCCATCCGGGTCGACCCCGTCGACGGGGACCTGGATGACGGCGACGTCGCCGGCCGCTTCCCGTGTGTCCACTTCCTCGGGGACGGGCGCCTGGTCGGGGTGGGTCTTCGACGGCGGCGGCTCGATCGTGACGTCGAGCTGTCCGGTCGCGGTGGCGCCGCTCGCGTCCGTCGCGACGTAGCTGACGGTCGTCTCCGCCTCTGACTTGACGCCCGCGGGCGCGTCGACGCGCAGGTTAGTGCCGTTGGCGCTGGAGATCAGCCCGGCGACCGGCGGCTGCGCCACCGGCGGCACGCCGGAGAACGTGAGCGGCAGACCGATCGAGCTCGCGTCGCCGGCGAGCACAGGGACGGCGGCGCTGTCACCGGACCTGATGGTGACCGCGGCCGCGGTCGTGGTGATCTGGTCGGCGTTCAGGTCGCCCGCCACGGCCGAGACCGCCACCGTGCCCGTCGCACTGCCCTTGCCGTCGCTGACCGTGTAGTCCACGGTCGCCGTCATGCCTCGCTGCGGGTTGTCCGCGCTGATCCGCAACCAGCGCTGGTCGATCACGGCTACCTGAAGGCCCGCGCCGTCGTCGCTGTTGGCCGCCGGCTCCGCGCTGGTGACGCCGAGGATCCAGCCCTGCGGGTCATAGTCGTCCGCGAGTACGTCCACCACGGCGGACTGCTGGCCGTGCAGCACCGCGACGTCCGGGGTGGTGACCGGCGGCTTCGGCGTGCCGCTGGCCGCGATCACGTGCAGGCGGATTGTCCCGCTCGCGGTCGGCGCGGCACCGTAGGCGTCGGTGTAGGTGAGGAAGAAGTCTCCCGGGTGCTGCGCGGTGAACGCGACCGTGCCCGTGGCCATGTCGGTGGAGACGCTGGCACCGGTCACCGCGGGCACCGGCGCGGCGAGCGTGAGATGGGCGCTCGGGTTGGTCGGGTCGACGCCCGGCAGGTCGTTGGCCAGCGGCTGCAGGGTGACGGGCGCGCCGACGACGGCCTGCGTGGCGTCCGGCTCGGCCACCGGCGCGACGAACCTCGTCGACGAGGCGCCGAGCACGTTCACCGTGAGGGTCGCCTTCGTGGGCGTCGTTACCCGGCCGTCGCTGACCCCGTAGCCGATCCGCACCGTCTCACCGCTGGCGGACTGCGGCGCGGTGAAGGACAGCGCGCCGCCGCTAGTGACCGCGGCGGACCCGGCGCTGCTTGTGACGGCGCCGCTGTCGATGTAGAGCGGGTCGCCGTCGGAGTCCCGCCAGTCGCCGATGACCGGGATGACCAGCGTGCCGCCGGATGCGACCGAGAGGCTGGGCGGCTGGTAGCCGGGACGCAGCGCGGGCGCCGAGTTCTCGCCCTGTGCCCTCGGCTCAAGCGTCACATCGTTAGAGGCGGTGTGGCCGTGGCCGTCGTCGATCGTGTACTGGAAGTGCGCGTCCACCGGCAGCGAGGTCACGGTGGCGAGTACGGTCTGCGAGTCGGGCGCGACGGCGACGGAGACACCGGGCTGGTCAGGCTGGCCGACCGCGCTCACCGCGTAGGTGCCAGGTGGTCCCTTGTCGACGTCGAGCACGTGCACCACGGTTGTGGTCCCCGGCCGGACGCCCTGGGTATACGGCTTGGCGGTGAGCTGCGTCTTCTCCTGGACCTGGAACGTCTGCGCCTGGTTGCTGCTGTTCCCGGCGGTGTTGACCGGCGTCCACTTCGGCCGGACGTTGGTGACGTTGGAGTCGATGAGGAAGACGCCGCCGTCGGTCGTGTCGTTGAGCACCAGCGTGCCGTTGTTGACGCGGAAGACAAGGACAGGGGCGCCCGTGGTGTCGTCGAGCGAGAACTGCCGCACGGTGCCTGCCGGGGATGCGGCGCTCACCGCGGGCGGCGGCGATCCGCAGGTGCGGACGTAGCTGCCGGTGGCGCCGTTGGCCCAGGCGGCGTGGACGCAGCCGGCCACCTGAACGGGGGCGGCCACACTGCCGCTGTGCCCGCTGCTGAGCGTCGTCAGCTGGCCAGATCCCGGGTCCACGCTGTACAGGGCCTGGGTCGTGGCGGCGACCACCACGCCGCTCGCGGCCGACGGCTGTTGCAGCTCGAAGGACGTCGAGGTATCCGAGGACGGCAGCGTCACGGTGTGCCCGCTGTCCGGCAGGTAGATCGTCTTCGTCGTCGTGTCGGCCACGACAGGGACGTCGCCGACGGTGGTGACCTGCATCGGGTCACTCGCGGAGAGCGGTAGGGCAGTGGACTGCGCCTTGCCGCCCCGCGGGTAGCTGCGCAGCTGGCCGCCGCCGGCCAGCCAGACCGTGTCATCGGACCCGACGCTGACCGCTGAATCGGCAGGCAGGTGCGCGGCGAGCGGCTTGGCGGAGGCGGAGAGCGCGGCCAGGCTGCCGCCGCCGGCGCTGAGTGCCGTGGCGCGCAGTGAATGATCGGTGGACAGTACCGCGACCGTCTCGTCGCCGAGCGCGATGCCGCCGGGAGCGGGCGAGATCGCCGCCCCCGCGTCGTAGAACGCGGTGCCGTAGACGTTGACCGCGTAGATCCGGCCGCCGCTCGCGTCGTAGGCGGCGACGACCGGGCCGTTCTGCCACACGTCGACGCTGATGGACTCCGACGGCGGCGCCAGCTCACCGTCGAGCTGGCCGATCGGCTTGGTGAACCGGCCGACGGTGCCGATCGAGTTGTTGGTGACCCAGATGCCGCCGTCGTTAAGGCTGACGTGCTGCACGGGGAATCCGTGCGAGGAAGCGGCGAGCGCCGCGAAAGTAACGACGGCTACGCCAAGAACGACAGGAGTAATTAGCCGACTCCGGCGAAGCCGCATTCCCCGCAAGCCCCTTTACATTGCGCGCTGACGCCGTGACCAGGCGTCTGCGTCGAATCCCCGTTACGCATTCACGTGCGCTCGTGACGCAGTAAAAATACGCAAAGTTAATTCTAGGGCAAGACCGCACAAGTAAGGATCTTCTGTGACATTTTAACGATAAATCGAAGGTCGCAAAAGTAGCCGACTATCTATCTATTGTGATGAATCAATAAGCTCGGCCAGCAGACTGGCTGCGACAGATCGGAGGCCTGGCCGCCTGCCCGCCTGACCTGGACCGCGATGCAGACGCTCTGGCCCTGCGGCAGCGACACGAGCACCTGCGGCTTGGCCGTTGTGCCGCCCGGGGCGCCGGCCGACCCGCTCACCCGCTGCCAGCGGAAGGTGTCGCCCGCCGCGGGGTTCGCGTAGGTCCAGCTGAAGCGGACCTGCGTCGCGCCGGCGCTCTGCGCCGTGACCGCGGGCTGCCCTGGCGCGGTGGCACCGGGGCCAAGCGCGTTCTGCTCGCCGCTCGATGCCGTGGTCTGTGCGACCCCGGACGGATTCTGGCCAGTCTGAGCGTTGCCCTGCCCCAGCGTGAAGAACGCGACGACTGCCACGACCGCGACAAGCAGCCCGCCGCCGAGGGCAAGCACGCGGCCGCTTGGGCGCCGGCTCCCTGTCCTTGCGACGGCGTGCCCGCCGGGCTGAAGCGCGGCGGGACGGGCCGTCGTCGTTCCCTCGCGCCCCCCGGGCTGGAACTCGGGGAACCCCGTACCCGTGCCAGGGCCCGCCGTCCCCCACGGGTCAAGCCTGACCGGTCCTCTGGTGCGCGTCCGGTCATCGTCGCCCGGGGCGGCCGGGCCCGTGGGGCCCGCCGGGCCCCACGGGTCCACGCGCATCGGTGCCCGCCTGCGCGTCTGGTCCTCTTCCGCGCCGGCTGGCCGGGTCCCCCGCGTGATGGTCGCCTCGTGCGTGCCGCCGCTCCATGCGGCCGGGGCGCCGTGCGTCCGCGGGTCCGCGCCGACGCCCCAGGGCGGGATCGTCTGGCCCCAGGGCTGCTGTTCAGGCTGAGGACGACCGGCCTGGGTATGGGCGGACTGCGTCCGCGGGTCGGCGTAGCCTGCGTCAGGGCCCCACGTCCCTTGCGTGACGCCGCGCGCCGGCGGCATGTCCGTCAGCCCCGACGCGGGTCCCCGGCCGAGGAACGTGTTCTCGCCGCGCGCCCGCGGGCGGGCGATCGTGTCGCCGCCCCTGGTCTCGCCCGACGGCTCGTCGGCGGGCAGGATGGGGTGCGTAAGCGGCAGTCGCAGCTCCTGCTCGATCGACTGGAGCCCGCGGATCAGCTCCATCGCCGACTGCGGGCGGGCGGCCGGGTCCTTGGCCATCGCCTGGCGCAGCAGCCGCTCAAGGCTGTCGGGAACGTCGGCCCGCTGCGTGCGCGGCGGCGCTTCCGACTTGATCCGCCCCATCAGGGCGAACGTGCCGTTGTCGCCGCCCGGCTGCTCGAACGGCGACCGGCCGACAAGCAGGTGCCATAGCGTCGCGCCGAGCGAGTAGACGTCGGCGCGCTGATCCCCGGGTGACGTGCCGAAGAGGATCTCCGGCGGTGACCACGGCACGGAAAGGCCCTCTGGCCCGTCACCGCCTTTTGTCGTCGCGATGCCGAAGTCGGTCAGCGCCGGCTCGCCGTAGGAGTCGGTCAGGATGTTCTGCGGCTTGATGTCGCGGTGCAGGACGTCGCGGCGGTGGCTGGTCTCGACCGCGCTGCCGACCTGGATGCCGATGCGCAGCACGTCCGCGACGGAGAAGTGCGAGCGGCGCGCCCTGATCGACAGGTTCGGCTGCGGGTAATACGGCATCGCGATGTATGGGCGGCCGTCCGCGGTCACGTTGGCGTCGAAGACCTGGACGATGTGCCGGTGGGCCAGGTCCGCCGTGACGTTGGCCTCCGCGGTGAACCGGCGGCGGGCCACCTCGGAAAGCGCGGACTCGTTGAGCACCTTGACCGCCACCTTGCGGTGGGGCAGGTCCTGCTCGTACAGGTAGACCTGGGCGTTGCCGCCAGCGCCGATGTGCTTGATGAAGCGGTACCCGGGAAGGTCGGGCGGCGCGACGTCCTGCGCGGGGGTTCTGCTCACTCGGCGACCTCGTAGCGGAAGTCGATGCCGTCCGCGAGCGTGACGACGGTGCCCGGCTGAATCGGCACCGGCTCACCCGGCCGTAGCTGCTGCGGGTCGCGCCCTGGCAGCGTGACCAGCGTCCCGTTGGTCGAGTTGAGGTCGGTGACGAGCACGTGCCAGCCATCCAGGGTTACCCGCAGGTGGGTACGGGAGATGTCGCCGTCCGCGCTCGGCAGCTTGACCACGTGCGGCCGTTCCTCGCCGTCGGTGCCTGCGAAGTCGGTGCGCGGGTTGCGTCCCATGAGCACGCCGCGGTCAAGCGCGATCACGTCGCCGAGCGACAGGCGGAGCACGCCTAGCACCGGCCGCGGCACCGGCACCGGGTCGTGCGGCAGCGGGGCGCCGCACCGGCGGCAAGTCGCGCCGCTCGGCGGGTTCACGTGCCCGCTCGGGCAGAGCAGGGCGGGAACCACCGGGCCGATCCGGTCCGGCGGGGTGGTCACCGCGACGAAGTCCGCGAGCTCTCCGCGCTTGACCGTGGACCCGGACTCGTCCGGCCCTGGGTCCGCTCGCGGCGCGGTCGGGCCGGGCACCTGGCCGACAGGCACGGTCCCGGCGGGCGCGGTCCCGGCGGGACCCGACAGCCACGGCGGCGCGTCGATAAGGCCGCCGGGCGGGCCAGGAGGCATCGCGTTCTGAGGCATGCCGCCGGGCGGATTCGTGGGTCGCGCGAGCGGCGGCGTCGGCGGCGGCACCGGTCCGGTCAGCGGCCCCCCCGGTCGCGGCCCGCCGGACCATGCCGCGCCGGGCACCGGCTGCCACGGCTGCGCTGCGGGCGGCGGCGTTCCCTGGTACTGGACCGGCGACTGCCCGCCCGTGCCCGCGTATCCCGCGGTCACCGGGGCGGCTCCCGACGGGAAGGAGCCTGGGTTGCCATCCCCGGCGAGCCAGACCGGGTCATCGGCCACGGTCGGGGCGGACCCGGCGGGCCCGCCCACCGTGGGCGGCGCGGTAGCGGGGAAGGCACCGGAGCCGGGAGCATCGGGCCGGCCCTGACTGGCCGCGGGGGCCGAGGGGCCAGCGGGGGCCGAGTAGGCCGCGGGGGCCAAGGGACCGACGGGGGCCGAGGGGCCAGCGGGGCCTGAAGGGCCGACGGGCGCCGCCGCGAACGGTACCGAGGGGGCGGCGGGCGAGGGCGCGGGGCCGCGGTCACCCGACTGGTGCTGGCCGGCGGCGAGCGACGCAGCGGAGGCCCGCTCGGCGAGCCTGCCCGGATGCGTCATGGTGATCGTGTCAGGGAAGAAGACGATGGTCTTCTTCTTGGGCTTTTCCTCGTCGTACGAGACGGTCTCTCGTGCCGCGGCGTTGGTGAAGTCGATGATCACGCACCCGGCCAGCAGCACGCCGGAGGTGGCGGGCAGGCGCAGCGCGGTGTCCGCGGGCGGGTCACCGAGGAAGATCCGGTCGGCGCCGTCGACGACC
>DASYAD010000442.1:0-3508 GCA_036501515.1 Trebonia sp. | reverse complement strand
GCCTTTCGTTCGCAATGATGGGTCGGTGCGCTTCTACGCGGACCTCCACATCCACTCCAAATTCTCCCGTGCCTGCAGCCGGGACTGCGACCTGGAGCACCTCGCCTGGTGGGCGGGGCGCAAGGGCATCGGGGTGGTCGGGACGACATCTAGGGTGTGGCACACTTAGCCCATGTCTCTCGCGACGCCCGCCGAATGGCTCCTCTACCTGCGTAAAAGCGTTGGCTACGCCGGCATCACGCGCCAGCGCGCCAGCACCACCGACCACCTCGCCAGCCGCGGCGGCCGCGTCGTCGACAGCGGCGAGTTCTCCGACGCCGACAAGACCGCGTTCCGCAACACCAGCCGCGACATCGACGCGCCCCTGCCGCCACGCCCCGACTTCGACCGCATGCTCGCCGAGATGGCACGCCGCCCCGGCATCGGCGTAGCGGCGTGGCACGCCGACCGGCTCGGCCGCGACCCCGAGGCCTGCGAGATCCTGATCCGCGCCTGCCGCCGCGGCGGCCACCTCATCTCGACAACCCGCGGCGGCGACTACGACGTCACCACCGCCAACGGCCGCGACCACCTCCGCACCGACATCCAGCGGGCCGCCCACGAGGTCGACCACAACGTCGAGCGGCTCGTCGAGGCCAAGGCCGAGTACGCCGCGGAGGGCCGGTACCTTGGCGGCCTGCGCCCGTTCGGCTGGCGTCCCGGCGGCGAGACCGGCCTCCTGGTGGTCGACGAGGAAGAGGCTGCGGCGATCCGCCAGGGATGCGCCGACGTCATGGGAGGAGTGGCCGTCCGCGCGATCGCCCGCGAGTGGAACGCTGCCGGGCTGACCGGCAGCGGCGGCGGCAGGTGGACCACCAGCACCGTGCACAAGGTGCTGTCCCGCCCGCGCAACGCCGCACTCGCCGAGCACCACGGCCAGGTCCTCGACCTCGGCACCGGCGCCGACGGGAAGCCGAAGCGCGCCCAGTGGCCCGCGATCGTCGACGAGGACACCTGGCGGTCCGTCTCGGCGATCCTGTCCGACCCGGGCAGGCGCACCAACAAGGGCGGCACCGCGGCGAGTCACCTCCTGTCAGGCATCGCGCTGTGCGGCGGCTGCGGGCTCGGCGTCGTCGTCAACGCGTCCGCGGACGGGACACCCCGCTACAGGTGCTCCCGCCACGCCCGCGGGCTCGCGGCCAAGCCGGGGCCGCACGCCTCGAGGAAAGCGGCCGACATCGACGACTACGTCTCTTACCTCGCCGTCGGGCGCCTGAAGCAGAAGGACGCGCGGCTCCTGCTGCGCGCCGACCGGCGCGAGGAACGGGCGGCGCTCATCGCCAAGCGGGACGCGGCGCACGCTAAAGAGCGCAGGGACTTCGAGCTCCGGGAGGACGGCGTCCTGACCGATACCGAGTTCGCGGCGGCGCGCAGGAAGACCCGCGAGGAGACCGCGGCGGCCGAGGCCGGGCTGGCCGGCCTCGAGCAGGCCGACGCGATCGCGCCGTTCCTCGCCGACCCGGAGGGAACATGGGGGTCTGCCACGCTCGAGCGGCAGCGCGCCCTGGTGTCGGCGCTGATGCACGTGACCCTCATTCCCGGCGCGAAGTTCTCCCGTCCGCCGGGCTGGAAGCAGGGCGACGGCCAGTTCGACCCGCGGCTTGTCGACGTCCGGTGGGCGAAGCGGCTGCCGTCGGACGGCTAGGACGCCGACCAGCTGCTGCCGTCGGCCGCCACGGTGACGGCGTAGCTGCCGAGGGAGTTCCCGGGGAAGTCGACGGCGCAGGTGTAGCGGGTGCCGGTGAGGTGGGCGCAGGCGGCGCTGACGGCGCCGGGCTCTTGTGCTTTGACGGCCTGTGCCAGCTGGCCGGGGTCGTTGTAGTTGTGCGTTGCGGAGGCTGCCAGTGCGCGGGGGACGACGGCTACGGCGACGAGTGCCGCGCCAATGACGCAGAGGAAAGCCAGAAGCTTTCTTCGGCCGGTCCACCACTTGCGCTTCGGCTGTCTAACGGCATATGCGGACTGATACTGGGACATTTCGTTCGCTCCTGTCGCGGGAGCAGGATTCCCGCAGGTGAGGGGTTGGCCTGCCGTGGCCTCCCTTTTAATTCACGGTGACCACTTGCACACGGCTCGATAACACGTGTAGCTTAACGAAGTCTTAACAACTTCAGGTGAAATTACGTAAATTCTGTTCCATGGGTGGGGACCTATGCCAAGGATGATTCCGGTAATTCTTTTCGGTTTTGCACTAGCCCTTTGGGGGGTCGTCGGCACGTCGCTCGCCCGCCACGCCACGCTGCCGGGCACCGGCATCATGAACAGCGCGGCGGCGGCGTGCCTGGTCCTCGCGGGCATCAGCCTCATGCTTGAGCACATGCTGAGGGGAAGCCTCGACAGGCTGGCGCGCGACCGCGCCGTCCGCTACCTCGCAGACGCGGCCGCCTTCAGCCGGCGGGGCGCTGTCGCCGTGACAACCCCTCTGCGCGTCGTTCGGTAGCGATAGCCTCCTGTGCCTCGACGGCGCGGCGCAGCAGCTCCGGGTCGTCAGCGTAGGCGCTTTCCAGTGCGGCTAGCACTTCGGGCGGGATCAGTGGTTCCGGCTCGGGCTCGTCAGCTGGCTCCGCCCAGGCGTAGCCTGACGCCTCGACCAGCTCGCGCGCCAGCTCCGGGTGGCGGCGCCATATCGCCCGCGCGAGCCTGTTGACTAGGTCGTAGTCAGGCTGTC
Source organism: Trebonia sp. (assembly GCA_036501515.1). Taxonomy (GTDB): domain Bacteria; phylum Actinomycetota; class Actinomycetes; order Streptosporangiales; family Streptosporangiaceae; genus Trebonia. Next base: position 801 of record DASYAD010000442.1, on the reverse strand, counting down.
CCTCGCCGCCGCTCATCCACCTGTAGATGGTCGACCTGTTGGCGCCTGACAGCTGCGTCATTTCCTTGACGCTCATCCCGTTGTCCTTGACGGTGGCAAGGACTGCCATTACACGGGTCGCATCCCATGTCTGGTGCATGCGTGCATCGTACCTATGTCTTACGTGCGAGACAAAGGGAGACGGGCAAATTACACCGCTGTAATTGTCTTACCTGTGAGAAGGACAGCTTCCGCGTGGCCACGCCAGGCCAGGTCTGCCCTGCTAGCCCCTTGCGTCCTGCGTGCGAGACAGATAGTGTCTTTCTCGTGCAACAGACACCAACCCCAGTGGTCAAGCTCAAGGCCGACGCCTGGCAGGCATGGATGGGCCGCCTGCAACTGGTCCGCGTCGAGGACCAGGCCGCGCACATCGGCGTCTCGCGGGCACAGCTCTACCAGATCCTCGCTGGCGCCGTTCCCGGCGAGCGCTTCATCGCCGCGTGCATGGCCACCTACGACGGCAAGTTCGAGCAGCTCTTCAAGATCGCCGAGTCGTCCTGATGCAGCCGCTGGCGCCGTACGTCAAGGCCTACGCCGACGAGCTGCTCGCCGTCGCGCCCCCGCTCACCCCTGAGGCCAGGCGCGCCATCCAGGCGCTCGCCATCGCACCCCGCGGCCTCGCCGAGCCGCAGGCCGCCTAGACAGGTCAGCCCCCGCTGCAGACGGGGGCCGACGCCCGGCGCAGAGCCCGCGCCGGTCACCACCCACCTTAGGAGCGAAATGGAGATCACAGAGCCCGTGATCCTTGAAATACCGCAGGGC
>DASYAD010000441.1:0-7011 GCA_036501515.1 Trebonia sp. | reverse complement strand
ACGCCCCGGATCAGCTTGCCGTCATCCAGGTCCTGGTAGCCCTGGTTGACCTCGTCCAGTGAGTAGTGCCTGGTGATGAGCTCGTCCAGCTTGAGCTGGCCGGCCCGGTAGAGGCGGAGCAGCCGCGGAATGTCGTTGAGCGGGTTGCACATGCCGAAGACATGGCCCTGGATGCGGCGCTGCCAGCCGACCACGCTGCCGTTAGCGGCCAGCTGGATCTGCTTCTCGGCCGACTTGCCGACCGAGGTGATCGTCACCTGGGCGCCCTTGCCGACGATCGCGGTGGCCTGCTCCACCACCTCCGCGTTGAGCACGCCGATGGTGATCAGCGCGTGGTCGGCGAGCTGCCCGCGGGTCAGCTCGATGACCGCCTCCTGCGCCAGCGCGGCGCTGGCGAAGACCTGGGTCGCGCCGAAGGCGAGGGCATTCTCGCGCTTGAAGGCGACCGGGTCGACCACGATCACGTTGGCGGCGCCCGCGTAGCGGGCGCCTTGCACGGCATTGCTGCCCACGCCGCCCGCGCCGAAGATCACCACCGTCTCGCCGGCCCGCACGCCGGCCGCGTAAACCGCGGTGCCCCAGCCGGTCGGCACACCGCAGCCGGTGAGCGCCGCCACCTCGAAGGGCACGTCCTGCTCGATCGGAACGCAAGAGTTCTGCGAGATCACCGCCCGCTCGGAGAACGTGCCGAGCATGCAGAAGCCGCCCAGGTCCGCGCCGTCGTCGTCGTGAAACCTGAACGTGCCGTCGGCCAGCATGCCGGTCATCATCTGCGCGCCCCAGTCGCACAGGTTCTGGTGGCCGGTGGCGCAGTACCGGCAGATCCCGCAAGCGGGAATGAACGAGCAGACCACGTGGTCGCCGGGCTTGACCCGGGTGACTTCGGGGCCGACCGCCTCGACGACGCCCGCGCCCTCGTGGCCGCCGACCATCGGCAGCCGCCCGGTGGAGTCACCGGTCTGCAGGTGGGCGTCCGAGTGGCACATCCCTGACGCCGCGAACTTGACCAGGACTTCGCCTGCCTTCGGCTCGTCCAGCTCAAGCTCGGTGATCTCCCACGGCTTGCCCGGTTCCCTGATGATCGCTGCCCTGGTACGCATACCTCTAGTGCTACTCCGGCGGCGGGGACCGGACAATCGGCCGGCCCCACCCCGGTGCGGACTGCCAGCTGTGGCATGCCAACAATTCGGGCTGGCAGTCCGCGGCTGGCGGCGGGGGTCCGCGGGCAGCCGTACGCTAAAGCGCATGGCGGTTAAGACCCCCGAGACGCACACCGCCCTGGTGCGCAGGGCAAGGAAGATTGACAGGGTGCTGGCGGAGACCTACCCGGAGGCGCACTGCGAGCTCGACTTCGAGAGCCCGTTTCAGCTGCTCGTCGCCACGGTGCTGTCCGCGCAGACCACCGACAAGCGGGTCAACCTGACCACGCCGATGCTGTTCGCCAAGTACCCGACGCCGGAGGACCTGGCGGGTGCCAACCCGGAGGACGTGGCCGAGATCCTGCGCCCGACCGGGTTCTTCAACGCCAAGACGAAGTCCGTCATGGGCCTGTCGTCGGCGTTGGTCGAGCGTTTCGGCGGCGAGGTGCCGCGCAAGCTCGAGGACATGGTCACGCTCCCCGGCGTCGGGCGCAAGACCGCCAACGTGGTGCTCGGCAACGCCTACGGCATCCCCGGGATCACCGTGGACACGCACTTCGGGCGGCTGTCGCGGCGGTTCGGGTGGACGACGAGCGACGACCCGGTCAAGGTCGAGGCTGAGGTCGGCGAGCTGATACCAAAGCGCGACTGGGTGCTGCTCTCGCACCGGCTGATCTGGCACGGGCGCCGGATCTGCCACTCGCGCAAGCCTGCCTGCGGCGCGTGCCCGGTAGCGGACTGGTGCCCGTCGTTCGGCCTCGGGCCCACGGACGCGGCGACGGCAGCCAAGCTTGTCAAGGAGGGGCCGTTCTCGTGACCGATCCCGGCTCAGGGGACGGGGCGCCCGCGTGGCTGCGGCGGCTGGCCACGGCGGCCGCGGTGATGGACGTGCCCCGGGTCGTCAGGCCGCCGGCCTCAGGCGGCAGGCGCTCGGCCGTGCTTGTCCTGTTCGGCGAGGGGCCTGACGGTCCCGACCTGCTTTATATCCAGCGCAACGAAGGCCTGCGGCGGCACGCGGGCCAGCCTGCCTTCCCCGGCGGCAAGATCGAGGACAGCGACGACAGCCCGGTCGCGGCGGCGCTGCGCGAGGCGGTCGAGGAGACCGGGCTTGATCCGGCTGGCGTCGACGTCCTCACGACGCTGCCCGAGCTGTTCCTCGCGGCCAGCCAGTTCCGGGTCGTCCCGGTGCTCGGCTGGTGGCGGCAGCCGAGCGCGGTGCGGCCGGTGGACATCGGCGAGATCGCGGCGGTCGAGCGGGTCAGCGTCGCCGACCTGGCGGACCCGGTGAACCGGCTGATGCTCCGGCATCCGACCGGCCGCACCGGCCCGGCCTTCCGTATCAACTCGATGCTGATCTGGGGCTTCACCGCGCTGATCACCGACCGGCTGCTCGCACTTGGCGGGTGGGAACGCCCGTGGGACGTCGCCACCCTCCGCGAGTACCCGCCGGGCGCCGCGTAGCGGCGCCTGCCCGGCGGGCAGGCGCCGTGCTATTCATGCGCTATTCAGCTCCTCGATGGCGCCCGGCTGATAGGCGGTAGCGGATACCTTGGACATCGTGCGCGGTGATCTGCTTGATCTCGCCCTCGTCGTTATCGCCGTCATTTTCGCGGTCTCTGGCTACCGGCAGGGCTTTATCGTTGGCTCGCTGAGCTTCGTCGGCTTTGTCGGCGGGGCGGTGCTCGGCGCTGAGTTCGGTCCTTCCATATCGCGGGCCGTCGTCGGCGGCCAGACGCAGCAGGACGTGGTGGCGGTCATCATCCTGGTCGTCTTCGCGATCGTCGGCCAGTTCATCGCCTCGTCCATCGGCTCCTATGTCCGGCAGTCGATGACCAGCCCGTCGTCCACGACCATCGACTCCATCGGCGGGTCGGCCGTCAGCGTGCTGTCCATGCTGCTGATCGCCTGGGCGATCGGCTCGGTCCTGACCGCGTCGTCGTTTCCCGTCGTCGTCACCCAGGTGAACGACTCGGCCGTGCTGCAGACGATGGACCGGGTGATGCCGGATCAGGCCAAGACGATGTTCTCTGAGTTCAGGCGGCTGCTCGCCAGCGGCCCGTTCCCGCAGGTGTTCAGCGGCATCGGTGCGGCCCACCTGTTCGCGGTGAGCCCGCCCGACCAGACGGTGCTGAACAGTCCCGGGTACGAGGCCGCTAAGAGCCGGGTACTCAAGATCGAGGGGACCGCGCCGAGCTGCGACCGCAGCATCGAGGGCTCGGGTTTCGTCTACGCACCGCAGCACATCCTGACGAACGCGCACGTCGTCGCCGGGGTAACGCAGGACCTGACGGTGACGACGCCGGACGGGCGGACTTACCGTGACGGCCGGGTGGTCTTCTACGACCCGCAGGTGGACATCGCGGTGATCGACGTGCCCGACCTCAACCTGGCCCCGCTCAAATTCGACGACACCGCGCAGGCCGGCGGGAACGCCGTGGTGGCCGGGTACCCGCTCGACCACCCGTTCACCGCGGTGGCGGCCAGGATCGGCGGCACCCAGAACGCCGTCGGTCCCGACATCTACCAGACGGGCCAGGTCAACCGGCAGATCTTCGAGATCAGGGCGGCGGTCAAGCCCGGCAACTCGGGCGGACCGCTGCTCAGCCCAGGCGGTGAGGTCTACGGAGTGGTGTTCGCCGCCGCCGTCGGCACCAGTGACACCGGCTTCGCGCTGACCGCGACCGAGGTCGCCGCCGACGCACGGGCCGGCGCGACGCAGACCACCGGGATCAGCACCCAGGCCTGCGACTGAGCGCTAGCCGCGGCTGAGCTTGAGCAGCAAGCGGGCCTCGGGCAACGCGGCCAGGCCGTCCTGGTCGATCAGCTGCGCGATGCCAGCCGCCTCGGCGGCCACGAAGCCCGCGTCAACGTCGCCTGGCACGCCCGCGAAAGCGGCGACGACCCCGGCGCCGCGGCGCAGCAGCGCGACCGCGCCGCGGGCGTTGCCCCGCCTGGCGTGGGTGATCCCCACCGCGATCTGGGCGAGCCCGCGCCAGAGCTCACGGTCCGGTCCGCTCGACGACTTCCAGGCGGCTTCGAAAACCTCGTGGGCGTGGAACGGCTGCCCTTCGGCCAGCAGCCGGCCGCCAAGCGCGGCCGCCTCGGCGCCCCCGATGACCAGGTCATCGGGCACGCGCGGTACGTCGCTTCCGGCCGACCGCGGCAGCGGCCGGCCAAGCTCGTCTCGCGGCCGCGCGTTCCTCGCCCGGCCCGCGAGATCCCGGTCACGCCTCGCCGGCCCGGTCACCCCGGGCGCTGTCACCCCGTCAGGTTCCGTCACCGGTCCGGCTCGGGGTCGGCGAGCCAGCCGAGCAGCTCCGCGTCGAAGGCTTCCGGCCGTTCCTCGTGCGGGAAGTGACCGGCCCCGTCGATGACCTTCCAGCGGTACGGGCCCTCGACGTAGCGGCCCGCGCCGCGGGCGGTCTGCGGAGTGATGCAGGAATCGGCGGCGCCGTGCAGGTGCAGGACCGGCGCGGTGACCGGCGAGCGCATATGGCGGGCGTACCGCAGGCCGTCCGGGCGGAAGGTCGAGCGGACGAACCAGCGGTGGTACTCAAGCGAGGTGTGCGCTACCGGCGGGATCCGCATGGCGCGCTGGTAGACCTTGGCGGTCTCCGAATCGGGCCAGCCGGGTGCCGACCAGGCGGACAGCAGCGACCCGACGAGGGCGCCGCCGTCCCTGATCAGCTGCCGCTCGGGGAACATCGGCACCTGGAAAGCCAGCGGGTAGCCGTCTCGCTTGCCCGCGCCGTACGGCTCGGTCAGCGACTGGGTGATCCGCAGCGGGCTGGCCAGCACGCGCCCGCGCATCCGCAGCGGGCTGGCCAGCACGCGCGCGCGCATCCGCAGCGGGTGGGCCATCGAGACGACGGCCAGCCGGCGAACCGATTTCGGGAAGTAGGCGGCGAGCGTCCACGCGGTCAGCCCGCCCCAGTCGTGACCGACCACGGTCGCGTTCGCCTCGCCGAGCGCGCGGATCAGCCCGGCCGCGTCCGCCGCCGCGGTGATCAGGTCGTAGCCGCGCGGCGGCTTGTCGCTGCCGCCGTACCCGCGCAGGTCAGCCGCGACCGCGCGGTACCCCGCGGCGGCCAGCAGCGGGAGCTGGTGCCGCCACGTCCACCAGAACTCGGGGAAGCCGTGCAGCAGCAGCACGAGCGGCCCCTCGCCCATGCTCGCCACGTGAAACCGGGTGCCGTTCGCGGTCACCGAACGGTGCGACCACGGGCCGGCTATCTGAATGACAGGTTCTGCCGCCATGCTGGGCGCCCCGCCGTTACGTTCGCGCGGACGGGATTTCGGCCGCGGCGCGCGTTCCCGTGCCCACCTGCGGGTTCACGGTGGACGGGCCAGAACCGTTCGGGCTCGGCTCGCTCCTGCGCAGCATCCCGATATCGTCCATGACGGTCTTCCGCGTCATCTTCATGCCGGTCACCCGGCGGACGACGATCCACGCGATCAGTCCGGCCAGGCCAATGAGCAGCAGGCAGGTCCCGGCCACGATGAGGAAGGCCGCCCAGGTCCAGATGCCCAGGGCAACCAGCCCGTAGGCGAAGGCGAAGCAGAGCAGGACGACCAGCAGGCAGCCCACGAACAAGCCGATGACAGCGAGCGCGGCGGCGATCCCGATCCGCCGCACGTCCATCTTCAGCTCGCTCTTGGCGAGGCTGATCTCATACCGAAGGAGCGAGGAGACGTCCTTCAGCGCCAGCGCGACGAGATCCCCCAGCGACTGCTGTCCGTCGGTGCCGTCAGGTCTACCGTTGCGGACCATCGCATCCCTCCCCGAGTCATCGCTGCGGGCGGCGTGCGCCACCCGCTCATTCCAAGGCTAGCGCCCGTGATTCAGGAGAGCGCGGACATCCCCGCCCGCGTCGGGTTAAGGCGACACGCGAACGGCGCTCCCGTGGGGGAGCGCCGCCGCCGTATGCAGGACAAACTGGCTACCATGCGTGCATCCAATTGTCGGCTAGTCCGTTGTGGCCTGGCCTGACACGCCTCCCGCGGCTGGTCGCGCGTGGGTACCTGGTTGTCGTGCTCTGGACGTTCTTCCAGTCCGTGCACTCTTTGTACGTCCAAAGCCGGCGACATCCAAGGCCCGATACGTGATCAATTCGTGATCTTGATCGGTGGGCGCGTTCGCATTCCATTAACCACTGCGATCGGCTGGCCGGCCGGTCGCGGCCGGACGCCGCGCGCGGTCGTCAGCGCCGCGTATACCCACGCGCGCCGACACGCGGGGAAATGTCCGCTCAGAGCAAACAATCGGGGCGCAAAGGCTGTCCATGACCAGGCGAAATATGTTGTAATTTCCTTACAGAGGTTGAAGAGTGCCGATCTGTGGCTGTGCTTGGCCGCGTTTCCGGATAAGCTCTCTGTAGGCGGAGCCGGCCCACCCCCCCAGGGCCGGTGCCGTGTGGTGCCCCTCGCTCTCCCCCCCGGCGAGGGGCACCCTTTAAATCCCCGTGTTCAGAAGCGCTTCGCGCTTCTTTCCCGTCGGTTGTCTTTCTGGGGGACGACCCCCAGACCCCCGGTGCCGGCTTCGCCGACAAAGCAGTGGGTTCGGCTTTGCCGGCGTGGCGGCCGATACGGGTCCGCCGACAAGGCAGGGGGTTCGGGTCTGCCGGCGTGGCGGCCGATACGGCTTCGCCGACAAGGCAGGGGGTTCGGGTCTGCCGGCGTGGCGGCCGATCCGGGTTCGCCGACAAAGCTGCTGGGCTCGGCTTGCCGACGTGGCTTGACGGGTACGGCTGTGCTGACAGGGGCCGTGGGTTCGGCACCGCAGACAGGGGCGGCCGAGCTGGCTGGCAGGGCTGCGGGATGCGGGCTCGTGCGTGAACCGGCTGGTCGCCTAACGCGTCGTCAGCCGGTTGCC
>DASYAD010000440.1:0-3257 GCA_036501515.1 Trebonia sp. | reverse complement strand
CCTGGACCTCGGGCACGCGGTTGTTGCCAGCCCGCTTCGCCTCCAGGACTGCGAAGTCGAGAACGTCATCGACCTGACGGCGGCCAAGGTGCGGGACCTCTCCCTGGCCGGATCAAGGCTGACTGGCCTCACCGCGCCGCTGGCCGAAGTAGACGGCAGTCTCAGCCTGGGAGCCGTGGTCCTGGGTACAGGAGGCCACCATCGGCTACGGCTACCGTCCGCTGCGGGCGGTCGCGTGGCTGCTGGGTTTCCTCGCCGCGGGCACGCTGGTCTTCGGACTGCATCACCCGCCGCCGCTGGCCGGCGCGCCGCACCCCGCCTTCAACCCGCTCATTTACTCCCTGGACCTGCTGGTCCCGCTCGTGGACTTCGGCCAGGGCAGCACCTACGACCCCCAGGGGCCGCAGCGATGGCTGTCCTACCTGCTGGTCGCCGTCGGCTGGATCTTCGTCACCACCGTCGCCGCCGGCGTCGCCCGGGTGCTCCGCCGTCAGTAGGAAACCGGGTGAGTCTGGTTCTTGTTTGCAATGAGTGATCGCATAACTACTCATGCTTAGAAAGCCTTGCCGTCTCGGCCTAGCACTTCCAGCACAGTGCCCGCCAGCCGGTCGTAGTCGTCCGGGGTGTTGTACGGGGCGGCGGCGATCCGCAGGTACCCGGCTCCGTCGAAGTGCACCGGCGCGGTCTCGGCGCGCCGCTGTGACAGTGCCTCGTAGAACGGGTCGGCCTGAGCGGGTGAGGTCAGGACGCCGTCCGGGAGCGGCACCAGCCGCATGGCCGGCGCCGGCGCGGGCGCCAGTCCGTCGAGGCTGACTCCGAAGGCGTCCGCCATTCGCTGCTGCCCCTCGCTGACCACGTCGGCCAGCCGGGAGACGGCGGTCCAGCCGCCGAGTGCCGCCCAGTACGCCAGTCCGTCGCCGGCTGACAGCCACCCGGCGTAGTCCCAGGTGCCGGGATAATCGAATGACCTGGCGTACCCCTCGTCGAGCTGCCAGCTGAGCACCCCCGGCGTTACCTCGGCGCCAGGGCGGCTCCACAGGATGGCGCTGCCGCGCGGCGCATAGGCCCATTTGTGCAGGTTGCCGACCCAGTGGTCGGCCCCGAACCCGGCGATGTCGTCGTGCAGCTGGCCCGGCGCGTGGGCCGCGTCCACCAGCACCGAGACGGCGGGTCCGGCAGCGGCGCGCACGGCGGCGGCCACCGCCGTGACCGGAATGACGGTAGCGGTCGGTGAGGTAATCCGGTCGACGACAACCAGGCGCGTCCGGGAAGTACAGACCCGGGCGTAGGCCGTCGCGATCTGGTTATCAGAAGCGCCGACGGGAAAGACCGCCTCGACGACGCGCGCCCCGGCCCGGGCGGCGTGGCGGCTGAGCGCCTTGCGGACCGCGCCGTACCCGTGACTGCTGATCACCAGCTCGTCGCCGGGGCGCAGTTCCGTGGAGCCGAGGACAGCGGACACTCCCTCGGAGACGTTGCGGACCCACGCCGAACGGGACGGGTCAATCCCGAGAAAGCCGGCCGCGCGCTCCCTCGTCGCCGCGATCAGCCCGGTGACCTCGACCCGGTTGAACCGGTGCGGGTTGCGTTCGGCGCGCTCGCGCCACGCGGCGGCGGCCTGGCGCACAGCAACTGGCGCGACACCGTAGGCGCCGTGGTTGAGGTGCAGAACGTCAGGGTCAAGGCCGAAGGCTTCCAGCAGCGCGAGGTCCACGGAGCAGATTCTGTCAGCCGGCCTCGCTGCAGCCGGCGGGCGATGCGGTAGCCGTCACGGGCCCCCGCAAGTCGAAGCTCACGTTCGTATCCAATACGATCCGGCAGCATGCGCTACCCGGTCCCCGCAATCACGCAGTACGCGTCCCCGTCGCTGATCGCGGCCATGACCTATGCGGGGCACCCGCGCGACAAGGACCCGCGGTGGCGGGAGTCCGGCGCGCCTGACCTGGCGACGTACGCGGCCTGGTGCTCGCGCTGGTGCGGGATGGCGTGCTTCCGGATGGCGCTGCTCGCCCGCGACGGGACAGCACCCACGCTGTACGAGCTCGCCATCGGCAGCGAGAAGTACGGCGCGTACACCGATGAGCCGGGGCGCCCGCGGGGTCTCATCTACGCGCCCTTCGCTGACTACGCCCGGGACCAGCACGCGCTTGAGGCGGAGGTGATCACCGAGCTCGACTCGGGCCGGCTGGCTGCCGAGCTGAACGCGGGATGGCTGGTCATCGCGTCGGTGCACCCGGAGATCCGGCGCCCGCACCGGGACCCGCCCGGCACAGGCGGGCACCTGGTGCTGGTCACGGGCACCGCCGACGGCGCGGTCACCTTCCACAATCCCTCGGGCCACACGCCGGACACGGTGGCCGCCACGCTCCCGCTGTCTGTCTTCGACCGGTTCGCCGCCCGCCGGGGCATCTCCCTGCACCTGTAAGCCCGCGACTAACTACGCGACGGCGGCCGGCCGCGGCGTTACAGTTTCTGCCATGGACGAGGCTGACCCCCTGGCAGACCTGGACGCGGCCAGTGCCGGCGCGGAGCGCATCGTGGCCGGCATCAGGGCTGACCAGTGGGAGCTGCCGACGCCCTGCGACGGGATCGACGTCCGCGCCCTGGTCAACCACCTGGTCGTCGGCAACCTCGCGTTCGCGGCGCTCATCGGCCGGACAGAACCGCCGTCGCGCGACGCCGACCACCTGGGCGAGGAGCCGCTGGGCGCGTTCCGCGCCTCGGCCCGCCTGCTCGCCGCCGCGCTGCGGACGGAGGGGGTGGACGAGCGGGTGTACCAGCTGCCGTTCGGGCCAGTTCCCGGTTCTGCCCTGGCTGGCATCAGGATCACCGAGTTCCTCGGCCACGGCTGGGACCTGGCCCGCGCGACCGGCCAGCGGCCGGAATTTCCCGATGACGTCGCAGAACGCGGCCTTGCCGAGGCCCGCCGGCTGCTGCGCGAACGCTCGGACGGACCGCACGCTCCGTTCGCGGCGGTGCAGCCGGTTCCCGCAGGAACCCCGGCGATCGGCCGGCTGGCCGCGTTCCTCGGCCGCCCCGTCTAACGGGTTAGAAGCACATCTGGCTGATCTTCGCCGCCAGGCTCTGCGCCTCGTTGGCGGCCGCGTTCAGCTGTTCCGGGCTCTGCTTGCCGGGGCTGGCCGCGACGGGAAGAACGGAGTTCCGCAGCTCGCTGGCGTACTGCGCGGGCAGCTTCGCGGTGAGGCCGCCGAGCGACTCCGCGTACACGACGACGGCCAGGCCGTCCTTCTTGGCCT
>DASYAD010000439.1:0-17520 GCA_036501515.1 Trebonia sp. | reverse complement strand
GACCAGCAGGCTGCGGGAATCCGAGCTGGGCGCCGCCGGTCCCGGCGGCGACGTGACCGTGCACGCCGTCCACGGGTTCAGCAGGCGGGAAGCGCTTGCTTACCTCAACGCACGGCTCACCGGCTTCCCCGATCAGCGGATTGAGGCGCTTGACCTGGCCGAGGATCTCGGCGGCCTGCCGATCGCGCTCGCCCAGGCCGCCGGCGTGATCACGGTGGCCGAGACCAGCTGCCGTGAGTACCGGGCGGAGTACGCCCGCCGCCTCGGCAGCGTCACCGGGACCGTCGTCGACGGCTGCCCGCAGTCCCTGCTCGCTACCTGGTCGCTCGCCGTTGAGCACGCCCACGAGCTGGCGCCGGCCGAGCTTTCCTGGCCGGCCCTGGTGTTCGCCGCGGCGCTCGACACCGGCGGCATCCCGGCGACGGTGCTGACCGCGCCCACCGCCCGCGCCTACATCGCCGGCCAGCGCGACGCCGGCCAGCCGGATCCCGGCGCCGGAGCGACCCTGGTGCGCTCGGCCTACAGCAACCTGGAGCGGCTCGGCCTGCTCAGCGTGGACAGTTCAAGCGCGGTGCGCACCGTGTGGCTGCACGCGGCGGTCCGCTCGGTGGTCCGCGCCTACCTGACCCCCGGTCACGTCGAGCAGGTAGTCGCGGCCGCCGCGGCGGCGCTGCTCGAAGCCTGGCCTGACCCGGGCGCGCCGGAAAGCAGCCCGCAGCTCAGCCAGGCGCTACGGGACTCCGCCGCCGCGCTGCGGGGGACGGGGGGCGAGCTGCTGTGGAAACCGGAAGCGCACCCGGTGCTGCTGCGGGCGGGCTTGTCACTGACCGAGGCCCCGGCCCTGGCCGGCTCCGCCATCGGCTACTGGCAGGCGTTCGGGGCCGTCAGCACCCAGCTGCTCGGGTACGGCCACGCACAGACGGTGCTGGCCCGCGACCAGCTGGCCAGCGCCTACGCGGCCAGCGGACGGCTCGCCGACGCGCTGCCGGTGTTCGAGGCGACGCTGGCCGACCGCGAGGCGGTGCTCGGGCCGCAGCACCCGGACACGATCGACGCCCGGCTCAACGCGGCCGGGTCCTTGCAGGCCGCGGGGCGCGACCTCGAGGCGATCGCACTGTACGAACAGGCGCTGGCGGCGCGCGAGCGGCTGTTCGGACCTGGCCACGGCGAGACGCTGGCGGTGCGGTTCAAGCTCGCCGCCGCCTACGAGGCCGCTGGCCGGCCCGGCGACGGCATCAGGCAGTACGAGCGGGCGCTCGGCGACGCCGAGCGGACGTTCGGGCCAGCCCACCCGGACACGCTGTCCGCCCGGCTCAGCCTCGGCGGCGCTTACCTGTCAGCGGGCCGGCCCCGCGAAGCGGTCAGCGCCTACGAGCGGGCGGTGACGGATCAGGAACGGGCCGCGGGCGCCGACGATCCCGCCACCCTGGCCGCCCGGGCCAGCCTGGCCGCCGCCTACCGCACCGCGGGGCGGCACAAGCAGGCCGTCAGCGCCTACGAGCGGCTGCTGGCCGACCGGGAGCGGCTGCTCGGCGCCGACCACCAGGAAACGGTGACCGCGCGGGGCAACCTCGGCTACGCCTACCGCACCGCGGGGCGGCTGCGGGACGCGATCCCGCTGTACGAGCGGGTCGCGGCCGACAGGACCCGGCTGGCGGGCCCGGCCAGCCGGGAGGCGCTCGCGGCCCGGGCCATCCTCGGCGCCGCCTACCAGCAGGCCCGGCGGCTGCGGGAGGCCATCGAGGCCTACGAGACCGTCGCCGCCGACAGCGAGGCGGCACTCGGCCCGGGCGACATCGACACGCTGACCACCCGCTGCAACCTGGCCACCGCGTACTACGAGGCGGGCCGGATGGCCGACGGAATCAAAGTACTGCGGGCGGCCCTGGCCGACTGCGAGCGCTACCTGGGCCGCGACCACCCCATGACCAGCACGGTCAGGGACAACCTGCAAGCCGCGACGGAGTAATCATTTAATGTCACCGACGCAGTTCGACTACATCATCGTCGGCGGCGGGTCGGCCGGCAGTGCCCTCGCCGCCCGGCTGTCCGCCGACCCGACCACGCGCGTCCTCGTCCTGGAGGCCGGACGGTCCGACTACCGCTGGGACCCGTTCATCCACATGCCCGCGGCCCTGACGTTCCCGATCGGCTCGCAGTTCTACGACTGGAAGTACGAGTCCGAGCCTGAGCCGCACCTGAACGGCCGCCGGATCTACCACGCGCGCGGCAAGGTGCTTGGCGGCTCGTCGTCGATCAACGGGATGATCTTCCAGCGCGGCAACCCGCTCGACTACCAGCGCTGGGCGGCGGACCCGGGCATGTCGTCCTGGTCCTACGCGCACTGCCTGCCGTATTTCAAGCGGACGGAGAACTGCCTGGCGGCGCCGGGCACGCCGTCGCAGGAGTTCCGCGGCACCGACGGGCCGCTGGTGCTTGAGCGCGGGCCAGCCACCAACCCGCTGTTCGGCGCGTTCTTCGAGGCCGTGCAGCAGGCCGGGTACGAGCTCACCGACGACGTCAACGGGTACCGGCAGGAAGGATTCGCCGCCTTCGACAGGAACATCTCCGACGGCCGCCGCCTGTCGGCCGCGCGGGCCTACCTGCATCCGGTCATGTCGCGGCCCAACCTGCGCGTGGTGACCAGCGCGCACACCACAAGGATCCTGTTCCGGGGGACGCGGGCGACCGGCGTGGAGTTCATGCTCCGCTATTCCGCCAGTCCGGTGATCGACGCGAGGTCCGCGCTGCGCAGGGCTTACGGCGGCGAGGTGATCGTGTGCGCGGGCGCGTTCGGGTCGCCGCAGCTGCTCCAGCTGTCCGGGGTCGGCAACGCCGCCGACCTGTCCGCGCTCGACATCCCGGTCGTCGCCGACCTGCCAGGGGTCGGCGAGAACCTCCAGGATCACCGGGAGGTGTACGTGCAGTACGGGTCGAAGCTGCCGGTGTCGGTGGCGCCGGCGCTGAAGTGGCGCAACCGGCCGGGAGTGGCCCTGCGGTGGGCCCTGGCGCGGTCGGGGCCCGGGGCGACCAACCACTTCGAGGCGGGCGGCTTCGCCCGGTCCAACGACACCGTTCGCTACCCCAACCTGATGTTCCACTTCCTGCCGATCGCGATCCGCTACGACGGGTCCGCGCCCGCGGGCGGCCACGGCTACCAGGTGCATATCGGGCCGATGTACTCCGATTCACGGGGCACGGTGAAGCTGACCTCGGCCGACCCGCTGGCCAAGCCGGCGCTGCGGTTCAACTACCTGTCCACCGCCACCGACCGGGCGGAGTGGACCGAGGCGGTCGCGATCGCCCGCCGCATCCTCACGCAGCCGGCGTTCGACGAGTTCAACGCGGGCGAACTGTCGCCTGGCCCCTCGGTGTCGTCCGAGTCCGAGGTGCTCGAATGGGTGGCGCGGGACGCGGAGACCGCGCTGCACCCCTCGTGCACCTGCGCGATGGGGACCGGGCCGATGTCGGTCACCGACCCTGATTCGCTGGCCGTGCACGGGGTGCCGGGCCTGCGGGTGGTTGACGCATCTGTCATGCCCTATGTCACCAACGGAAATATTTACGCGCCGACGATGATGATCGCGGAGAAGGCGGCCGACCTGATCACCGGCGCCGCGCCGCTGGCACCAGAGCCAGTTGCCTTTTACCAGCGTCAAACAGGCGGCGAAGCGGGTTAATCGCGGCGGGCCCCGGCCGATTAACGGCAGTGCCCACATGGTGGAACCAATGCGCCTATAGCGGTGAATGTCTGGACAGCCGGGCGGGTCGCTCCGCATCATCGTGTCCAAATCCACTTCCATGACACTGCGATGACGCCGCTGTGACACCGCGACAGGAGCCGCCTCCGCATGCCGAGCGCCGAAGATGACCCGCTTCCCGAGGCGGTCGCGCTAGTCGAAGGGGCCGCCGCGCGGGGGCTGAAGCTGCGGCTGCTCGGCGGCCTCGGGGTGCGCGTGCTCTGCCCCGGCTTCCCGCCCCGGCTGCGGGCGGGGCAGGACATGGACCTGGCGTGCGGTTCCAAGGGGCGCCGCGACGTCGCCGCGTACCTGGAAACGAGCGGGTGCGTCCCCGACAAGATGTTCAACTCGCTCAACGGCGACCGGCAGATGTATTTCACCGCGCCGTCGGGGCGTCCGGTCGACGTCATGGTCGACCGCCTGGTCATGTGCCACACGCTGGACTTCCGGCCCTCGCTGAGCAACTCCTCGGTCACCCTCGACGCGGCCGACCTGCTGCTCTCCAAGCTGCAGATCGTCGAGCTGAACGCCAAGGACGCCCGCGATATCACCCACCTGCTGTCCGGCGTGCCGGTCAGCGACCGGCCAGGCGACGAGCCGGTCATCGCCACCGGGCGGTTCGCCGAGGTGCTGGCGGCGGACTGGGGCTGGTGGCGGACCACGACAGGGAACCTGGAGAAGCTGCCCGTGCTGCTCGCGGAGAGCCCCGCGATGATCCCGCCCCAGGCCAGGTACGACGCGCTCGAGCAGGCCGCCCGGCTGCTCGAGGTGGCCAAATCGGCCCCCAAGTCGATGAAGTGGAAACTGCGGGCCAACGTCGGCGAGCGCGTGCGCTGGTACGAGCTGCCAGAGGAAGTGGCGCACTGATGAAGATGTTCTTCGCGACCGATATCCACGGGTCAGAGATCTGCTGGAAGAAGTTCCTGAACGCGGCCGCGTTCTACAAGGCCGACCTGGTGGTGCTCGGCGGCGACGTCACCGGCAAGATCATGGTGCCGATCGTCGCCTACCCCGGCTACTGGGAGGTCACGGTCCGCGGCGAGCGGATGCGCCTGGACAGCAGGGAGGAACTGCTCAAGGTCGAGCAGCAGCTGCGGGACCGCGGGTCCTACCCGGCGATGGTCACCCGGGAGGAGCTTGATCAGCTCAGCTCGCAGGACGCGATCGACCAGCGGTTCAACACCGAGATGACCCGGTCACTCGACCGCTGGCTCAACATGGCCGACGGCAAGCTGCGCGGCGGCGCGGTCCCGTGCATTCTCAACGGCGGCAACGACGACATCTTCGAGATCGACCCGATCCTCGAGTCGGCCCCGTGCGTGACGTTCGCCGAGGGGAAGGTCATCGACCTCGGCGGGTTCACGATGGTGTCGATGGGCTGGACCAACCCCACACCGTGGGACACCCACCGCGAGGCGCCCGAGGAAGAACTGGCCGCGAAGATCGACGCGATCACCGCGCGGGTCCCCGACATGGACCGGACGATATTCAACTTCCACGCCCCGCCCTACGGCACCGGCCTCGACGACGCGCCTGAGCTGGACGCGACCATGCGGCCGACGCACGGCGGCGCGGTCATGAAGGCGGTCGGCTCGACCGCCGTCCGCGACGCGATCGGCCGCTGCCAGCCGCTGCTGTCGGTGCACGGGCACATCCACGAGAGCCGCGGCGTGACCAAGCTGGGCCGGACCCTGACCGTCAACCCGGGCAGTTCGTACGGTGACGGAGTACTTCAGGCGGCTTTGATTGATATAAATCCAAAAAACGGAAAAGTTAAGTATGTCCTTGTTAACGGCTAAATGTTATGGTGCTGCCGTTACAGCCGTTGCACAAGATGGCACATTGATCTTTTTCTATTAAATACCGGAGGGTCCCCATGGCCACGACTGCCGGCGACGAGAGACCGACGCTATTCCTGCGGAAAGCCACGGGCCTGGTGCGCGGCTGGTCGGTCCGCGACTCAATGATCTACGCCTGCCTCTCGACAAACGTCATCACCCTGGGCCTGGTCGAATTCGCATACCAGGACGCATTCCCGAGCGGGCAGCTGCTCACCGCCGTTCTCATCTCCGGCATCTGGGTGTCCTTCCTCGTGCTGGCTTACAGCGGCCTGGTCGTCACCATCCCCCGGGCCGGCGGCGACTACGTCTGGCAGTCCCGCATCCTGGGCAGCGGAATCGGCTTCGTCATGGCAGCCACCGGCTGGTGGTTCATCCTCTGGCTGTGGGCGCCGATCTACGGTTCGGTGCTTTCCGAGGAGTTCTTCCAGCCGCTGTGGGTGGCGTTCAACGACCCGTCGGGCGCCGCCTGGTTCGCCACCTCCAACGGCATCTTCGTCGTCACGCTGATCACCATCGTGCTGGCGGGCATCCTCGTGTCGCTTGGCATGTCGGGCTACGCCCGGGTCCAGAAGTGGTGCTTCTACGGCGGCCTGCTCGGCATCGCGATCGTCGTCATCCTGCTGCTCACCAACAACCGCAACGACTTCATCTCCGCCTTCAACACCGAGACGTCCAAGCTGTTCGGCATGAAGAACGGCTACGCGGGCACCTTGTCCGACGCGGGCTCTTCCGCGATCGGCTACACCCCGGCGCCGTTCGGCGTGGCCGGCGCGTTCGGCCAGTCCATGCTGCTGGTGCCGATGCTGATGTTCTACCTGCTGTGGCCGAACTGGGGCACCACGCTGTACGGCGAGGTGCGCGGCGCCTCCGACTTCAAGCGGGTCTTCAGCGGGATGTTCTTCGGCCTGTGGACCACGGTGCTGCTGTCGGTGGTGTTGCTCCTGGTGTTCGCCAAGACCTTCGGCTTCGCCTTCTACCAGTCCGTCAACGCGCTGTGGATCGACTGCGCCTACGGCACCTGCGCCACCCACGCGCTGCCGATCTTCCCCTACCCGGTGCTGCTGGCCAGCTGGCTGGTCAACAACACGGCCTTCCAGGTGATCCTCATCGTGCTGATGAGCCTGTGGTTCTTCGCCTGGGTGGGGACGCTGTTCCTGTCGTCGACCCGGGTGATCTTCGCGGCCGCATTCGACCGCATCCTGCCCGACGGCGCCGCCCAGGTGTCGGAGAAGCGGCGGGTCCCGGTCTGGTCGCTGGTGCTGATGCTGCTGCCCGCCGTCGGCCTGGCCGCCCTGTACGCCTACAACTCCACCTTCCACACCTACACGCTCGACGCGACGCTGGTCATCGCCGTCACGTACCTGTTCTCCGCGATCGCCGTGGTGATCTTGCCGTTCCGCAAGCCGGACCTGTGGGCCGCCTCGCCCGCCTCCCGGCTGAAGATCGCGGGCGTGCCCGTCGTACCTGTGGCCGGCCTGATCACCATCGGGCTCATCGGCTACTGCCTGTACGAGTGGCTGTCCAACAGCGCGTACGGCATCAACAACAACGACTCGCTGATCTACATGGGCGCGATGTACGTGCTCGCGCTGGTGATCTACCTGGTGGCCCGCTTCGTCAGGGCCCGCCAGGGGATCGATCTCTCGCTGATCAACAAGGAAATCCCGGTCGAGTAAGCACGCCGGGGCAGACCGAGGACCGCTCCGGGGCAACCGTCAACAATGTCGTAAACGGTTGTCCCGGAGCTTTTTGACGCGCTACGAGCGGCCTAGGACGAGGATCATCCGCCACGCCGTCGGCGCGTCGAGTTCTGTGCTCTGGTCGAAGTCCCCGTAGCTCGCGACCAGCTCGAACCGCCCGGCCGCGGCCCTGCCGGCGCTCGCCGCTTCCCCGTTCCCGTCCCCTTCTCCTGGCTGGGCGGCGTTGGCCAGCGCGACGGCGGCGGTGAACTCCGTCAGCGTCCAGAACCGGTTGGGCACCACGTCACTGACCGTACGGATCGTGCCGTCTTTGTCCGTCGCGGTGATCGTCATGTGCTCACGGGTGACCTGGGTCAGCGGGTCGATCCGGTCGTTGCGGCCGCCCCAGCGGACCTCGGCGTGCAGGCCTGGCGCCTCGATCGTCCACTCGTTGCTGGTCCGCGGCTCGGCCGCGAAGAAGTCAGCCGGGTGCGCGAGTTCCACAATGTAAAGGCCGCCTGACGCCAGCCGGGCGCGGACCGCCACCAGGTGCCGGACGAGGTCGTCGAGGGTGAACAGGTGACAGGCGGAGTTGAGCATGGTGACGGCGAGATCGAACAGCACCGGGGCGCCGGCCTCGCCGGTGATGGTGAAGTCACGCATGTCGGCCTCGACCACGGCCAGGTCGAGACCCTCGGCCTTGGCCCGCGCGGCCGCGTACTCGCACATCGCCGGGGACCGGTCGAGCGCCGTCGCGCGCAGGCCGCGCCGCGCTAGCTCACGCGCGTGCTCGGCCGGGCCCGCCGCCAGCTCGAGCACGGAGCGGACCGGGCCCGTGTGGTGTCTGGCGCACCAGGCCTCGATCGCGGTGACTTCAGCTGGCACGTCGCGGTAGGCGCAGGCCAGCTCGTACAGCTCGGGTTCGTCGTAGATACCGCTCACGGGAGCAATCATGCCGTAGCCACGGGCCTGGCGGGTGCGCGAGGCAACAGCACTCGAACATCACCAGCCAAATCCGCAACGCATCTACCGCCACTTGACCTCGTGGGGCAGACTGACCGCATGATGACTGATGCGGAGGCGCTCAGGACCCTCGCACGCGAAGACCCCGCTGTCGCCGACGATGCGAGGAACGCACTCCGCCAGCTGACATCAGGGGACGGCCTGGGGGCCATCTCGCTGCTGCGGCTGCAGGAATTTCTCTGGTTCGCACTGCCGGCGGGGACCCCGCGGCCCCCGGCCGCGCAGCTCGCGGTCACCAGCGCGCTCGCCCGGCTGTTCACGCTCGCGGGCATGGAGCACTATGCCGAGGCCTGCGCCGGCGCCGAGACATCGCAGATCATCAACGCCTACGGCAACTCGCGCGCCGAGGGCCTGGCGGCATACGCCAAGGCCCTGTCCCGCTCGCACGCGGTGCCGCCGGACACCGATCTGCTGGCCTGGTCTTCGGTCATGGGACCGGACGAGCGGGCCGCCTACGACGCGTGCGCCGCCGCGATCGAGCTCGCGGTCGCGGCCGGCGAGCTGAAGGTCGGCGCCAGCGGCTGGAAGACCCGGCGGGCGGCCCTGGTCGAGCGCTGGCTGACCCGGCCGGCCGGCGCGCCCGACGAGGACTCCTGGCTCAGCCGGATCAGCGCCGAGCGGATCGAGGAGTGGGCGCACGGTCACCCGGGCGAACGCTCCCGTCTCGCCCGCACGCTGATGCCCCGGCTACTCGAGCCGCCGGACCTGCCAGGCGAGCCGCTGCCCACGCTCGCCTGGCTGCTCGGGCACGCAAGCGGCGGGCTGCGGCTGACGGCCAGGCACTACATCGCGCCCGGCCTGGTCGGTGAGGCGGCCGAGCGGTTCGGCTGGGGACCTGGCGGCCTCGCGGCCGAGCAGTCCACCCGTCGGCACCAGGAGCTCGACGTCTACCCGCTGCACACGCTGCGGGCGCTGGCACAGCACGAGATGGGCGCGGTGCGCCGCAGTGGCACGACCCTGGTCCTGACCAGGACGGGACGGCTGATGGCGGACGATGCCGCGGTCCGCTGGCACATCGGGACGGCGGCGCTCATCGGACCCGACGACGGTCCCGACCCCGACTTCACCGTGGCCGTCCGCGAAGCCGCGCTGCTGCTGATCACGCTGCACGACAGCCCCGTCGGGTACGAGGAGCTGGCCGGGCGGCTGACCGAGCTGCACGCCGCGGAAGGCTGGTCCTCCCGGTCGGGCGGAAGTCTCAGCAGCGCGGTCCGCGGCGAGATCCACGTGCTGCGGCACCGGCTCCGGGCGCTCCAGCTGCTCGACGAGACCGCGCCCGTCGGCTCGGTCGCGCTGACAGGCACCGGGACCGCCGCCGCGTTGTCCGGCCTGCTCTCCCGCGCGCTGCGGCCGCGACGGCACGAACGAGGCTAGCCGCAGGCCGGCCGCCGCGACCTGGCACACTTACTGACCATGCGCACGCTCCTGGCCGACCACCCGCTCATCACCCACAAGCTCACCCTGCTCCGTGACGCCCGCACCGACACGGCGACCTTCCGCATGCTGGCGGACGAGCTCGTCACCCTGCTCGCCTACGAGGCCACCAGGGAAATCCGCGTCACCCAGGTCGAGATCACCACTCCGGTCAGCGTCACGACCGGCGCTCAGCTGACCGACCCGAAGCCGCTCATCGTCCCCGTGCTGCGGGCAGGGATCGGCATGCTCGACGGGATGACCAGGCTGCTGCCGATGGCCAGCGTCGGCTTTGTCGGCATGGTCAGGGACGAGGAGACGCTGGCCGCCTCGACCTACGCGAACCGGCTGCCCGCCGACCTGTCAGGCCGCGAGGTATTCGTACTCGACCCGATGCTCGCCACCGGCGGCACGCTGCTCACGGTCATCGCCATGCTGCGCGACCGGGGCGCGGCCGCGGTCACCGCGGTCTGCCTGCTTGCCGCCCCCGAGGGCCTCGCCCGGCTCGAGGAGGCCTTCCCTGGCGACTGGGTGCGGGTCGTCACCGGCGCCGTCGACGAACGGCTGAACGACAAGGGCTACATCGTCCCCGGCCTGGGCGACGCAGGCGACCGCCTCTTCGGCGAGATTTAGGCCCGCACAGAAAATCCAACCCCTGTCCCGTCCCGAACGGGGGGCGGCTGACACCCACCACCCCTGACGCGTCCCAGCCACGGGCCAGGCCCGCCTCGTATCGCCCGGCGTCAGCGCCATTCCGTCCATGGCGCGGGTGAGTGCCGCGCGGCTGCCCGGCTCCGCCTGGCCGCGTGGCCTGCGGGCCGAAGGCGCTTCCTGGCGGTCACGGCGCAGCGGATGCGACACCAGCGGTCACGTCAGGTACGCTCGCCTCAGTAAGCACAGTCAGAGAAATGATCTTGGAAACTTTTTCGAATATACCAACTAAGAGTTTCCATTTAGAAAAAAATTACCACGCTCATGGCCGCCTCGCGCCGTCGGACCGCCTCGCGCCGTCGCGCACCCATGCGGTGCCCAGCCTCCGCGACACCGCGATGGACGCCCGCGGCCCTCGAGGCCAGACGTGCGGTTTTGCTGCTCCGCTAACTGGGCGGCTGGTCGCCCAGGCGGCGCTCTAGCTCGGCTAGGCGGAGTTCCAGCTGGTCGACGCGGTGCCGCAGGATTTCTACCTGGGCCTCGTCGGCCAGGCGGCGCTCGGCCGTCTTGCGAACGCGCGGGCTCGCCTCGGCGCGCTCGGCTACCACCGCGAGCGGCACTAGGCGCTGCTTGCCGTGCGGGCCGTCGACCAGCCGTGACGGGATCTGGCCGGTGCGGTACCAGGTGCGCAGGGCCGCCCTTGACACACCCGTCTCGGCGGCGGCCTTCTCAAGCGTCACCCAGTCGGAGCCCTCAAGCTGGGCGCCGAGCTCAAGTTCAAGCTCCCAGTCGTCGAGCCGGTCTTCCCAGTCCATTGGTCACCTTTCGTCGCGCCAGTCTCGTTGTACCCGGTTTGCCCCGGCATTACGAGTCGTCGCCGTCACGTCTCCACCCTACTATTAGCATGGTATTGACAGGGTTAGAAGCACCGGGCAGTCTGGCAGACATGTTCGAGCGATTCACTCAGAAAGCGCGGCACGTCGTCGTCCTGGCTCAGGAAGAGGCGCGGCTGCTCAGCCACAACTACATCGGCACCGAGCACATTCTGCTCGGGCTGCTCGGCGAACCGGAGTCGGTCGCCGGGACCGCCCTGGCCACCTTCGGCATGACCCGCGACGGCGTCCGCGAAGAGGTCGAGAAGATCGTTGGCCGGGGCGCGAAGACTCCGTCCGGGCACATTCCGTTCACCCCGCGGGCGAAGAAGACCCTGGAGCTGTCGCTGCGCGAGGCGCTCGCGCTCAAGCACAACTACATCGGCACCGAGCACATCCTGCTCGGCTTGCTCAGGGAGGGCGACGGGGTCGCGGTGCAGATCATGCGTGAACACGTTGACCTGCTCGAACTCCGGGTCGCGGTGCTCGACGCCGTGTCCGCCATGATCCCGGCTGAGCAAGCCGCGGCGGCCGAGGCGGCCGAGGCCGGCGACGCCGACGAGACCAACACCGTGCTCCGCTGGCTGCGCGGGCGGCTGACCCGGCGCAGCGTGAGCGTGCCCTTCCGTCCTGAGGCGTTCGGCCCGGATGCCGTACCGCGCGGCACCCCAGCCGTCGAGGCCGCGCTGCGCCAGGCGGCCCGGCTGGCGGGACCGCGCCCGGTCGGGTCGCACCACCTGCTGCTCGCGGCTCTCCAGGACGGCGACTCGGCCGCGTCGGCGACCCTGGCTGACCTGGGGGTCGACATCGGCGAGCTGCGCCAGAAGCTGCGCTCGGCCAAGATCGCCGGCACGACCGACGAGCAGCCGGAGCAAGCCGGCCGCCGCCAGATGGCCTTGGAAGTCTTGCCGGAAACCCTCACGATCGTGCTCACCGACCCGCTCATCGTGGCCGCGGCCAACGAGGCACTGCGCGCCGTGAACGCCAGCGCCGCCACCGAGGCGGCGGCCGCAGGCGCGGCCGCCGCCCTCACCGCGGACTGGCAGGACGAAGGCACGAGCGAGGCCGGCGAATCCTCCGGCGGCGCGTCCGCCACCGCGGCCGTGATCCGCGGCGACCACCCCGCCGCTGCGAACCTGGCCAAGGTCTGGCTGGAACTGCGCAAGACCCTGGCCACCCTCGCCTCCGTCACCCCGGTCAAGCCGGCCGGCGACGCTCCCGGCGACGCCGCGGAAGCGGGCACGCCCGAAGCAGAGAGCGGGTCGGCCGACAACCCGGGGGACACTCCCGGCGAAGAGCCCACGTAGCGGCTCCATTCGGCTGCCGGAGGATGCGGGCGCTGGCGGTTGAAGCCACGAGCGACTTCGCCCGCAGCCTCACGGGGCGCCAGAGGCGGAGACTGCCTGGGCAGCCGAGCGCGCGGGCCTGGAACTGTAGATCCGGGAAGCCGGGGCGGTGGTCCGGCCCGCGAGGCGGAGCCGGGCGTGGGGGACGGGGTCGCGTTGCCAGGGCCGATGCCAGGTCCGGAGTACGGGAGCCGAGGTGCTGGCTGTTCAAACCGACAATGGCTGTCCGCGGGTCAGACGAGGATGCTGGGCATAGGCGGTTCGAACCGCGCGCGTTCGGGGCCCGTTCTGTGGCTCACGGCTTGCGCGCGGGCGAACCGCCTGCCTCGCGGCCGAACCAGGCTGAAGCGGTCATGTGACGAGAGACCACTGTCACGAGCCACCGTTCTGGATGACGGTTCTTGGGGCGGGCACCCAAACGATGAGCCGCAGCTTGTGCGGGCAGGGCATTGACCGGGGATTTTCTCTTCTCCTAACGTCGGAGTCTGGGCCCGCTCGTCGGAGCGTGCCCTGCTTAGGAGGAACTGCCGGTGACCGACCTTGACGTCGTGGTGGTGGGGGCGGGCTTCGCCGGGATCTACGCGGTGCACGCGTTCCGGTCGGCCGGGCTGACGGTCCGGGCGTTCGAGGCCGGGGACGGCATCGGCGGTACCTGGTACTGGAACAGCTACCCGGGGGCGCGCTGCGACATCGAGTCCAAGGACTACTCCTACTCCTTCTCCCCCGAGCTTGAGCAGGACTGGTCGTGGAGCGAGCGGTACCCGGCCCAGCCGGAGATCCTGCGGTACCTCACCCATGTCGCCGACCGGTTCGCCCTGTGGCCCGACATTCAGCTGAACACGCGGGTGACGGCGGCCACCTGGGACGCGGCGGCGGCGCACTGGACGGTGGCGACGTCGGACGGCGCGACGGTGTCGGCTCGGTACTTCGTGTCGGCTGCCGGCTGCCTGTCGCAGTTCCAGGTGCCCGGCCTGCCGGGGCTCGATGAGTTCGAGGGGCCCTGGTACCACACCGCGCGGTGGCCCAAGGAGGGCGCCGACTTCACGGGGAAGCGGGTCGGGCTTGTCGGCACCGGCTCCACCGGGATCCAGATCGCGCCGGAGATCGCGGCCGTCGCCGAGCACCTGTACGTGTTCCAGCGGACCGCCAACTTCGCGGTGCCGAACAGGAACCGGCCCTGGCTGGAAGCAGAGGAACGCGCGTTCAAGTCCGGCTACCGCGAGTACCGGGCGCAGGCGCGCGAGTCGTTCCTCGGGGTGCCGGTGACGGGGACAGGCCGCCGGGTGCTCGACGAGCCGGCCGAGGACGTGCAGCGCATGTTCGCCGAACGATGGCGGGCGGGCGGGGGCATGCCGTTCCTCGGCGCGTACACCGACCTGCTGGTGTCGCAGCAGGCCAACGACGTGGTGGCGGAGTTCATGCGGGACCGGATCCGGGAGACGGTGGCCGACCCCGCGGTCGCGGAGCTGCTCTGCCCGCAGGGTTACCCGGTCGGGGCCAAACGGCTGTGCCAGAGCGACGACTACTACGCGATGTTCAACCGGCCGAACGTGACGCTGGCCGACATTCGTTCGGCGCCGATCGAGTCGGTCTACCCGGGCGGCGTGAAGACCGCGGCCGGCTCGTACGAGCTCGACGCGCTGGTGTTCGCGACCGGGTTCGACGCGCTGACCGGGGCGCTGTTCGCGATCGACATCCGCGGCGCCGGCGGGCTGCCGCTGCGGGACGCGTGGGCCGGCGGCGCGCGCGCCTACCTCGGCGTCGCCGCGGCCGGGTTCCCGAACATGTTCCTCGTCACCGGCCCGGGGTCTCCCGCCGTGTTCTCCAACGTGGTGCTGTCCATCGAGCAGCACGTCGAGTGGATCCGCGACTGCGTTAGCTGGCTTGACGAGCACGGTTACGCGACGATCGAGCCGGCCGGCGAAGCCCAGGACGAGTGGATGGCGCACGTCAGCGAGGTCGCGAACGGCACCCTGTTCCCCAAGGCGGATTCCTGGTACGTGGGCGCGAACATTCCCGGCAAGCCCCGGGTGTTCACCTCCTACGTGGGCGGCTGCGGGCCGTACCGCAGCAAGTGCGACGCCGTGGCGGCCGCCGGATATGCGGGATTTGCCGTGAGCGTCCCGTGAGCGGAGTCTTGACCTAGGTACCCCCTGACTTCAACGGTGACTGTCAGCTCTCGGAGGTAAGCGGTGGCGGCTTCTGTGCATCCCCAGGCGCAACAGATTCTCGACGGAAAGGCCGCCGCGGGCGCGCCGCCGCTGTGGGAACTGTCGCCTGACGAAGCGCGGGCCGGGGTCGAGGCGAACAACAACGCGCTGATCCCGGTCGGCCCCGATCTCGACTCGGTGCGCGACGTCGTCATCCCCTCGAAGGACGGCGGGATTCCGGCCCGGGTGTACTCGCCGTCGCCGGACGCGCCCGGCGTCGTCGTCTACTACCACGGCGGCGGCTGGGTAGTCGGCTCGCTCGACTCCTGGGACTCTTCGGTCCGCGCCCTCGCGGTCGCGTCCGGCTGCGACGTGGTCAGC
Source organism: Trebonia sp. (assembly GCA_036501515.1). Classification (GTDB taxonomy): domain Bacteria; phylum Actinomycetota; class Actinomycetes; order Streptosporangiales; family Streptosporangiaceae; genus Trebonia. Next base: position 2,424 of record DASYAD010000439.1, on the reverse strand, counting down.
GTGGACTACCGGCTCGCGCCCGAGCATGTCTTTCCCGCCGCGGCCGACGACGCGTACGAGGCGCTGCTGTGGGCCGGCTCAGCGGCCGGCTTCGGCCGCGGCCGGCCGGTGGTGGTGGCCGGCGACAGCGCGGGCGGCAACCTCGCGGCCGTGTCGGCGCTGCGGTCCAGGGACGCCGGCGGGCCCGCCATCGCCCTGCAGGCGCTGGTGTACCCGGTCACCGACCACGACCTGGACCGGCGCTCCTATCACGAGTACGACGGGGACGAGCTCATCCTGAACCGGCGGGACATGGTCTGGTTCTGGGACCACTACGCGCCCGACCGCGGCACCCGCGCCCACCCGCACGCGTCGCCGCTGCGGGCGGGTGACCTGTCCGGGCTGCCGCCCGCGTACGTGGTGACCGCCGAGCACGACCCGCTGCGGGACGAGGGATTCGCCTACGCGGACCGGCTGCGGGAATCGCGGGTACCGGTCGAGCACCGGCACTACGGGTCGCAGATCCACGCGTTCTTCACGTTCACCGGCGTGCTCGACGACGCCGACAAGGCGGTCGCCGATGCCGGGGCGGCCATCAGGTCGGCAGTCGCGGCCGCCGCGGTCAGAGCGGCCTAGCAAGAAGGGAATCATGCGCGCGAACGCGGCGGTTTTCGAGAAGCTGTTCACGCCACTGGCGGTGGCTGAGGTGGAGATCGACGAACCCGGGCCCGGCGAGGCCCTGGTCCGGATCGTCGCGTCAGGGGTGTGCCACACCGACGCGCTCGCGCGCGACGGGGACATGCCGTTCCCCGCGCCCGGGGTGCTCGGGCACGAGGGCGCGGGCGTGGTGTCGGCGGTAGGCGACGGGGTGACCGGCGTCTCGGTCGGGGACAAGGTCGTCATCGGGTGGCCCTGGTGCGGATCATGCCGCAACTGCCTGGAGGGGCAGCCGCGGTACTGCCTGCAGCTCGGGCCGCTGGTGATCGCGGGTTCGCGGGCCGACGGCTCGACCTCGCTGCGGCGGCTCGACGGGTCGGCGCTGCACAGCCACTTCTTCGGCCAGTCCTCGTTCGCGACGTACTCAATCTGCGCCGCCAACGCCCTGGTGAAAGTGCCCGACGATGTCGACGTGTCCCTGCTCGGGCCGCTGGCCTGCGGGATCTCGACCGGGGCGGGCGCCGTGCTGAACGCGCTGCGGCCCTTTGCCGGGTCGTCGGTGGTCATCTACGGCTCCGGCGCGGTCGGCCTTTCCGCCGTCATGGCCGCCCGGCTGACCGCGGCCACGCACATCATCGCGGTGGACCGCCTCGCGCCGCGGCTCGCGCTCGCCGCCGAGCTCGGCGCGACCGAGACCGTCGACGTGTCGGGCGGCGCCGACCCGGTCGCGGCGGTGACGGAGATCTGCGGCGGTCCGGCTGACTTCGCCCTCGACTGCGCCGGCAACGTCAGCGTGCTGCGGCAGGCGGCCGACTCGGTGGGTATGCGCGGGACGGTGGCGCTGATCGGGGGCGCGCCGGCGGGCGCCTCGTTCTCCCTCGACCACATGTCGACGCTGTGGGGCAAGAAGGTCGTCGGCATCCTCGGCGGTGAGGGCCGGTCAGCGTCGTTCATCAACACGCTGATCACGCTCAACTCCCAAGGCCGGTTCCCGTACGACCGGCTGATTCAGAAGTTCCCGCTCGAGCAGGTCAACGAGGCGCTTGAGGCATCCCACCACGGCGACGTGATCAAGCCGGTACTGCAAATGCCGTCCTCAATGTCGCGATAAATGTTTAACGGTTTAACGGTTCGCGTTTTTGCGGTTTCACGGTTTCACGGTTTCGCGGTCAAGGAAATACTAATTTCTTATCAAGTGCCTGGTCGAGGTTGACGGCGGCGCTGATCAGGGCCAGGTGGGTGAAGGCCTGCGGGAAGTTGCCGAGGGCCTCCCCTGAGGTGCCGACCTGCTCGGCGAACAGGCCGAGGTGATTGGCGTAGGTCAGCATCTTCTCGAAGACCATCCGCGCCTCGCGAACGCGGCCCGCCCGGGTCAGCGCCTCGACGTACCAGAACGAGCACAGGCTGAACGTGCCCTCGCCGTCGGCGATGCCGTCGACGCCGGTCAGCGCGTACCGGTTGACCAGGCTGTCGGAGACGAGTTCGGCGCTGATGCGGTCCAGCGTCGACAGGAAGCGCGGGTCGGTCGGCCCGGCGAACTTCACCAGCGGCATGACCAGCACGGAAGCGTCGAGCAGCTGGCTGCCCGGATACATGATGTAGGTCTTGAGCTCCGGGTCCCAGCACTGTTCCTGGACGAAACGGTGTGCCTGGGCGGCGAGCTTGCGCCACCGTTCGACGGGGGCGGGCAGGCCGCGGTCGCGGGCGAGGCGGGCCGCGCGGTCGTAGGCGACCCAGGTCATCAGGGCGGAGTAGGTGAACCGCTGCCGCGGGCCGCGGATCTCCCAG